>LADQ01000183.1 GCA_000961635.1 Hoeflea sp. BRH_c9 | reverse complement strand
CCGAGATCGAGGACCGGGTCGACGCCGCGCTTGCCGGCGGGGCTCGCGCGCATCACCATCTCGATCATTTCCAGGCAGCCGGCGGTGGTGCCGTGATGGCCGGTGCCAAAAGCCTGTCCGGCTTCGAGCTCGATGGCCAGATGATGCGGCCGCACCGCGGCGCGGTCATGGGCGCCATGCACCAGGAACCGCCCGGCGCTCACCGGCTTCAGGCTTTCGAGCGACTTGGCGATCCAGTCGGTGTCGCCAAACACCTCGAGTTCGATTTTCGCATCGGGGAAGGGGCCTTCCAGGATGGCGGCGATGCGGGCCTTGAGCGCGTCGTCGGGCCCGCCGCCCGCATAGACCGAGACCTCCCACAGGCCCCTGGCCTCGTCGATCTCCATGGTGGCGACCGGCAGGCCTTCGTCCTCGAAAAGATCATTGAGCAGATCGAGCGCCAGGCTGGCGCCGGCCTCGTTGGTGACAATGTAGTAGCGGTGCTCGCTCACGATGCGGTTTTTCCTTCGCTGTTGTCGGCCCGCGAGGCGGGCGTCATCTCGGCCTTGCGGGCGGTCTTGCTGGCGGCTTCGGCGCGGGCCTCGGTCTTGGGCAGGGCGAAGCTGAGAATGCGGTCGTTGGCTCCGGGCGTGTTCGAGGCGGCGGCGGCGAACACCAGCGCGCCCGAGGGCTTGATCCACAACAGGATCAGCGCGCCATCGGAACGCGACGCCTCATAGTCATCCCAGCCGAACTCATCGGTCAGGCGGGTGAGCTGGAAGGTCCAGCCCTCGAGCAGCCTTTCGCGCAGGTCCAGGAAGCTGACCGGTTCCCTGGTCAGCGAACGTCCGCCGAGGGTGAAATTGAGCGCCTTGCGCGCCTTCTCGTCGGATCGACCGATCTGGAACACATGGCTGCGGCCCAGTTCCGGCCCGAAATCGGTGCACACCAGCGCATTGTAGGCGTCGTTGTCCCCCGTCGCGATCAGGTTGGAAAACCGCTTCGGGTCAATCGCATGGTGGGCCGATTCCGACAGCACCTCGCCAAAATAGACCGGAATGCTGGCGAGCCGCGCTTCGGTGAGATGGTTCCAGTTCTGGTCGGCCAGCATCACCGGCACCTCGGCCTCCTTCAGCTTGGCCGCCAGCGCCGTCGACCAGCGCGATCCGCCGACAATCAGGATGCCCGGCGTCGAGGCCTTCTTCAAGCCAAGGAATCTTGCCAATGGCGCCAGCGTGAAACCGTGCAGTACGATGGTGGTGACCACCACGGCGAAGGTGAAGGCCACCATCCGGCCGGCATCGGCCACGCCGACATCGGCCAAGAGCGTTCCGAACAGTCCGGAGACGGCGACGGCGACAACGCCGCGCGGTGCGATCCACGAGGTCAGCAGCCGCTCCTGCATGGTGGCGCCGGAGCCAAACGTGGCAAGCATGATCGCCACCGGGCGGATGACAAACAGCAGCGAGGCGACAAACAGCGCCGCGCGCCAGTCGAGCGAGCGGATGTCATCAATGCTGAGCGAGGCGGTCAGGATGATGAAGACGCCCGAGACCAGCAGCGTGGTGATGGTTTCCTTGAAACGGCGCATGTCGGTGAGCGAGGCAATGCGGCTGTTGGCCAGCACCACGCCCATCACCGTCA
Source organism: Hoeflea sp. BRH_c9 (assembly GCA_000961635.1). GTDB lineage: Bacteria > Pseudomonadota > Alphaproteobacteria > Rhizobiales > Rhizobiaceae > Hoeflea. Next base: position 4,193 of record LADQ01000183.1, on the reverse strand, counting down.
CGGTCAACAGGCCGGCTTCCTCGAGCACCATATTGGTTGCCGCATAGACCGCCACCACGGTGGACAGCAGCACCGGTGCCTTGAGATATTCCGGCACATGGCCGCGCACGAACGACCAGACGATCAGTCTCGCCGCCGCCCAGCCGCCGCCAATGGCGAGACCAAAGCCGACCACCACCAGCATCACCATATTGTCGGCGCGGTGCAGCCCGCTATAGACCAGCATGGCCTCAAAAGCGACCACCGCGAACAGCGCGCCGATCGGGTCGTTGACGATGGCTTCCCAGCGCAACAGCGAAGCCGGACGGGTGTCGAGCTGGGCCTGACGCAGAAGCGGCATGATCACCGTCGGTCCGGTGACCACCAGGATGGCGCCGAGTACGATCGCCGTCGGCCAGCTCAGCCCGCCAATATGATGGGCGGCGAATACCGCCATCGCCCAGGTCAGCGGCCCGGCATACATGATTATGCGGCGCACAGCCTTGGAGGTCTCGCTGATTTCGCTGAAATTGAGCGTCAGCCCGCCCTCGAACAGGATGATCGCCACGGCGATGGACACCATCGGCCGGTAGACCGCGCCGAAATCGGCGACCGGATCGAGAAACCCCGTGGCCGGGCCGGCGATGAAGCCGGCGGCGAGCAGCAGCACGATGGCCGGCAGTTGCAGCTTCCAGGCAAACCATTGCGCTGCAATTCCCGCGGCGCCGATGACGGCAAGTTTGAGAACGATGTCGTCCATGTCAGTCCCCTGTCGCGGCGCAAAAGTGCCTTGCCCTGCGTCCCGTTCTATCGAACGCCCGCCAGAGGCTGTAAAGCGCTCAAATGCGGCAGGCGGGGAATAGTTCAAACCAAACGCGGTGAATGCGGGCCGGCGATAGAGGCCGACCGCAGTGACCTAAAGCAGGTTTTGGAGCTTGGCGATGGCGTTTTCCGGGTTCTCGCCCCAGGCGATGGTGCTCTTGAAGCGGCCCTGAGCGTCGAGCAGAAACACCGAGGCCGTGTGGTCCATGGTGTAGTCGCCCTCGGGGTTCTTGGGGTCGGCCGGGACCTTCTTGGCGTAGATGTTGAAGCCCCGGATAACCTCGGCCACCTTCTCGGGCGGACCGGAAATGCCGGTCACCCGGTCGGTGACGCCGGAGATGTAGTTGCCCAACAGCTCCGGCGTGTCGCGTTCCGGATCGACGGTGACGAAATAGGCGCCGATCTTGTCACCGTTAGGATCGACCTGCTTGAGCCAGCCATCCAGTTCATAAAGCGTGGTCGGGCAGACTTCCGGGCAATGGGTGAAGCCGAAAAACAGCGCCGTCGGCCGGCCCTGGAAGGCGGCCTCGGTGATTGGCCCACCGGACTGATCGGTAAGTTCAAACGGCACGCCATAGGGCTTTGCGGCGACCTGATTCTCGCTCACCTGCCATTCATAGGTCAACCAGCCGAGCATCACCGCGAAGGCGGCGATCAGGATCCAAAGGGCAATGCGAACGGCTTTCATCGAAGTCTCCAGGCGTCGCCGGCCATGGCCGGGCGCGGGGTCTGTTGTGGCAGGTCAGGTCAGAGGCACCAGGCCAGCGCGTTGGCGGCCAGCACGTTGAGCAGCGCCGGTCCGTTTGTCTGCCAGGCCGCAAACACCAGTCCGGTCGCCATCGCCGCGGCCAACAGGCCGAGCGCGCGGGGAAGCAATCCCCTCAAGGCATGTGATTGGCGGTGCGGCGCGGGTGCGGTGCTCATGGCCCTGTTTAGCGCGCGGCGGGCGCAATGCCAAGCGGCTCCGGCGATTGACGCGCTCTTGTGCCGCATCATGGCCCGTCCAGGTTGCGGTATCTTTCATTTGTCATCGGCAGGGTCCATATCTTGAAATGAGATTCACAAGCAGCGCGCCGGGAACTTGCCACCCGCCGCCGCGTTGAGTGCGCAAGGAGACAAGTTCATGACCATCCGCAAATCCATCCGCCCGGCACTTTCGGCAGGCTTCGTCGCAGTGGCGTGCCTGTCGACGCCGCTGATGATCAGTTCCGCCCAGGCCGAACAGGTCGGCGAGGTCGGCGTCGACTGGCTCGGCAACGACATCCTGATCGACGCGGTCAGCGACCCCAAGGTCAAGGGCGTGACCTGCCATGTCGCCTATTTCGACCGCGGCATCATCGACCGGCTGCAGAAGGGAAACTGGTTCGAGGACCCCTCCAACGCCTCCATCGCCTGCCGCCAGACCGGCCCGATCACCATCGGCGACATCGATCTCGATGAAAACGGCGATGTGGTGTTCAAGGAATCGCGGTCGCTGATCTGGAAGTCGCTGGTGGTCAACCGGATCTATGACAAGAAAAACGACACCTTGATCTATCTGGTCAATTCCCAGCAGGTGCAGGACGGCTCGGCCAAGATGGCGATCTCCACCGTGCCGCTGTTTGGCCAGGACGTGATCTGGGAGAACGGCAAGCCGTAAACCGGTGGATTTGGCGGGGCGCTTGCCGCCCCGGTTTGATGGCGGCAATGATCCCGGCTGACAGCCGCGACAGGACGTTTCGAAAGCAGGAGTTGACGTGGCGGAAGACAGGTTGAAAAGCGCGCATGCGCATCCGCTGCGGGACGTCGCAAGCTGGCTTGACACCGATCCGGCCACAGGCCTCGGCCCGGCGCAGATACGCGAACGGCTGAAGACGCACGGACCCAACCGGCTGCGGCGTCAGAAGCCCAGAAGCGCTTTGACCATCCTGGCGCACCAGTTCAGCAGCATCATCGTCTGGCTGCTGGCGGCGGCGGCGCTGTTGTCGTTTTCCTTTGGCGATGTCGCCGAAGGCGCGGCGATTGTCGCGGTGCTGATGATCAACAGCGCCATCGGCTTCTTCACCGAGATCAGCGCCGCCCGCTCCATGGATGCGCTGATGCGCATCGCCGAGGTGAAAACGCGGGTGCGCCGGGCCGGCCGGGAGCAGATGGTCGACGCGCATGCGCTGGTGCCCGGCGATGTGGTGATCCTCGAGGCAGGCGACGTGGTGACAGCCGATTTGCGGATCAGCGCGGCCTCAAACCTGCAGGCCGACGAATCCGTTCTGACCGGGGAATCCCTGCCGGTGATCAAATCCGTGGACCCCGTAAGTCAGGATGCGACGATCGGCGACCGTCTCTGCATGGCCTTCAAGGGAACCGCCATCACGCAAGGGACGGGCGAGGGACTGGTTGTCTCAACCGGCATGAATACCGAACTCGGCCGGATCAGCGATCTTGTCCAGAGCGCCGAAAGCGAAGTGGCGCCCTTGGAAAAGCGGCTCGACCGGCTCGGGCACAGGCTGGTCTGGCTCACCTTCGTGCTCGCCGCGATGACCATCGGCGCGGGCATCCTGCGCGGCCATGAGGTGGTGGCCATGATCCAGACCGGCGTGGCGCTGGCGGTGGCCGCCGTGCCCGAGGGGCTTCCGGTGGTGGCGACGCTCTCCCTGGCGCGCGGCATGTGGCGGATGAGCCAGCGCAACGCGGTGATCACCCAGCTCTCCTCGGTGGAGACGCTGGGCGCCACCACGGTGATCCTCACCGACAAGACCGGAACACTGACCGAAAACCGGATGACGGTGGTGCGCTACCTGCTCGACGGCGGCGATGCCGGACTGGAAGGCCATGACGGCGACCGGCATTTTGTCGAATCCGGAGACGAGGCGGGAACCCGTCACGATCCGGCCTCCGATGATCCGCTGACCTGGGCGATCAGGATCGGGGTGCTGTGCACCAACGCCGAACTGGGCGACGGCAAGGAGGATGGCCGGGCGGGCGATCCGATGGAGCTGGCGCTGCTGACGGGCGCCGGGACAGAAGGGGTCACCCATGCGGGCCTGCTGCAGGACTTCCCCGAAATCCGCGAACACGCCTTCGATCCCGTCGCCAAGATGATGGCCACCGTGCACAAGGACGGCGATCACTATCTCGTCGCGGTCAAGGGCGCGCCGGAAGGGGTGATCGACAGCGCCGAGGAAGTGCTCGGTCCGGATGGCCCGCAGCCTCTTGACGATGCGGCGCGCAAGCTGTGGAAGGACCGCAGCTCAACAGCCGCGCAGGAGGGTCTCAGGCTTTTGGGGCTGGCGATGAAGCGCAGCGGCCGGGAGGATGCCGATCCCTATGCCGGCCTGATGCTGGTGGGGCTGGTCTGCCTGGTTGATCCGGTGCGCAAGGACGTGCCGCCGGCGATCGCGGCGAGCCGGGCGGCG
>LADQ01000047.1 GCA_000961635.1 Hoeflea sp. BRH_c9 | reverse complement strand
CCGCCAGTCCGAACGGGGTGGCGTTGGCGCGGGCGACCGCCTCGTCCTCGTCGTCAAAGGCGAGCACACTCATCACCGGCCCGAAGATTTCCTCGCGCGCGATGGTCATGTCGTCGGTGACGTCGGCGAACACCGTCGGCTGGATCCAGGCGCCGTTCTCGAACCCCTGCAGTTCCGGCACGCCGCCACCTGTCACCAGCCGCGCGCCCTCGCGCTTGCCGCCCTCGATGTAGCCCAGCACCTTGTCGCGTTGAGCCACCGAAACCATCGGCCCGAGATGGGTGTCGGGATCGAGCGGGTCGCCGATGCGGATCGCCTCGGTGCGGGTCTTCAGCCGTTCGAGAAAACGGTCATACACGCCGCGCTGCACGAACACCCGTGTGCCGTTCGAGCAGATCTGACCGGTCGAATAAAAATTGCCGAGCATCGCGCCGCCGATGGCGCTTTCGAGATCGGCGTCGTCAAACACCAGGATCGGCGATTTGCCGCCAAGCTCCATGGTCACCGATTTAATGGTCTGCGCCGCCGCCGCCATCACCTTGGCGCCGGTCGGCACTGAGCCGGTGAGCGACACCTTGGCGATCGCCGGATGGGTGGCGAGCGCCGCGCCGACATCGCCAAAACCTTGCACCACGTTGAAGATGCCTGCGGGCAGGCCGGCATCGGTGAAGGCTTCGGCGAGCAGCAGGGCTGACAGCGGTGTCATCTCCGAGGGCTTGAAGATGAAGGCGTTGCCGCAGGCGAGCGCCGGCGCCGATTTCCAGGCGGCGATCTGGATCGGGTAGTTCCAGGCCCCGATGCCGGCGCACACGCCTAGCGCCTCGCGCCGCGTGTAGACGAAGTCGCCGCCCAGATCGATGTGCTCGCCGGTGATCGCGCCGGCGAGCCCGCCAAAATACTCAAGCGCATCGGCGGCCGAGGCCGCGTCGGCGACCAGCGTTTCCTGGATCGCCTTGCCGGTGTCGAGCGTCTCGATGCGGCTGATGTCTTCATTGCGCTCGCGCAGGATCTCAGCCGTGCGCAACAGGATCCGCCCGCGTTCCACACCCTTGAGCGCCGCCCAGGCCGGCTGCGCCGCCGTGGCGGCTGCGACCGCCTGCTCGATGATTGAAGGCGTCGCCGAGTGCAACGTCGCGTTCAATTCGCCGGTGGCCGGATAGATGCTCTCGATTGCGGCGCCGTCGCTGTCCTCGACATAGGCGCCGCCGATGTGGTGGGAGGCGGGGGGCTGTGCGGTCATGGCTTGGCCCTCAAAGGTTCGTAGGAAACCATCGCATGCTCGCGATAGGCGGGTCGCGCCTGCAACGCCTCGAAATAGGATTTGAGCGCAGGGGTGTCCGCGCGGTCGAATTCATGGGTGAAGTAGCGGTGCATCAGATGGCCGCAGATGATGTCGGCAAAGCTGAAGTGCTCGCCATCGAGATACGGGCCTTCCCGCAGCCGGGCATCCAGAATGAGCGCCAGGGGTTTGAGTTTTTCGATTGCCGCGGAGATCGCCGCATGGTCGCGCTGCGCCACGGGCTGGATCACCATCGGGAAGAACACGCCGCTGCCGAATGCCGGCCCGAAGCTGGTCTTGATCCATTCCGCCCACATGTCGAGCTGGGCGCGAACGCCCGGCTCGCGCGGCCAGAATGTCTCGTCGCCATATTTGCAGGCGAGATAGCGCACGATTGCGGCGCTCTCGAACATCGGCGCGCCGCCGTCGTCGCGCACCACCGGGACCAGCCCGTTGGGATTCATGGACAGATAGTCCGGCGTCCGGTTGCCGCCATGGGCATGGCCGATGTCGAGCCTTTCATAGGCGAGCCCCAACTCGCCGATGCACCACATCACCGCCTGCACATTGGACGATGTCGCCCTGCCATAGACTGTCAGCATCTTACTCTCCCCTTGGAAACCGTTGTGATTCTTCCAAAATATTGAGGTCCATGTGGTTGCGCATGTAGCGCTCCGAGGCCTTTTGCAGCGGCTGGAAATCCCAGGGGTAGTAGCTGCCGTTCCGCAGCGCCTCATAGACCACCCAGCGCCGCGCCTGGCTTTCGCGCACCTCCGCGTCGTAACGCGCCATGTCCCATTTCGCCCGGACCCGGGCCATGAAGTCGGCTACGCGCTCGGCATGGGCCGGGTCGTTTGCGAGATTGGTGAGTTCCTCCGGATCGGCGTCGAGATCGAACAGCAGCGGCGGATCGAGTTCGCAATGGCTGAACTTGTACTTGCCGTCGCGGATCGCCACCAAGGGCGCCTGCGAGCCTTCGGCCGCATATTCTATCAGCACCGGTGCTGTGCGCGTTTCGCCGCCCATCACCGGAACCAGGCTTTCGCCGTCGGTCCAGGGCGCCACCTCTTCGAGCGAGACCCCGGCGAGATCAGCCAGCGTCGGGGTGATGTCGAGATTGGAGGTGGGCTCGTGCACCAGACGGCCTTTTCCGCCCGGAACCGCGATCATCAGCGGCACTCGCGACGAGCCATCGAAAAAGCTCATCTTGAACCACATGCCGCGTTCGCCCAGCATGTCGCCATGGTCGGAACAGAACACCACGATGGTGTTGTCCGCCATGCGGGTGGCTTCCAGCGTTTCCAGAATGGAGCCGATCTTGTCGTCGAGATAGGAGATGTTGGCGAAATAGGCCTGCCGCGACCGCCGCACATTGTCTTGCGTGATGTCGAAGCGCTCGGAATCATTGGCCATGTAGAGACGCTGCGAATGCTGGTCCATTTCGGCGTAGGGGATCGGCGCCACGCGCGGCGTGAGCTCCGGGCAACCTTCATAGAGATCCCAGTATTTTTTCCGCGCCACGTAAGGGTCGTGCGGATGGGTGAACGACACCGTCAGCGCCCACGGACGGGCCGACGGGTCGTCACTGGTTCGCGACAGCTGGTGCAGCTTCTGGGTGGCGAAGAACGCCACCTCGTCGTCATACTCCATCTGGTTGGAAATCTCGGCCACGCCCGCGCCGGTGACGGAACCCAGATTGTGATACCACCAGTCGATCCGCTCGCCGGGCTTGCGGTAGTCCGGCGTCCAGCCGAAATCGGCAGGGTAGATGTCGGTGGTCAGCCGTTCCTCGAAGCCGTGCATCTGGTCGGGGCCGACAAAATGCATCTTGCCCGACAGGCAGGTGTGATAGCCGGCGCGCCTGAGATGATGCGCATAGGTCGGAATGTCGGAGGCGAATTCCGCCGCATTGTCATAGACCCGCGTCCGCCGCGGCAATTGCCCGGACATGAACGAGGCCCGCCCCGGAGCGCACAGCGGCGAGGCGGTGTAGTTGGTGGCGAACCGGGTCGAGCGCTGGGCGAGCTTCTTCAGGTTCGGCGCATGCAGGAACTCCGCCGGCCCATCCGGAAACAGGGTTCCGTTCAACTGGTCGACCATGACGATGAGAATGTTGGGTCGTCCGGTCACCGTCATACTGTCCTCCCGCGAATTTCCAGCAATTGCGTCTCGATATGGTCCTCGACCAGGGCGACCGCGTCATGGCGCGCCGCCCCGGTGCCGAGCGCCTTGCGGATGTAGAGCCCGTCGATCATCGCCGCCGCCCCCTCGGCGATGCGTTCGGCGTCGCTTTCTCCAGCCAGCGGGCTCAGCCCGCTCAAAAGGTTGGAATGCAGCCGACGGGAATAGATCGACAACAGCCGCCGGATTTCCGGTACGCGATGGGCGTCGACATAAAATGCCAGCCAGGCGGCCACGGTCTCGTCGGAAAACTGCTTGTCGGAAAAACTCACCGCGATCACCGCCGAGATCCGCGCGCGGTGGCTCTTTGCGGCCTTCAGCGCCCGTTCCGCATCGCCCCTGAGATCGCGCAATAGCGCCCGGACGGATTCGATGATCAGGGATTCCTTGGAGCCGAAATAGTGATGCGCCAGCGCCGGCGACACGCCGGCCCGTCCGGCGATGTCCGACATTGTCACATCCATCGAACCGCGCGCGCCGATGGCCTCGATCGCCGCATCGGTCAGCGCCTTGCGGCGGATTGGTTCCATGCCGATTTTTGGCATATGCGTGCCTCCGGAGACTGATTGACTGGTTTCCAATTTGGAAATCGTGGTGGCATGATAATTTTGATTGAGTGATCAATCAATAACAGTTTTTCGGCTTTCCGCAAACCGCGGCGTCTCCCTGAACGTCGATGGGGCAGGCAGCGCGGATTGGCCGCGCCTCGGGCATTGCATGGTCTGCGGCCCGGTGGAGCGGACCGGCAACGCGGCGATCAACGAACTTTTAACACGGAAAGGCTAGGGTGGCGGAGCTTCAACCCGCAAGTGACATTATATTGCGAGACGCCAAACCGATTGCTTTCCAGGCCCTGGCCGCACCTTTCGCGCGCCTTCGACAAGCTGACAGCGTCCGTTGGGGATAGCTGGCATCCCATCCAAACCGGAGACAGACCATGAGCATTGCATCCGACTTCGTCAGGCTCTGTGCCTCGCTTGCGGTTCCCAGGGCAGTGCTGAATCGCGGGCCCTGCCTGCTGGGCACAAGATATCTGGCGGCCGAAGCGCTCAAGTCGCTGTCCGGTGGCAAACGGCCGTTCCAGATGGTCAATGTCGGTGCCTGCGACGGTCTGCTGTTTGACGATGTGACGCCGTGGCTCAACCGCATCCGCGGATCGAGGGCGCTGCTGGTCGAGCCTATACCCTACAATCAGGTCAGGCTCCGCGCCAATTATCCCGATACAAGCCGCTTCATTGTCGAGCCCGTGGCGGTAACGCCCGCCGGCGGCGCGATCACGGTGAAAACCTTCGAAGCCGAAGCGCTGGAATCAGGCAAGCTGCCGATCGAATTCATCGGCTGCTCCTCGATCACCGAGAGCAACCTGATGTCGGGCAAGAATGTCTGGGGCGAAGACGATCCCAATTTCAGCAAGTTCGCGCCCTATCTCAAGGAGATCGAGGTGCCGGGCGAGAGGCTGCAAACGCTGCTCGACCGCAACAACATCACCTATATCGACGCATTTCTCGTCGATTGCGAAGGCGCCGACTGGATCGTGTTCGAGCAACTCGATCTCGCGCGCTATCGCCCGGGCATGATCAAGGTCGAGATCGGATCGCTGTCGGCGCTGGATATCGGCAATGTGCTGGTCAAGCTGGAAACGGCCGGATACCGCGTTGGCATCTATCGCGAGGATGTCTGGGCGTTTGCCTGAAAGGGCCACGGCGTAGCGCAATCCGGGTGGGCTAGCCCTGCATCGGGGCGGTTGCGGCCCCCGACTTACACCACGCCTGAAGCCGGATCTTCGGCATCTTCCGTCACAGCCGGAACCCCCGTCGCAATGACGGTTTCGCCCACTGGTGCGGGCGACACGGCGCGCTCCGGGGCTCTCAGTTCGCGATAGCCGATATAGAGCCCGGCGCCGATGATCAGCGCCATTCCGGCAAGCGTGTTCATCTTCGGCGTCTCGTCCCACAGGATCCATGCCGCCGTTGTGGCGAATGGCAGATAGCTGTAGTCAAACGGCGCGATCAGACTGGCGTTGGCCACCTGGTAGGCGCGGCTGAGCAGGATGTAGCCGGTCATCCCGACCAGACCCAGCAGCGCCAGTTGGGCAAGTTGCGGCCCGTCGGGCACGATGAATTCAAGCCGCAAATGATAAAATTCCGGCCCGATCGGCACAATTGTGTTGACCAGCCAGCCGAGCGGCCAGATCAGCACGCCGGAAAAGCCGATGGTCCACAGACCCATGGTCAGGCTGCTTTCGCCATCGCCAATCTTCCGTGTCAGGATCATCGAGGCCGCATAGGTCGCGGCGCACAGGAGCGGCAGCAGCGCCACCCACTGGAAACTGCCCTGGCCGGGCGCCATCGCGATCAGCACGCCGGCAAAGCCCACCATCAGCGCGCCGATCCGGTGCGCGCCCATCCGTTCGCCCAGGAAAATCGCGGCCAGGATGCCGATGAACAGCGGCGCGGAGAAGAAGATCGTCGAGACCTCCGCAAGCCCCATGAACGGAAACGCCGCATAAAACATCGCAAATCCGGTGGTCAGCAGAAAGGCCCGCAGCATATGAATCGGCCACAGCGGCGTGTAAATCCGGTGCTTGCCGCCGAGCCAGACGATCAGCGGCGCCAGCACCAGGATGGAGATGCAGGCCCGGACAAAGATCAGCATCCACAAAGGCTGCGCGCCAAGCAGCCCCTTGACCATGACGTCCTGCCCGACAAAGAACCATGTTCCCATCACCACGCAGGCGATCCCCTCGACCGGACGCGAGGACTGGGCAGGCGCAACCGAACTCACTGCGGTCATTGTCGATTTTCCGTTTTCATCAGGTCGGCTGGATGCCGCGAACGGGGCGGATGTCCCCCGGCGCGGTGAATTGGGCAATCCGCAAGTGTTGGCCGATTTTCACCTGTCGCGCGCGCCTTTTCGCGACATTGAAACCAGAAAATGCCGGACGCGCCGGGGCCGCCCTCAGCGCCTGCACCGAGCCGGACGACCGATGGCTGGCCATCGGTCGTCGACGAGTGGCTGTGCCGCCCTTAGGGTCTAGGTGAGGCCCGCCGACAGCGTCGGGGTGGACGATATGACAATCACCTTCGCGCGGTGCTGCGCCCGTTCGTACAGGTCGATGATATCCTGGTTGAGCAGCCTTATGCAGCCCGAAGACACCGCCTTGCCGATGGAATTGGCTTCCGGATTGCCATGAATCCGGTAGAGCGTGTCTTCGCCATTGTCGAACAGATAGAGCGCCCGTGCGCCGAGCGGATTGAGCAGTCCCGGCGCCATGCCGCCATTGGCGACCGAATAGGGCGCGAGCTCCGGATTGCGCGCCACCATGTCGTCGGGCGCTTTCCATGTCGGCCATTTGCGCTTGTACTGCATCACCGCGTCACCGGCCCAGGAGAACCCCTGCTGGCCGACGCCAACGCCATAACGCATGGCGGTTCCGCCCTCCTCGACCAGGTGGAGATAGAACGCATTGGGGTCGATGATGATGGTGCCGGCCACTTCCTCGGGGAACGGATTGGACACCCGCTGGCGCCAATAGCGCTCGGGCACAACGCCCGAGGGCACAGCGGGTATGGCGTAGCCTTCGTCCAGCACCGGGCCGTAATGCGCCGGCATCACCTTGGGCTGTGGTTTGACGGCAGGGGCGGTCAACTCGCGGCTGCCAATTGAGGTGCAGCCGGAGAGCGCAGCCATTGAGGCCGCGCTGAGGAAAACGCGTCGGGTAATCATGATTTAAGTCCTTTGATGCTGAAGGGAACAGGGCCGTCCAGGGCCCGGATTCGGTTCAGCTCGAACGCGGCGGCCTGAACAGCCTTGAACGCCAGAGACCGCCCGCGGTTCCATCCAGCACCCGATCAAAGGCCTTGCCTGCGCCGGCCATGCCGATCTGCAGGATTTCCGGCGCGTAGCCGAGATCGAAGCTGCAGCTCGACCAGGCCACGGCGCCGCGCTGGCAGCGTTTGGCGGCGGAAGCGCCGGTTTTCAGATTGGTGACTGCGCCAGGCCGGCTGACTTCCGCAGTCTGCAGCAACGCCGCCGCTTGCGCCGACAATCCGCGCGCAAACGGCCCAGTCACCCCGATCGTGACGGTCAGCAAACACAGAAACAGGATACGGCGAATGTTCATGGAGGCGTTCTTACCGGCAAGTGTGGCCAAAGCCAGTCGCAATCGCCGGAACATGATCAAGTTTTGGTGAGAAGGGGAGAGCGGGCGGATGCTGTGACATTTGGGTAACCCTGCGCGATCCGCAATCTGCGCCCAAATCACTGCTGACAGAAATTGTCATCATGACAATGCTAGTCGTATGTCTCCACCACCAAACCGGCCAGGAGAACCGACATGCTCACCCTCTATCACGCGCCCCAATCCCGCTCATCCCGCATCATCCGCCTGCTCATGGAACTTGGCATCCTTGATCAGGTCGACATCCGCATCGTCACCATTCCCCGCCATGATGGATCGGGCGGCGCCGATCCGGCCAACCCGCATCCCGAAGGCAAGGTGCCGCTCTTGGTGCATGACGGGGTCGAGATATGGGAATCCAACGCCATCATCCTCTATCTGACCGACCTGTTCCCCGCACAGGGACTTGGCCGCTCGGTCGGGGAACCGGATCGCGGAACTTATCTGAGCTGGCTTGCCTGGTACGGCGATGTTGTCGAGCCGGTCATCGTCCTTGACGCCGCCGGCCTCAGCCATCCCTATCTCGACGCCACCTTCCGCGGCGTTCCCGAAGTGGTGGCGCGCCTGTCCGCGCAACTGGAAAAGACGCCTTACCTTTTGGGCTCGCAATTTTCCGCGGCGGATCTGCTGCTGGTCTCGCCCTATGTCTGGTTCCCGCAAGCCACGCCCGATGTGCCGGTGATCAAGGACTGGATCGCCCGCTGCCAGGCGCGGCCTTCGGCGCAGCAGGTCATGGAGTTCGATCAGGTGCATATGCCGGCCTAGATCCGCCGCCCGCCCGCGAACCGCAAAAGGAGGCGCGGCAGGGCTCCTGCGTCAGTCGAGCGGGTACCACAACATACCGGTCAGCGGCGCCGTGGCGGGCAGGGTGTTGAGGCGGATGCTGCCGTCGGCATTCAAGAACACCGGCATGGGCGAGGTGAAGAAATACATGATCGCCTCGTCCTCGCTCTGGCACAGCAGCGTGGCCCCCTCCCGGTCTTCCCGAACGCTGCAGTCGCGCCCGATGTCGCCCTTGAAGTCGGTAAAGCCCGAGCGTCCGATCGTCATGCCGCGCTCGTCGGCGATGCCCGCGCCCGAGATCCGGATGGCGGAGACGCGGCCGTCCATGCCCTCGATGCGCATGACATCGCCCCCGTCCTTGCGGGCGATGAAGACCATCTCGCTCATGCCTTCGGCGCTGATCCGCCTTGTCT
>LADQ01000044.1 GCA_000961635.1 Hoeflea sp. BRH_c9 | reverse complement strand
CGGTCAGCGCCTTCAGGCCGCGGCGCTGGCGCGGCGCGCTGCTGCCCAGCAAGGTGACCGTCACGATCGATGTGCTGGAGTCTGAAAAGCGTCCGGTCAACGCCGTGGCCGATCACAACGAAGTCAAATCGGTCACCCAGGTCCGGGTTGCCGAATCCAAGGACGACACCACCCGCATCCTCACCGATTCAAGTCATTCATGGAATGACCGCATTCTGGCTGAACAATTCCTCCCCTGAATTCAGATTGCTGGAGACATGAGCTGATGACCTACCCTGCCCCCAAAATGCTGCTTGTGCTGGCCGGACTGATCCCGGCGATGCTGGCGCCCGCTTTCGCCCAGGACGCCTCGGCGCTGGCGGACAGCGTTCCCGCCCGAATCCTGTTCGTCACCAGCGGCGGATTTTGGGAGAGCCAGGACGAACCGGAGGCGGCGGAAGCCCCAGCCGAAACCCCGGCCGAAACCGACACGGAAGCCGCCCCGGCCGAAGCTGAGCCGGCAGCGCCGGCAGTTGCGATGCGCGGCTATTATCGCCTCATCGCCATTCGCGGCGAAGACAACCGGTCGCTGGTCTATCTGCAACAGATCGCGCTGACGCCGGAGGGGCCGAATTCGATCCTGACCATCGGCATCGACGAGATCAATGAGCTCGGCGGTTACGTCACCGATATCCGCCCGGAGGACTCAACCGGAGCGGCCAGCCAGCCCGGCTTCGCGGCCTATATCTATCTCAAGACCGATCCGAAGGTGATCGAGCCCGACACCTGGGCGGTCTACATCGATGATCTCGGCGACATCCGGGTGGAACAATCGAGCAATTAGTCCGCAATCAGGCAGAGGTTCCGCCGCGAACCACCCGACAGGCAGGACGGGGCCATTGCAATGATTATTGCAGGTCCTCGACTTCATTGGCCCCGCCGTAAACACGCTGGGCAAGGGCTGCTTCCATGAAATCATCGAGATCGCCGTCCAGCACGCCCTGCGGATTGGTGCTCTCGGTGCCGGTGCGCAAATCCTTGACCAACTGGTAGGGCTGCAGCACGTAGGAACGGATCTGGTGGCCCCAGCCGATTTCGGTCTTTGAGGCGGCTTCCTCGCTTGCCGCTTCCTCGCGCTTTTTCAGTTCCGCCTCGTAAATCCGCGCCCGGAGCATGTCCCAGGCCTTGGCCTTGTTCTTGTGCTGCGACCGCTCCTGCTGACACTGCACCACGATCCCGGTCGGAATGTGGGTGATGCGGACGGCGGAGTCGGTGGTGTTGATGTGCTGACCGCCGGCGCCGGAGGCGCGGTAGGTATCAATACGGCAATCGCTTTCATTGATCTCGACATCGATCGTGTCGTCGATCACCGGATAGGTCCAAATGCTCGAAAACGAGGTGTGACGGCGGGCCTGGCTGTCATAGGGCGAAATCCGCACCAAGCGGTGAACGCCGGATTCGGTCTTGAGCCAGCCATAGGCGTTTTGTCCCTTGACCAGGAGCGTCGCCGACTTGATGCCGGCCTCTTCGCCGTCATGGATTTCCAGCAATTCAACCTTCATGCCGTGGCGTTCGGCCCAGCGGGTGTACATGCGCAAGAGCATGTTGGCCCAGTCCTGGCTCTCGGTGCCGCCGGCGCCGGAATGCACTTCCAGATAGGTGTCATTGCCATCAGCTTCGCCCGACAGCAATGATTCGATCTGTTGCCGGGTGACTTCGGTTCTGAGTACCTTCAATGCCGCCTCGGCCTCGCCGATGATATCGCCGTCGCCCTCTTCCTCGCCCATCTCGATCAGTTCGAGATTGTCGGCGAGCTGGGATTCCAGACGCTTGAGACCATTGATCGCATCATCGAGATGCTGGCGCTCGCGCATCAGCTTCTGGGCTTCCTGGGCATCGTCCCAGATCGCCGGATCTTCAGCCTTGAGGTTCAGCCATTGCAGACGCTTCTGGGCAGGTTCCCAGTCAAAGATGCCTCCTCAGCAGGCTTATGGCCTGCTTGATTTCGTCGACAACGACCTGGGTTTCTGCGCGCATGGGATTCTGGTTTCCTCGGGTTTTCAGGCAAGTACCTTGCCAAAGCGGGCGGACCATAAGGGCGCGTCCCGGCGATGTAAAGCCGTCAAAAGGCTGCAGTGCAAACGGTCAGTAGAGCCCGCCCGAGCCGTTGACGACGGCCTGGTTTGCCTGTGGCGAGATGGTGGTGATGGCATCGCCGGTGGCGTAGTCCTCAAGCCCGATGACCGAATAGACGTCGGATGGGCCGGTGCCGGGCTTGAATGCCTCCATGATCACATCGCCTTCACCCTCGAACGCCTGCATGCCGGTCTTGCGGTTGATGGCGATCAGCTTCATGCCTTCGGGCACGCGGAAATCGACCGGCCGGGAGTCCTTGAGCGCAGCCAGCATGAATTCGTTGAACACGGGAGCCGCCAGCGCGCCGCCGGTGGAGCCGCGCCCCATCGGGGTTGGGTTGTCGAAGCCGATGAAGACGCCCGTCACCAGATCGGCGGTATAGCCCATGAACCAGGCGTCCTTTTCCTCATTGGTGGTGCCGGTCTTGCCCGCGGTCGGGCGGCCCAGATTGACCTTGCTGGCGGCCGTGCCACGGGTGACGACGCCTTCCATCATGGAGGTGATCTGGTAAGCCGTCATCGGGTCGAGCACCTGTTCGCGCTCATCGATGACCTCGGGCTCCGCCTGGGACAGCCACGCCGTGGCCACGCATGCGTCACAGCTGCGCTCCTCGTGCCTGAAAATGGTCTTGCCGTAACGGTCCTGGATCCGGTCGATCAGCGACGGCTTGATCTGCTTTCCGCCATTGGCGAACACGGAATAGGCCGACGCCATGCGCATCACCGTGGTCTCGCCCGAGCCCAGCGACATGGCAAGCACCGGCAGCATGTCGTCATAGACGCCAAAGCGCTCGGCATATTCAGCCACCAGGTTCATGCCCATGTCCTTGGCGAGCCGCACGGTCATCAGGTTGCGCGACCGCTCGATGCCGAGCCGCAGGGTCGATGGGCCGGCCGAGCCGCCGCCATAGTTCTTGGGTTTCCAGATCTCGCCGCCGGAGACGATCTCGATCGGCGCATCCAGCACCACCGAGGCCGGCGTATAGCCATTGTCGAGTGCCGCGGCATAGACGAACGGCTTGAAGGCGGAGCCCGGCTGGCGTTGCGCCTGGGTGGCGCGGTTGAATTCGGACTGGGCGAAGGAGAACCCTCCGACCATGGCCAGCACACGGCCGGTATGGGGATCCATGGCCACCAGCGCGCCTTGAATCTTCGGCGGCTGCCGCAGCCGCAGGCGCTGCGCGCCTTCCAGCTCGAAAGGCTCGACATAGACCACATCGCCGGGAGTGAGCACCTCGGACGCCAGTTTGACGTTCCGGCTCTTCTCATTCGGGAAATTGAGGCGGAACGCCCATTTCATGTCTTCGGCAAGGATCGAGCCCGTCAAACGCTCGGCGCCGACTGAACCGGAAGCCTCCTGCCCCGGGCGCAGGCCTACCTCAACCTTGTCGTCGGATGCCGACAGCACCACGGCCAATTGCCATTCCGGCACATCACGCAGAGGGTCAATCTTGCCAAGCAGCGCGCCCCAGTCACCGGAGACATCAATGCGTTCGACCGGCCCGCGGAAGCCGCGGCGCTCGTCATAACTCATCAGGCCCTTCTGCAGCGCCTTGCGGGCGAGCGCCTGAAGCCTCGGATCGAGCGTTGTGCGGACCGACAGTCCGCCCTCGTACAGCGCATCATTGCCATAGCGGTCGATCAGCTCGCGGCGGACCTCCTCGGCGAAATACTCCGACGCGAACAGATAGGAGCCGGTCTTGCGCGGCGTTACGCCAAGCGGCTGCTGCTTGGCCTCGGCGCCATCGACTTTGCTGACATAGCCATTCTCGACCATCCGGTCGATCACCCAGTTGCGCCGCTCGACCGCGCGTTCGGGATGACGGAACGGGTGGTAGTTGGAGGGCGCCTTGGGAAGCGCGGCCATGTAGGCTGTTTCGGCGATGGTCAGTTCGTTGACGGATTTGTTGTAATAGGTCAGCGCGGCGCCGGCGATGCCATAGGCGTTTTGCCCGAAGAAGATCTCGTTGAGGTAAAGCTCAAGAATACGGTCCTTGGAATAGGCCTGCTCTATGCGGAAAGAGAGAATGGCTTCCTTGACCTTGCGCTCATAGGTCTGGTCATTGGTGAGCAAGAAGTTCTTGGCGACCTGCTGGGTGATGGTCGACGCGCCCTGACGTCCCCCGGTCTGGATGTTATTGATGACCGCGCGCGCCAGACCGAAGGGGTCAACGCCGGGATGGGAATAGAAATTCTTGTCTTCGGCCGACAGGAAGGCGGCCTTCACCCGATCTGGAATGGCCTGGATGGGGAGGAACAAGCGGCGTTGATGCGCATATTCGGCCATCAGTTCGCCCGAAGCCGCATGCACACGCGTGGTCACCGGCGGTTCGTAGCTGTTGAGGACTTCATAGTCCGGCAAATCCTTGGAGACATCTCCGATGTACCAGGCGACGCCAGCTGCAACGACCAGAAACAGCACGGTTCCAATCCCGAAGAAATATCCAATCAGTCGTATCATCAGTCCGTTACCGCTTGTTTTCTTGTTGACCCGAAGGGACGCGCCAAAATATTGGCCAACCAACCCATGCGTCCGGTTAGCCCGGACATTGTGAGTAAAATAGGGCCTAGTCCCGGATTTGGCCCGGCACAAGCCCTCGACCGGCAAGCTGCCGCCGTACTGTCACACTGCAGCAACACCACGGAGCGGATATGACCGTTATCCGCCATCATCGCCGGTTCGCCAAGATCGTTTTCCTGTAATTTCGAACTGACTGCGCCAGCAGCTGCGCGGTGTTGCGCCGCCACTCCTCGTCGGTCAACAATTTTTCGTCTTCCTTGTTGGACAAATAGCCCAGTTCAACGAGAACCGACGGGACATCGGGAGCCTGCAAGACCCTGAACCCGGCGTGACGCAGGGGATTGTTGATGAGTTTGACCTGTCCCTCAAAGGAATCGATCACCTGACGGGCAAGACCGGCGGAGAAAACCCGGGTTTCGGCCCGGGCCAGATCGACCAGGATCGCCGCCACCGCTTCGGGCGCATTCTCCAGATTTGCGCCGCCGATGACTTCATCCCGATTTTCCTGATCGGCCAGCGATTGCGCCAGCGCATCGGAGGCCTTGTCGGACAAGGTATATACGGTGGCGCCGCGCAACGACCTGATCGCGATCGAATCGGCATGCAGTGAAACCAGCAGATCGGCGTCTTCCTCCCGCGCCTTCCTGACCCGGGCCGACAGCGAAAGGAACCTGTCGTCGGTCCTGGTCATCGACACATCGACGCCATCGACGTCCTCCAGCGCTTCCTTGAAGGCCTCGGCAAAGGCCAGCGTGATGTTTTTCTCCGATGACCCGGCAGGACCTTCGGCGCCGCCGTCAATTCCGCCATGGCCAGCATCGATGACAATCTTCAGGCTGCCGTCTGACGGGTCGGCGGACTGCGCGTCGGCGGCGGCCTGGCCTGCCTCCGTCCAGACCGAATTCGCCACTTCCGCGGCAAACGCCGCGTCATCGACGGCAACGGCGTCAAACACCAGCCGGTGGATGGCGCCGGAGATTTCCTCGGTGGTTTCGACAAGGTCCATCCGGGCGGGTGCGGCGAACTCAAACACCAGACGCGCCCTGCCCTTGCCCGAATTGCCGTACCGGACGGCGGTAACCAGTCCGCGCGCGGTTAGCGAGTCCTCGGGGAAAGCCAGCACCGTTTGCGGCAGGTCGATGACGGCGCGATAGGGATTGTGCAGGTAGCGGAGCTCGAAATCCGGCAGCCGCTCGAAATCGAGAACCAGGCGGACCCGGTTGTCATCACCGGCCATGCGCGCCGCGATGGCGATATGCGGGGATGAGTCGGCCTGGTCCGGTCCGGCACGCAGCGGCGATGGCCAGAGCGCCAGTGACGCCAACGCGGCAAGAACCACCCAGCGGCCCGCCGGTATGCGGATTCGGGTGTCTTCGTTCCGCCACTGTTTTGCCAATAACCGCATTTGTCCGCCAATCACTCCAACCCGCAAGGCAGCCGCAAACCGCGGCAATGGCGCAACGAAGCCGCGATTCGCCCTTTTGAGCCCGGTTCCAGCTTCGCTCATTCCGGTTAAGCCTTCGTTTACCATGTCGGCCAAAGCCGGACCTTCCTCAGCGGCACCTCCGCCCGGCCAAACAAGTTGGGCAAATGTAAGGGAGGTGTTTTCAGCTTGCCAGATGACTGTTCTCCCCATAGAAGCTTTCGTTGGGAAAGTGTATTGACGGGATAGAACTGTCACCCTTCCGGCCGCCGCCCGTATCGGGCCCACGGCGCCAGGAGTGCGGATCGTCCGTCGTCTATTAAATATCTCTCCCCGGAGCGGACGGCTCACAGTTTCCACCTCGGAAACCCAATCTGTTTGCTCCTGCAAGGCAATATGGCTGAAAATACGGCAAGGCGTCTGCCTTCGACCGGACCGAGGCCAGGACATTGAAAAACCGGCGGGCGAGGATTCCCGCCACAACCACCGCGGCGCTCGTGCCGCACGCCCCACCTGGGGTTTTCATCGGTCCGCAAGGACTATACGCAAATGAATTCCGGCCGGCTCTTATGGTGCAAATGCGGATCTCCCCAAGTGTGAACAGGCCCCTGGCGTTGTACGCCGCGGTGACGTCCCTGATGAGCACCGCCCCATGCCGAGCACCGGAATATCTTTCATCCGGCGCATTGCCAATCGACCACCCCCTGCCCCAACTTTCGGGCCGGCGGACCATTACGTCGAAGGCGCGCCGAGGAGCTCATACTCAATGGCAGAAAAAATGCTTATCGACGCCTCCCATCGTGAGGAGACACGCGTCGTTGTCGTACGTGGAAGTCGCATAGAAGAATTCGATTTCGAATCTGAGCACAAGAAGCAGATTCGCGGAAATATCTACCTGGCCAAGGTGACGCGTGTGGAGCCATCGCTCCAGGCGGCTTTTGTCGACTATGGCGGCAACCGCCACGGCTTCCTGGCTTTCTCCGAAATTCACCCGGACTACTACCAGATCCCGCTCGCCGACCGTCAGGCCCTGCTTCAGGCGGAAGCCGAAGACGCGGCCAATGATCCGGATTTTGAAAGCGCCGACGAAGCCGAAATCGTCCCCGGCAAGGGCAAATCAAGACCAAAGGCAAAGCCGGCCGAGGCCGGTGATGGCGACGAGGCCAAGGCAACCAAGTCGCGCCCGCGCCGCAGCCGCCGGGGCAAGAAAGCCGGCGACGAAGCCCCGACCGGTGAAGCGACCGCTGCAAGCGGCGATAATTCCGACGTTTCCGGGTCGAGCGGCGACGATTCCAATGGCAATGACAAGCCGACCGAAATGGCGGCGGATGTCGAAGCCGAGGAAATCTCCGAACCGGTTTCGCGGCGCAAGCGCAGAAACGGCGGCGGCGACAACGGCCATGACGACACCGAAGATGATTCGGTTGAATCGGTCGGCTCCGAGGACGCGATGGAAGAAGTTCCGACGCGCTCGCAGCGCAAGCCGCGCAAGCAGTACCGCATTCAGGAAGTCATCAAGCGCCGCCAGATCCTGCTGGTTCAGGTGGTCAAGGAAGAACGCGGCAACAAGGGCGCGGCGCTGACCACCTATCTGTCGCTGGCAGGCCGCTATTCGGTGCTGATGCCCAACACCGCCCGTGGCGGCGGCATTTCGCGCAAGATCACCAATTTGCCCGACCGCAAGCGGCTCAAGGAGATCGCGCGCGAGCTCGAAGTCCCCAAGGGCATGGGCGTCATTCTGCGCACCGCCGGCGCCAACCGCACCAAGGTCGAGGTCAAGCGCGATTTCGAATATCTGATGCGGCTGTGGGAAAATGTCCGCAACCTGACCCTCAAGTCCACGGCGCCGAGCCTTGTCTATGAGGAAGGCAGCCTGATCAAGCGGTCGATCCGGGACCTTTACAACAAGGACATCTCGGAAATCATCGTCTCCGGCGAGGAGGGCTACCGCGAAGCCAAGGACTTCATGAAGATGCTGATGCCGAGCCACGCCAAGGTGGTTCAGCCCTATCGGGACCTGCATCCGATCTTCGCCCGTTCCGGCATCGAAGCCCAGCTCGACCGCATGCTGCAACCGCAGGTGACGCTCAAGTCCGGCGGGTACATCATCATCAACCAGACCGAAGCCCTGGTGGCCATCGACGTCAACTCCGGCCGCTCCACCCGCGAGCACTCGATCGAAGACACGGCGCTGCAGACCAATCTGGAAGCAGCCGAGGAAGTGGCCCGGCAGCTCCGGTTGCGCGACCTGGCCGGTCTTATCGTCGTCGACTTCATCGACATGGAAGAAAACCGCAACAATCGCGCGGTCGAAAAGCGGATGAAGGATTGCCTGAAAGATGACCGCGCCCGCATCCAAGTGGGGCGGATCTCGCATTTCGGCCTTCTGGAGATGTCGCGCCAGCGGATCAGGGCATCCGTGCTTGAAAGCACGATGCAGATCTGCCCGACATGCGGCGGCAACGGACATATAAGGTCGCAGTCCTCGGTGGCGCTGCATGTGCTGCGCGGGGTTGAGGAACATCTGCTCAAGAACACCACGCATGACATCATCGTGCGGACCACGGCCGACACCGCGCTCTACATGCTCAATCACAAGCGTGACACCGTTGTCGATCTGGAAAACCGCTTCGGCGTGACGATCAGCTTCTCGGCTGACGAAAGCGTCGGCGTCAACCATTTCGCCATCGATCGCGGCGCGGCGGTGGAAACGCCGGTCAACATTGATCACATCATGGTCAATGCACCCGCCTATGCCGATGATGACGACGATGTCGAAATTGTCGAGGAAACGCCTGAAGACAGTGTGGAGACCGAGGAAGCGTCGGAACCCCAGGTGGTTGAAGCCAGCCCCGAGCGCGAGGACGGCCAGGGCAAGAAACGCCGCAGACGGCGCAGACGCGGCGGCCGCAAGCCTGATGGCGAGACCGCCAATGGCGACGAGCAGTCCGCATCATCCGATCAGGGCTCTGACGGCGGCGATGACGAGACCGACGACGCATCCTCCGACGAGGATACGACGTCCGCTGACGCTGATGGCGACGACCAGCACCGTGGCAAGCGCCGCCGGCGCGGCAAGCGCGGTGGACGCCGCAATCGTGAAGACGATGCAAGCGGTACATCGGAAAACGCTGAGC
>LADQ01000110.1 GCA_000961635.1 Hoeflea sp. BRH_c9 | reverse complement strand
GACGCTTTCAACGCCGCCGAGCGTTCGCCGCTGCCTTCCAGCGCCAGCTTCAACTCGGCTTCCTCGGCCGAGAGCCGCTGCATGATCCCGGCATTGTCGGCGATCAGCCGTTGCTCGCGTTCAATGTCGGTCTTGAGTTGCGTCAGCCGCCGGTCCAGTTCCTCGCGGCGGCGGGCAATCCGCTCGGCTTCCTCGTCGATCTGGGTGCGGGCGATCTGCAGCCGTTGCAGGGCGGCGGCGGCGGCGGCTTCTGCCTCACGGAGTTCGGGCAGTTTGTGGGCGGCGACGGCCTGGTTCTTCGCCGCATCCATCTGCGCCTGCGCCAGTTCGGCGACAAGCGAGGTGGCCTGGGCGAGCGCGCTTTCGGCCTCGCCTTCCTGACCCTTGGCGATCGACCAGCGCAAATGCAGCAGGATCGCCTCGGATTGGCGCACTTCCGCCGACAGGGTTTTGAACCGGTTGGCTTGGCGGGCCTGGCGCTTGAGGCTTTCGACCTGCGATTCCAGTTCAGACGTAACGTCGTCCAGCCGTTCGAGATTGGTTTCGGCGGCGCGCAGCCTCAGTTCCGCCTCGTGGCGGCGCGAGTGCAGACCGGAAATGCCGGCCGCTTCCTCGAGCAATTGCCGCCGCGCCTGCGGCTTGGCCTGGATCAGTTCGCCAATGCGGCCCTGCCCCACCATCGAGGGCGACCGGGCGCCGGTGGAGGCGTCAGCGAACAGCAGCTGCACATCCTTAGCGCGCGCCTCCTTGCCGTTGATGCGGTAGACGGAGCCAGACTCGCGCTCAATGCGGCGGGTGACCTGAATCTCGTCGGAATCGTTGAAGGCGGCGGGCGCGGTGCGGTCGGAATTGTCGAGATAGAGACCGACTTCGGCGGTGTTGCGGGCCGGACGGTTGCCCGAGCCCGAGAAAATCACATCGTCCATGCCCGAGGCGCGCATGTTCTTGTAGGAATTCTCGCCCATCACCCAGCGCATGGCCTCGACAAGATTGGACTTGCCGCAGCCATTGGGGCCGACCACACCGGTCAGCCCGCGCTCGATGACGAACTCGTTGGGTTCGACGAAGGATTTGAATCCGAGGACGCGAAGCTTGGTGAACCTCATGACTGAAGCTCCCGGCCAGAGGCCCTCATCGACACACCAAGGCTCACCCCGCGAAATTGTCGCAAGGGATTGGAACCTGGCGCCCGCTTAAAGCAGCGGGTCGATGATCGCCGACATGATTTCAATCGACATGTTCCCCGGATACCGCTTGCCGTTGATGATGAAGGTTGGCGTGGATTGCACCCCAAACTCGTTGGCGGCCTTGGTCCTGACCGCATTCACATCGTCCAGAAGTTTCTGGTTCGTCAAGCAAGCCTCGAATGTCTCCTGTGTAAAACCCGCCAAACGGGCGATTTGCAGCAGGGCTTCGCGCCCGTCCGGGGCTGTCGCCCAGGTGCGCTGCTGCTTGAACAAGACATCGACCATCGGAAAAAACTGCGGTTCAGGCGCGCAGCGGGCCAGCATGATGGCTGCCGCGGCGCGCGGATCGAACGGGAATTCGCGCAGGATGAAGCGGACCTTGCCGGTGTCGATGTATTTTTCCTTGAGCGGCTTGAAGTTGGTCTCATGGAAGTCGGCGCAATGCGGGCAGGTCATCGACATGTATTCGACGATGGTGACAGGCGCGGTTTCCTCGCCGAGCGCCATGTCCTTGAGCGGACCGGGCTCCAGCACCTTGGCCATGTCGACATCGCCATCAGCCTTCGGCGCTTCGACAGCGGCCGTGGCGGGGGCGGCGGTCTGGGCGGGTGCTGTCGTCTCGGCCGGTGCAGGCGTTGCTGCCGGTTCGGCGGCTGCCGTTGTTTCGGCCGGCGCGGGTGTTTCCGCGGGGGCGGCTGTCTCTGTCGAGGCCGGGGCGTCGGTTTTTTCCTCAGACGAATCCGAGCAAGCCGTCAATGTCAGTGCGAGCAACGAAATCGTCGCGGCGGCGGTCAGTCGGGACGTCAAACGGAACATGCTAATCACCCATTTCATGTTTGAATTCGTTCACGCGCGCCCAACCCGTTCGGCGTCCTGCCCGCGCCCGGCGTTCCTGATGTTTTTGGCCGCCGGTCCTGCCCCATCTCCTATAACGTCAAATGTGGTCAAACAAGTGCCGCCTGTTCACGCAGCCGTGATCACGACTGGCGTT
The DNA here is from genome assembly GCA_000961635.1 of Hoeflea sp. BRH_c9. Classification (GTDB taxonomy): domain Bacteria; phylum Pseudomonadota; class Alphaproteobacteria; order Rhizobiales; family Rhizobiaceae; genus Hoeflea. The sequence goes on along the minus strand of LADQ01000110.1, from coordinate 23,923 downwards.
GAGAGCTTCTGGGCCGCCGGCTGATCACGCCCGCGCCCAGGCGCTCAAGAGACTCGCGCAGCCGCGGATCCTCCACCTCGGCCAGCATTCCGGCGAGACGGTGCTTTTCCGCGGCATCGAGCGGACGGCTCGCGAGCTTGCGGGTTGGCGCATGGACCGCCTTCTGGACGATGCGGATCTGCGAGACCGCGCGAAAGCCGAAGAAGCTGTTGACGCGGGCGATCACCTCGGCCTCCTGATGCATCAGGAACAAGGCCCGCGCGCCTTCGCAGGCAATCGTCAGCACACCGGGCGAAAAGCCGCCGCCGGTTTCGTCCGGACCGTCCTGGCGCGGCCAGCGGATCCGTTCCGGCCGCGAACACCCGGCAAATTGTTCCCCGGCGATCTCGTCCCAGGAGGCCAGCAGCAGCGTGTTGATGCCGGCGCGCTTGGCCAGAATCGGGTCGATCAATCGATTGGCGATCTCGGCGATCTGCCTTGTCTTGCCAAAATGGCTTGGCTTGGCCACAGCGATGCCTTTGCTCTGTAACCGGCCGGCGCGCTGGCTGGCCTGACCCTGTCTGAAAGACGGGATAGCGCGAAACGGCAATGATGGAAAGCGCCGCCCTTCGCCCAATCTCCGGGTTGACCCGCGCATTGGCATGAATGGCGGCTTTGAATAGCGGCAATGGAACCATTTTCCGCTAGAATAGTTGCTTGAGCTAACGCATCATTTCGGCGCGATCGGAATTGGAGATTTTTCACATGGGTTTTGAATACAGCGGCATTCTGGGCATTATCATTCTGGTCCTCGACATCTGGGCCATTCTGCAGATCATCAAGGGCGGCGGTTCGACCGGCAGCAAAGTCCTGTGGATACTGGTTATTCTGCTGTTGCCGGTGATTGGCTTGCTGATCTGGCTGGTGGCCGGCCGAAACCGGCTCTAACATCTGTCCCCAGCAGCTAACCTGACCGGGTTTTCCAGATCTGACCGGCGCCCCTGACGGGCAGCCGGTCAGGACTGCGCCGCCGCGGCGCGGTGCAGCTGGCCCCATGGAGAAAGACTGCAGCGGCGGATTGCGCCGAAGCCCGCGGCACGACATGATCTTGACTTGCGGTCACCAATCGGCGCGCTATCTCGGTCGCTCACGTCCCTCGCGCTGCTCCATGAGTTCAATGTCATCCGCAAAGCCCTCAAACACCGCGCCTGGTCCCGATTTGGCGGCAATCCTGCTCGGCTGGTACGACCGGCACGCGCGTTCGTTGCCGTGGCGGGTGAGCCCGGCTGAAAGAGCCCATGGCGTGGTGGCCGATCCCTACCGGGTCTGGCTCTCCGAGATCATGCTGCAGCAAACCACCGTGCAGGCGGTCAAACCCTATTTCGCCGCCTTCGCCAAGCGCTGGCCGGGCGTGACCGACCTTGCCGCGGCGGACACCGAGGACGTGATGAAAGCCTGGGCGGGACTTGGCTATTATTCGCGCGCCCGCAATCTCAAACGCTGCGCTGATGTGGTGGCTAAAGACCATGGCGGGCGTTTTCCCGGCAGCGAGGACGGCTTGCGCGCCCTGCCCGGCATCGGCCCCTACACCGCTGCGGCGATCGCGGCGATCGCCTTTGATCAACCGGCGGCAGTGGTGGATGGAAACATCGAGCGGGTGTTCACGCGGTTGTTCGAGATTGAAACGCCGCTGCCCTCAGCCAAGACCGAAATCCGCGCCGCCGTGGCGCGCGCCACGCCGGACCTGCGGCCTGGCGATTTCGCCCAGGCGCTGATGGATCTCGGCGCGACGATCTGCACGCCCAAACGCCCGGCCTGCACGCTGTGTCCGTTGTCTGACTTGTGCCAGGCGCGCTGCTCCGGCCGGCAGGAGCTATTTCCGGTCAAGCCCGCAAAAAAGGAAAAACCGGTCCGTCTCGGCGCCGCCTTCGTGGCTGAACGCGGCGATGGCGCGGTGCTGCTGGTCAAGCGTCCGGACACGGGCCTGCTCGGCGGCATGACCGGGGTTCCCACCACAAATTGGACCGTGCGGGCGGACGGCGCAACCGGTGCGACATCGGCGCCTTTCGCGGCAAATTGGCACGGTAAGGGCGTCATTACACATGTGTTTACACATTTTGAATTGCGGCTTGAGGTTTTTCATGCGGTTGTCACCCTCGCCCCAGATCATCAGGGGTGGTGGAGCAGCCCTGATTCGCTGACTGGCGAAGCGTTGCCCACCGTGATGAAGAAGGTGCTCAGAGCCGCCTTCCCCGCGCTGTTTAGAAAAGGCACACCATGAGCGAGACCAACCGCCCCGCGAGCCCCCCAGTGCGCCATATCGTGTTCGATATCGGCAAGGTGCTGGTCCATTACGATCCCAATATTCCGTTCAGCCGGCTGATTCCGGATGAGACCGAGCGCGATGAATTCTTTGCAACGGTCTGCACCCATGAATGGAACCTGGAACAGGACCGCGGACGCAGCTGGGCCGAAGCGGAGGCGCTGCTGATCGCGGACTATCCCGACAAAGCCGATCTGATCCGGGCCTTTCGCACTCATTGGCATGAGATGGTCAGCCATGCCTATGACGGCAGCGTCGACATCATGCTCGACCTGATCCAGCAGGGCCGCGATGTGACGATGCTGACCAATTTCGCCGCCGACACCTTCAAGGAAGCGCGCGAGAAGTTCCCGTTCCTGAAGGTTCCGCGCGGCGTCACCGTTTCGGGCGAGATCGGGCTGATCAAGCCGGACCGGGCGATCTACGAGACCCATGCCAGGAGTTTTGACCTCGAACCCGCCGCCAGCCTGTTCATCGACGACAGCCAGAAGAATGTCGACGGCGCGATTGCCGCGGGCTGGCAGTCGGTGCTGTTCACCGATCCGGAAACACTCAGGGCGGATCTGACGCGCTTGGGTTCTTTCTGATCAGGCAACAGGGCCGGGCTTGATTCCTGCCTGCAGTCACACAGGGCGGCGATCTATTGGCCGTCTCTGGTCAGCCCGGCTTGCCCTCATCAGGGACTTCCTCATCCTCGATGGCCGGCCGTCCCGAGAGAAACTGACCGAATGCGCTCATCGATTCAAAGTTGTCGCACAACACCTTGATCACCACCAATAACGGCACTGCCATCAGTGCTCCCAGCAGACCCCACAGCCACCCCCAGACGGTCACGGTCAAAAACACGGCGACGATGTTGAGTTCGAGCCTGCGCCCGACGATCATCGGCGTCAGGAAATTGCCTTCAAGGATGGTGAGACCCAGATAGATGGCTGGCGCAATCAATGCGCCTCCAAGGGTCGGATAGACAACCATCGCCGTGGCGGCAACCGCCAGGGCGCCACCCCATGCTCCGATAAACGGGAGAAAATTGAGAACCGCTGCAATGCAACCCCACATGACCGGGTTTGGCATGCCATAGAGCCATAAGGCGGTTCCAATCGCCACGCCCAGACCGGCATTGATGAGAGTGATGGTGAACAGATATCGCGACACCTGACGCTCAACGTCATAGATCACCCGCAGCGCCCTTTTCTTCTCGCTCAGCAAGGGCATGATGCCGACGATTTTCTCGTAGAACAGCGTGCCGGTCGAGAGCAGGAACATCGCTAGGATCAAGGCAACCACAACCGTGGTGAGCCCGACAACTGCGTTGGATGCGGCGGCGCTGAGAAGTGCCGGTTGCTGGACGACAACCTTTTGGACATTGGCGGTATCCGTTCCCTGCGCCAGTGTCTCGACCTGCTCGCTTGCCTCCTTCACCGCCGCGATCTCGTCGCGGTATTCGGCAAATTTCTCCCTGATTTTCAGACCCGTTTCAGGCGCGGATGAAACCAGATCCGAAATGGGTCCCGAAAGCGAATAGGCGCCAAAGCCGAGACCACCGGCCAGCAGGACAATGATCAGAAAGGCGGAGGCTACGGAGGGAACGCCGCGCTTCTCGGCGAACCGCACGACAGGTCGTAATGTCTGGGCAATCAGGAGACCCAGGACCATGGGCATCACCACATCCTGTGCGACGAACAACACCTGGGCAACCAGCACGACAAAGATGCCGATCAGGACCCGTTTGATGGTTGTCTGGTCCGGATTGGGGAGAGGCGTCTGCAATTCCATGGTGAACCTCACCCAAAAAGGGAAAAAGGCCGCACCCAACATCGGGTGCGGCCAGTTGGCAGTGATCTAGGTTTGAAAGTCAAACCTTATTGCCCAAAGCGCCTTTGATTGAACCGGTGACGTCCTGCACGGCGCCTTTTGCCTTTTGCGCCTTGCCTTCTGCCTGGAGCTTCTTGTTGTCGGTTGCCTTGCCGACAGCGTCCTTGACCGCTCCGGCAGTCTTGTTGCCGGCGGCCTTCGTCTTATCGATCATCTTGCCCATGCCAAAACCTCCTGTTGGCGCCGCTGAAAATGCGGCGTTGGCCACGCAAGTTTTTGCTTGCCTGCAGTAACGTTTGACAACGGTTGTGGTTCAATAAGATTTTACCGGGACAGCCAGAATTTTCAGTGGACTTCCGCGTGGCGGGCCGTCGGTGCCAAGCAAAACGCCCGGGCTGTGTTTCCACATCCCGGGCGCTGCGTGACCGACGGTGACTGAAGGTACGTGACGCCCGCCGGATCTGGGTGCCGGAAATCAGCCGGCGTGGGCCATCTCCAGGCGGATGGAGGTGCGGAAATCATCGATCAGCTTGAGACCGTCGGGCGTTTCGAGATGCCAGAAGGTCCAGCCGTTGCAGGCGTCAAACCCCTGCACCACGGCGCCGATCTTGTGGATGGAACCGGCGGTGCCGTTGGCGACCAGCGTTCCATCGGCGCGAACAATCGCCTGATGCTTGCGCTTGGCGTCATGCAGCACATCGCCGGGTTTGACGTGGCCGGCCTCGATCAGCACATTGAAGGCCACCCGCGGCTCGGCGCGCTTGCCGGTCATCACCGTCAGCTCGTTCTTGCCCAGCGGCTCGACCGCATCGATGCGCGCCCGCGCCGCGTCGATATAGTCCTGCTCGCGCTCGATGCCGACGAAGTGACGGCCCAGACGGCGGGCCACGGCGCCGGTTGTTCCGGAGCCGAAGAACGGATCGAGCACCACATCGCCGGGCTTGGACGACGCCATCAGCACGCGCGCCAGCAGCGCTTCGGGCTTTTGCGTCGGATGGATTTTCTTGCCGTCCTCGCCCTTCAGGCGCTCGTTTCCGGTGCAGATCGGAAACAGCCAGTCCGAGCGCATCTGCACATCGTCATTGGCGGCCTTCATGGCTTCATAGTTGAAGGTGTAGCCCTTGGCATTCTGGTCCGGCGACGCCCAGATCATCGTCTCATGGGCATTCTGGAAGCGGCGGCCGCGGAAATTCGGCATCGGATTGGTCTTGCGCCAGACAATGTCGTTGAGCAGCCAGAAGCCGATGTCCTGCAGCTGCGTGCCGACGCGGAAGATATTGTGGTAGGAGCCGATCACCCAGATGGTGCCATTGGGCTTGAGCACCCGGCGGCAGGCCAGCAGCCAGGCGCGGGTGAAGGCGTCATAGGCGGCAAAACTCTCGAACTGGTCCCAGTGATCATCGACCGCGTCGACCATCGACTGATCGGGCCGGGCCAGATCACCGCCGAGTTGCAGATTGTAGGGCGGGTCGGCGAAGATGACGTCGACCGAATTTTCGGGAAGCGCTTCAAGCGCCGCCACGCAATCCCCCTTGATAATGGTGTCGAGCCAGCTTGGAGGCGCGGCATTGGCGGTGTGGAATTCAGAAAGCGAAACTGATCGGGCCATGGGATACTCACTTTACGCAGACGCAACAACTGAGCCTTATGGTTACCGAACAGAGTAAACATCTGATGAATGGCGATAAGACCGCGTGGCTTTCGCGCCAAAACTGGTTTCGCCGCCTTGCGCACGCCAAGATGCTGTTGCGGGAGCCTGCCGCCTTGCCTGCCGCGCGGGCATGCTGTAGGTCCCGTGGCGTTTCCCAACCATTCCGCCTCCAATATGCAGGAGCAGTTCCATGCCCGGTTTCGACCTCATCATTTATGATTGCGACGGCGTTCTCGTCGACAGCGAGATCATCGCCGCCGAGGTCGAATCAAAACTTCTGACCGAAGCCGGCTTTCCGATCAGCGCGCTGGAGATGGCCGAGCGCTTCGCCGGCCTGACCTGGAAGGACATCCTGTTCGAGGTCGAGCGCGAATCGAGCATCCCCTTTTCCGCCACCCTGCTCGATGCGTCCGAGAAACTGCTCGACGAGCGGCTGGCTACAGAAGTCCTGGCCATAGACGGCGCAATCGAGGCGATCGGGCGCATCCCCGGCCCGCGCTGCATCTGCTCGAATTCCGAGATCAAGCGTCTGAAAACGATGCTGGCCCGCACCGGGATTGACCGGCTGTTCGGCGAGCAGGTCTATTCGGCCAGGGAAGTCGGCGAAGGCCGCACCAAGCCCGCGCCGGATGTGTTCCTTTACGGCGCCAGGCAGTTCAACGTCAGTCCGGCAAATGTTCTGGTGATCGAGGATTCGGTTCACGGCATCCATGCGGCGGCGGCCGCGGGCATGCGCGTGGTAGGCTTTACCGGCGGCGCGCACAGCTATCCCGGCCACGCCGACCGGCTCACGGAAGCCGGAGCCGAAACCGTGGTCCGGCGGATGGCCGAGCTTCCCGCCACAGTGGAAGCGCTGGCCGGATGGTCGGAACTGCTCTGAAGCTTGCCTTTACGGTGTGTTATACGGTCCCGGATCAAAGCCGACATAGAGCTTGGCGGTGCGCGATGACGTGGCCGGGAACGTCACATTGGCATTGGTGTGGATGAACTGCTCGGCGGGCATGCCCTCAAGCAGGACGACCGGCTGTTTCTGCAGGTCCGAATAGAGCACCGTCTCGCCTTCCAGCACGGCGACGCGTACCGGCAGGTCGACGAGACCCGCCTTGCCGGCCGGGCCGGAAACCACGCGGCCGGAAACAACCACCGTGACGATCATCTGATCGCCACTGATCCGGCATTGCCGCGTGGTGTCGGAAATCGAGGCCTGGTGGATGACCTTGGCGGGATCGCCATCGCCGCCTTTGGCGTAACGGGTATAATAGGCGGTGCCTTCGCGCAGAACCACCTGCGGGCAGGCGCCCTGCACCACCTGCGAATCCGTCACCTGATCGATCGCCGTCTGCTGCGCGGCGCCACCGGGATTGAGAACCGCGCGCGGATCAGAGGATGTGCAGCCGGCAAGCACGGCAGTTCCGATCAGGACCGGGATGAAACGCAACAATCTGTTTGACACGATTTACCTACCTTCATTCAGACAACGCCCGAGGCGAACTTTGCAGACGTCGACAAGGTCCTGTGACCCTAGCCTTTGCATGACGACCGCCCATGGTCTATATCAGCCGCGCGGCGAGAATTCGACCGGCTTTATCTCATCTTGCGCGATCCGCGTCCACCAACAAGGAACATGTCTGTGGACTATATTTCGACACGGGGCGAAGCCCCGGCACTCGGTTTCAACGACGCGCTTCTGGCGGGGCTCGCCCGCGACGGCGGGCTATACGTTCCGCGCGAGTGGCCGGCATTCTCGCGCAAGGACATAAGGGCGATGCGCGGCCAGAGCTATCAGGAAATCGCCTTTCGCGTCATTGAACCCTTCACCGCGGGCGAAATTGAGGCGAGCGCGCTGCGCTCGATGATTGACGAGGCCTATGCGACTTTCCGGCATCCGGCGGTTGCCCCCCTGGTGCAAAGCGGCGCGAACTCATTCGTTCTCGAGCTGTTTCACGGCCCGACACTGGCCTTCAAGGACGTGGCGATGCAATTGATCGCCCGGCTGATGGACCATGTTCTGGACAAGCGCGGCGAACGCGCGACCATCATCGGCGCCACCTCGGGCGACACCGGAGGCGCCGCGATCGAGGCCTTTGCCGGGCGCGACCGCACCGACATTTTCATCCTGTTTCCCGAAGGCCTGGTGTCGCCGGTGCAACAGCGGCAGATGACCACATCCAAAGCCGCCAATGTGCATGCGGTGGCGCTCAAGGGCAATTTTGACGATTGCCAGGATCTGGTCAAAGCCATGTTCAATCATAGCCCGTTCCGCGACAAGGTGCGGCTATCAGGCGTCAACTCGATCAACTGGGCCCGGATCATGGCCCAGATCGTCTATTACTTCACCGCCGCCGTTTCGCTTGGCGCACCTGACCGCAAGGTCTCGTTCACGGTTCCCACCGGCAATTTCGGCGATATTTTCGCCGGCTACTGCGCCAAGCGCATGGGCCTGCCGATCGACAGGCTGGTGATCGCGACCAACGCCAACGACATCCTGGCGCGCGCCATGAAAACCGGCCGCTACGAGATGCGCGGGGTCAAGCCGACCACCTCGCCTTCGATGGACATTCAGATCTCCTCGAATTTCGAACGGCTGCTGTTTGACGCCAACGGACGTGATCCGGAGGCGGTGCGCCGGGCGATGTCGGGCCTCAAGCAATCCGGCGCCTTCGATATCAACGAGGCGGCGTTGAAGACGATCCGCAAGGAGTTCCGCGCCGGCCGGGCCAGCGAGTCTCAGGTCAAGGCGACCATCCGCGAGGTCCAGGCCGAAACCGGCTATGTGCTTGATCCGCACACGGCGGTGGGCGTCCATGTCGCGGACCGGATGGAAAAACCATCAGCTCCCATGATCACTCTGGCCACAGCGCATCCGGCAAAGTTTCCCGATGCCGTAAAACTAGCCTGTGGTATTGACCCCGCGCTTCCCACGTGGCTCTCTGATTTGATGAAACGGGAGGAACGGTTCAACGTGTTGCCCAATGAGCAGGACAAGGTGGAAGCCCATATCCTGGCACTGACGCGGGCTTCGCTATGATCCGTGGAAAGTGACACTATGAAAGTCAATACGACACGTCTCGACAACGGCGTCACCGTCGTGACCGAGACAATGCCCCATCTTGAGAGCGTGGCTCTGGGCGTATGGGTGAAATCCGGCTCCCGCGACGAAACCGCGGAAGAACACGGCATCGCGCATTTGCTTGAGCACATGGCGTTCAAGGGAACCCATAAACGCACCGCGCGCCAGATCGCCGAAGAGATCGAGAATGTCGGTGGCGAGGTCAACGCCGCGACATCGACCGAAACCACCTCCTATTACGCCCGCGTGCTCAAGGACCATGTTCCGCTCGCCGTCGATATTCTGCATGACATTCTGACCAATTCGATTTTTGACGAGGATGAGCTGGCGCGTGAAAAGCACGTGATTCTGCAGGAGATCGGCGCGGCCAACGACACGCCGGACGATGTGGTCTATGACAAGTTCACCGAGGCAGCCTTCCGCGACCAGACCATCGGACGGCCGATCCTGGGCACGCCTGAAACGGTCAATGCCTTCACCACGACCCAGATCCGCAACTATCTTGCCCGGCATTACACCGGCGACCGCATCGTGGTCGTCGCGGCCGGCGCGGTCGATCACGATGTTTTTGTCAAACTTGTCGATGAACGCTTTGGCAAGTCGATCAAGCCGACCGGCACGCAGTTGCGCGCCATTCCGACAGCGACTTACACCGGCGGCGATTACCGCGAGAACCGCGACCTGATGGACGCCCAGGTGATGATCGGCTTTGAAGGCCGCGCCTATCAGGTCCGTGACTTCTATTGCTCGCAAATGCTCGCCAACATCCTGGGCGGCGGCATGTCGTCCCGGCTGTTCCAGGAAGTCCGCGAGGAACGCGGTCTTTGCTACTCCGTCTACGCCTTTCATTGGGGCTTTTCCGATTCTGGCCTGTTCGGCATTCACGCCGCCACCGGCGCCGAGGATCTGGAGGAACTGATCCCGGTCATTCTCACCGAACTGGCCAAGGCCGCCGACGGCGTTGAGGAACAGGAAATCAACAGGTCACGGGCGCAAGTCCGGTCCGGCCTGTTGATGGCGCAGGAAAGTCCGGCGGCCAGAGCCAGCCAGATCGCCCGCCAGATGCTGTTGTTCGGCCGGCCGGTCAGCAATGTCGAACTGATGCAGCGGCTGGCCGACATCACGCCGCAACGGCTCTCGGACCTTGCCGGAAGGCTGTTCTTCGAAACGCCGATCACGGTGTCGGCGATCGGGCCTGTGGAAAAGCTTCTGGCAATTCCCGACATGGTGCATGCACTTGGCCAACGTGGCGGGCGAACCGCCGCGGCCGAGTAAGGCTCAGAGGCCGCCATGGCGCCTCCGGTGTTCCGATTCCGCGCCCGAACCCAGGAAGAGTTCCGGGTGGAGGGAGAACGCATCTTTCTGCGCTATCCACTGCCGGGAGATTTCAACGAATGGAGCCAGCTGCGCGCGGCAAGCCGCGCGTTTCTCGAACCGTGGGAGCCACGCTGGCCGGAAGATGATCTGACCCGTTCGGCCTTCAGGTATCGAATCCGCCGCTATGATGCCGACCGCGAAGCCGGCTTGGCGCTGCCGTTGTTTGTCTTCCACAAGTCAAGTGGCCGCCTCCTCGGCGGCGTGACGCTGGGCTCGATCCGGCGCGGCGCGGCGGAATGCTGTTCGCTTGGCTACTGGATGGGCGAACAGCACGCCGGCAAGGGCTTGATGCTCGACGCACTTAAATGCCTCATTCCCCATGTGTTTGACCGGATGCGGTTGCACCGGATAGAGGCGGCCTGTATTCCCGATAACGCGAGAAGCCAGCGCCTCCTTGAAAAGGTCGGTTTTCGGCACGAGGGATACTTGAACGGCTACCTGAAAATCAACGGCGCCTGGCGTGATCACCTGCTTTACGCGCTGATTGCCGAGGATTGGCAAGCAGCACGGTCGAAAGGACCCGGTTCCGGCGGATGACATGCATATCCCGTTTCATTCCTGTCAGGCGCCTTGGCGCACTGGCGGCCTGCGGCATTCAGGCCGCAATTGGTCTGCTCGTGATTGGCCTGGTGCTTGGTTTTGCGCCGGTGGCGCAAGCCACGGAACCGGTCAAGATCAGCCGGGATGACACAGCACTTGATCTGACCGCGACCACCGAGATCTACAAGCGGCGAGGAGAGGCCTTTCAGATTTCGACAGCTGCGGGGGCGGACGGTATTGTCCGCAGGATTGAGGTGCGCGCCAGTTCGCCCGAGCATTCCGGCGACTGGGCGGTGTTCGCGCTGGCCAATGTCACCGACGAACAGATCGACCGGCTCATCGTCGCGCCGCATTTCCGGCTGGTCGGCTCCGGGCTTTTATGGCCCGATCTCGGCTCCACACGCATTCTGAGCATTACCCCGAGCGAAGGATTTGCGCTCGACAAGGTTGACAACAGCGAGGACGACGTCTTTCGCATCACGCTCAACCCGGGAACCGTGATCACCTTCGTCGCTGAACTGGCGGCGCCGGATCTGCCGCAAATCTATCTGTGGGAGCCCGAGGCCTACAAGGACGCCGTCAACGCCTACACGCTCTATCGCGGCATTGTGCTCGGTATTGCCGGCCTTCTGGCCGTGTTCCTGACTATCCTGTTCGTCGTCAAGGGCACGTCGATGCTTCCGGCAACCGCCGCGCTGGCCTGGGCGGTGCTGGCCTATGTCTCGGTCGATTTCGGCTTTCTGTCCAAACTGATCAGCGTCACGCCCGGCGACGAACGGATCTGGCGCGCGGGAACCGAGGTGCTGCTGGCGACAGGGCTTGTGGTGTTTTTGTTCACCTACCTCAACCTCAACCGCTGGCACACCAATCTCTCCTATGTGACGGTGGCCTGGATCCTCGGACTGGGCGGGCTATTCGCCGTCGCGATCTATGATCCGCCGGTGGCGTCGGGCATCGCGCGATTTTCCTTTGCAGCCACGGCTCTCGCCGGCGTGGCGTTGATCGCCTATCTCGGGTTTCATCGCTACGACCGGGCGGTGATGCTTATTCCGACCTGGGCGCTCATATTATGCTGGCTCTTCGGCGCCTGGGTGACCGTGACCGGGCAACTGGCCAACGACATCGTGCAGCCGGCGCTGGGCGGCGGCCTTGTGCTGATCGTGCTCTTGATGGGGTTTACTGTGATGCAGCATGCATTCGCCGGCGGCGCCTACCATCAGGGCCTGTTTTCCGACATGGAGCGCCAGGCAATGGCGCTCGCGGGCTCCGGCGACACGGTCTGGGATTGGGACGTCGCCCGCGATCGCGTCATCACCTCGCCCGACCTGTCGCCGCAACTTGGGCTTTCGCCGGGATCGCTCGCCGGGCCCGCGCGGCTGTGGCTGCCGCGCATTCATGCCGACGACCGGGACCGGTTTCGCACCACGCTGGATGTTCTGCTCGAACACCGCAAGGGGCGGCTCAACCATCAGTTCCGGATGCGGGCCGAAGATGGACATTACCACTGGATGTCGCTGCGGGCGCGTCCGGTGCTCGGCTCCAACGCCGAAGTGATCCGTTGCGTCGGAACCATCATCGACGTCACCGAACAAAAGACCTCGGAAGACCGGCTGCTGCATGACGCGGTGCACGACAATCTGACCGGATTGCCCAACCGGCAATTGTTTCTCGACCGGCTTCAGACCATGATCAACATGGCCGATCGCTATCCGGATGTCCGTCCGAGCGTGTTCATGATCGATCTCGACCGGTTCAAGCAGGTCAATGACAAGCTTGGGATGTCGGTTGGCGACACCATATTGCTGGCGCTGACGCGGCGCTTGAAGCGGCTCTTGAAGCCGCAGGACACATTGGCCCGCATTTCAGGCGACCAGTTCGGTCTGGTGCTTGTTTCCGAACAGGATGCGGTCAAGGTGGCAGCGCTTGCCGAGGCGATCTCCAAGGCCATTTCGGCCCCGATCGATTTCGCCGGTCAGGACATAAGGCTCACCGCCTCCATTGGCGTGGTGACCTGGGTCGAAACCAACGCCATTCCGGACGACCTGATGAAGGACGCGGAACTGGCGATGTATCAGGCCAAACGGTTCGGCGGCAACCGGATCGAACCGTTCAGACCGGCATTCCGGACCGTGGGTTCGGACCGCCAGCGGCTTGAAAGCGATCTGCGCCGGGCATTGGAGCGGCGCGAGCTGATCCTGGTGTATCAGCCAATCGTCGAGCTGAAGGACGCGGAGATCGCCGGATTCGAAGCCCTGCTCAGATGGGAAGATCCCAAGCGTGGCACCGTGCCGCCGTCCGAATTCATTCCCATCGCCGAAACCTCCGATCTGATCCTCGAACTCGGCATGTACTCGCTCAAGCAATCGGCGGAAGACCTGGCGCGATGGCAGGATTCGGTTGGCGAAGTCGCGGTGTTCATGTCGGTCAATCTGTCGAGCGCGCAATTGCTCAAGAGCGATTTGTGCAACGATGTCATCAAGGCGATCTCGGCCTCGCGCTGCGACCCGAAACGCTTTCGCCTGGAACTGACCGAAACCCTGGTCATGCACAATCCACAGCAAGCCCTGATGACCCTGTCACGGCTGGCAGATGCCGGCATTGGCCTGACGCTGGACGATTTCGGAACCGGCCATTCATCGCTGGCCTATCTGACGCGGTTTCCATTCAGGACCATCAAGATCGACAGGTCGCTGGTTATCGATCAGTCCGAAAAGGGCGGCATCCTGATCCGCTCGATCGTCGATCTGGCCAAGCAGCTCGACATGCGCGTGGTGGCCGAAGGCGTCAATTCCGAGGAAGATGCAGTCAAGCTTTCCGAGATGGGCTGCGATTACGGACAGAGTTTCCTGTTCGGGCCGCCGATCGGCGCGGATTCGGTGCTGAAGCTTCTCAAGGAACGTTTTCCGGTGGCAAAACCGAACTGATCGCCGAAACAGCCGGTGAGCGGCCCCGGCATGAAATGGCTAGGCGTGGCCAGCCTGGGTTGAGAGCATCGCCGGCGCGATCCCCATATAGGCCAGCACCCGGTCGTATTTGCCCAAATGGTCCGGATCAAAAACGATGTCATCGCGCGCGGGGCAACTGAGCCAGGCATTCTCCGAAATTTCATTCTCCAGTTGACCAGGGCCCCAGCCGGCATAGCCAAGCAACATGATCCCGCGCCGCGGTCCGCGGCCTTCCCTGATCGCACGCAGGATATCAACCGTCGCGGTCAGGCATAGGTCGTCATTCACCGGCATCGTCGAAGCGCTCATATAGTCGTCCGAATGCAGCACAAATCCACGGCCGGCATCCAGCGGACCGCCAAGCTGGATCGGAAGCTCGCGGGCCCTATCGTTGGCCTTTGCAAGCGGGCGGCTCCTGGGCGGCCGATGGCTGTCGAGGTCGAGCTTCTCGACCAGTTCATGAAACAGCACGGGCTGCGGACGATTGAGGATAAACCCCATGGCGCCATCCTCGGAATGAGCGCACACGAAAATGACCGTGCGCTCAAAGCGCTCGTCAATCATTCCCGGCATGGCGACAAGAAAATGCCCGTCCAGACATCCCCGCTTTCGCCGCGACAAATGGTCTTCAATCCCGAACATTGTTTGAGCGTAGCAAGTTTTGAGGTTTTGGAAAGGGGTTATCCGGCGACGGCCGGGCCTAATGCTGCATCGACTGGCAATCACGGAAATATGAGAGTTTGCCCGCAGGATTGAATGGATTTGCAAAGCCCTGATCCGTTAGACTGGCCCCATGTTCAAGCATCTCCTCCGCTTATCCCCCCGCCAGTTGTTTTTCCAGATAGCCGGTCCGGCTATCGCCTGCTTGCTGGCGGTTTCTCCGGCAGTGTCGCTCGACAGCGGCTGGGCGGAAACCGAAGGCGGACGCATGCGCCTGGTGATTGACCCGGCGCCGCGCCAGGACGGGACGATCGGCGGCATTCTCGACATTGCGCTGGATCCGGGGTGGAAAACCTACTGGCGCGATCCGGGCAGCGCCGGCATTCCACCGATGCTGGATGTTTCGGCAAGCCAGGGCATTGCGCTCGAGGCCATGCGCTATCCGCCGCCGGTGCGGGTTGATGACGGCTATGCGATCTGGGCCGGGTACACAGCACCCGTCCGGTTTCCACTGATTTTCCGTCGCACCGCATCAGGCGACGCGCAGATCCGGGCACAGGCATTTATCGGCATCTGCGAAAAAATCTGTGTTCCTTTTCAAGCCGAATTTTCAATTGATCTGCCCCAAGGTTCGGTCGCTCCGGACGAAGCCAAAAGCATGATCGCCGACGCCTTCACAAGGCTTGCCGAACTTCCGGGATCCGATTTCAATGTTGAAACGGCGGATTTCAATGCTGACGGCAAGCAACTGGAAATCTCGGCGAACCTGCCTGCGTTCAGGCCTTCCGGGGTCAAACCCGAATTGTTTGTCGCCGGTCCGCAGGGTTTCGCCTTTGCAACGCCGGAACTTTTGCGCGACGAGGCTGGGGTTGCCAGATGGATTGTCCCCATTGTCGACGCCCCGGATCGTGCGCCTGACAGCGATGCTGAAGACCTCAATATCGTGGTGACGCTCGGCCAGCGAGCCATCGAGCAAAATGTACCCATCAATCAGGATTGATTTATGCGGGAATTGTCCTGCTGCGGCCCTCGCAATCGGCGTGAGACTCCCTAGATCCGTCCTGATAATTTCACCAAACCAGGGAGCGCCGACTTGACGATTTCAATTGGGGACAAACTGCCCGAAGCCACCTTCAGGGAAAAAACCGCGGACGGCATGACGGAAACAAAGGTCAGCGATTTGTTCGCCGGCAGGAAGATCGTGCTGTTTGGCGTGCCCGGCGCCTTCACACCCACCTGCCACCTCAATCACGTGCCCGGCTACATCGAAAACCGTGACGCCATTCTGGCCAAGGGCGTGGACGAAATCGCCGTGGTGTCGGTCAATGACGCCTTCGTCATGGGCGCCTGGGAAAAAGCCACCAATGGCACCGGCAAGCTGCGTTACCTGTCGGACTGGGATGCAAGCTTCACCAAGGCGATCGGCCTGGATGCCGACCTCTCGGCCGGCACGATGGGCATTCGCTCGCAACGCTATTCGATGATTGTCGAGGACGGCACCGTCACCGCACTCAATATCGAGCAAGCGCGCGGACAGGCCGTCACCTCCGGGGCGGCAGCCCTGCTCGAGCAGCTCTGACGCCATTCATCTTCAGATTTACCGGGCGGCGCTCTATCGGGGCGCCGTTCTGGTTTTGAACGGCGCCATGCCCTCGCGCGCCAGCTCATCGGCGCGTTCGTTCTCGGCATGGCCGTCATGGCCTTTGACCCAATGCCATTTGACCTTGTGGCGCTGGTTGGCCTGATCCAGCGCCTGCCAGAGTTCGGCGTTTTTCACCGGCTTCTTGGCGGCGGTCTTCCAGCCGTTTTTCTTCCAGCCGAAAATCCACTTTGATATGCCGTCCATGACATATTTGCTGTCGGTGTGCAGATCGACCTCGCAGGCGCCCTTCAGCGCATTCAGCGCCGAGATCGCCGCCAGCAGCTCCATCCGGTTGTTGGTGGTTTCCGCCTCGCCGCCCGACATCTCCTTCTGGGTCGCGCCGTGACGCAGGATGGCGCCCCAGCCTCCGGGACCGGGATTGCCCGAACAGGCGCCGTCGGTGAATATTTCCACATGCTTCACTGGGTCAAATCCTCGTTGCGCAGGCCATATTCGGTGGCCGAGGCAA
This sequence comes from Hoeflea sp. BRH_c9, assembly GCA_000961635.1. Lineage (GTDB taxonomy): Bacteria > Pseudomonadota > Alphaproteobacteria > Rhizobiales > Rhizobiaceae > Hoeflea. The sequence continues at coordinate 7,452 of LADQ01000110.1, read as the reverse complement.
TCTGGCGGTGGAACCGCAATTTGCGCAGATATTCCAGCGGATCCTTCTTGACCACCAGCGCGCCTGCTGGCGTGGTCAGCCAATCATGCAGCCGGGTGAGGAAAAACCGCAACGCCGCGCCGCGCGCCAGCAATGGCAGGGCCTGCGCCTCCTCGACCTGCAAGGGACGCACGGAGACATAGCCGTCGATCAGCGCCATGCCCTTGGTATGGTTGAATGCGCCATCCGGTTCAAAACACCAGGCATTGAGGCAGATGGCCACGTCATAGGCGAGAAAATCATTGCAGGCGAAATAGAAATCGATCAATCCGGACAGCCGGTCCTCGATGAAGAACACATTGTCGGGAAACAGATCGGCATGGATCACCCCTTCGGGCAGATTGCCGGGCCAGCCTTTTTCGAGACTGGCCAGTTCCCGGTCGATTTCATTCTTCAATCCGGGCTGCACCTCGTCGGCGCGGTCGCGCGAACCTTCCCACAAGGGGCGCCAGTTGGCCACGGTCAGCCCGTTGACGCGGCGGATCGGAAAATCTGAGCCCGCCACATGCATGGCGGCGAGCGCGCGTCCGACCTCGCGGCAATGCTGCGGCCGCGGCTTGCGCAACCAGGCCCCATCAAGGAACGAGACCATCGCCGCCGGACGGCCAGCAAGCTCGCCAAGATGACCGCCATCGCGCCGCGCGACCGGCAGCGGACAACTCAAGCCCTTGAGCGCCAGATGATCCATCAATCCGATGAAAAACGGCAGATCATCCCGATTGACCCGTTTTTCATACAGCGTGAGAATGAAAGTGCCGCCGGTGGCCCGGAGCAGGAAGTTCGAGTTCTCGACACCCTCGGCAATGCCCTTGTAGGACAGCAGCGTACCGACGTCATACTCCTTGAGAAACGTCCGAAGCTGATCCTCGTTGACATCCGTGTAGACCGCCATGCTCACCGCGCTCCGTTGACAAAGGCCATATCGGCGGTGGTCAGTTCAACATCGCGCAGTTCGCGGTTGACCAGAAATTTTTCGGTTTCGCGCACGGTTTCGGCCAGTTGAATGGTCGCGTCGAAGCGCCCCTTGAAGGCCTCGATGATTTCATCGACGACGACTTCGGGCGCGGATGCGCCGGCCGACAGCCCGAGCACCCCGATGTCCCCGATCGCCTGCCAGTCGATCTCCTGGGCGCGCTGCAGAAGAATGGATCGCTTCGCGCCGGCCTTCAGCGCCACTTCGACAAGCCGCCTGGAATTGGACGAATTGGGAGCGCCGACGACCACGAACAGATCGCATCCGGGCGCTGCCTGCTTGACCGCGTCCTGACGGTTGGTGGTGGCGTAGCAGATCGATTCCGCCGCCGGCGCGGTGATCAGGGGGAATCTCGCATGCAGCCTTGCGATCACATCGGCGGTGTCGTCCACCGACAGCGTGGTCTGGGTGACAAAACCGAGCGCGGCCGGATCGGCGGCTTCGAAGGCGTCAACGTCGGCGACGGTTTCTACCAGCGTGACCGCGCCCGGCGGCAACTGCCCCATGGTGCCAATGACCTCGGGATGCCCCTTGTGACCGATCAGCACGACATGGCGGCCAAGCCGTTCATGCCGCATGGCCTGCTTGTGCACCTTTGACACCAGCGGACAGGTGGCGTCGAGGAAAAACAGGTTGCGGGATATGGCGTCGGCGGGCACCGATTTGGGAACGCCATGGGCCGAGAAAATCACCGGCTGTGCATGGTGCTCGGCCGGGATTTCGTGGAGTTCCTCGACAAAGATGGCTCCGAGCGACTCGAGACCTTCGACAACATAGCGGTTGTGCACGATCTCATGGCGGACATAGACCGGCGCGCCATATTTCTTCAACGCCAGCACCACGATCTGGATGGCGCGGTCAACGCCGGCGCAGAATCCGCGCGGGCCGCAAAGCCTGATTGTCAGGGGAGTTCGGGACATTTGCTCGTTCACGATTTCAGCCGGCCAACAGCACTGCGATCAAGGCAACCGCCGCCGGAAGCGCCTGAATGACAAAGATCCTGCGCGACGCGGTTGCGCCGCCATAGAGACCTGCGACCAGAACGCAGCCCAGGAAAAACAGCTTGAGCTGGAAGGCGAAGGCCGGGTCCGGATGGATCAGCGACCACATCAGGCCAGCGGCGAGGAACCCGTTGTAGAGGCCCTGATTCGCGGCCATGACCCTGGTCTGGGCGGCCAGCTCCGGCTTCATGCCAAAGGCTTTCAGGCCGCGGGGCGTGGTCCACAAAAACATCTCGAGCACGAGAATGTAGATGTGTTCCAGAGCCACAATCGCCACCAGGATCAACGCCACGATCGCCACTTAAGCTTCCCTTTCCATCATGCCCGACACCGGTTCACCCGGCGCGCGGGCTTTCACCCGGCTCGCACTCATGATTTTCGTTTCATCCAAGCAAAACCGCTTACGGCCAGCAATGCAAGCGCCAATCCGTACCAGGTTACGGCATATTGCAGATGGCTGTTGGGCAGGTCGATGACCGTGACCCCGCCCAGCGGCAACCCGCCCGGCACGGGGGTTGCGTCGGCGTCGAGGAAAAACGGCAGCACCCGGTCAGCGGGCAGACCGGCGGAGGCCGCCATAAGGTCGAGATCCTTCCAGTAGAACAGATTGCTCGCTTCGTCGTTGTCTGGAACCACGAAGGACGGCTTTTGTGACAATCGCGCGCGGGCAAGGCCGGTGATCTGCTGCGGACCGGCGACCAGGCTTTGCGGCCTTGTGGCCGGTTCTTTCAGGTCGTAGGGAACAAAGCCCCGATTAACGAACAGGTACCGGCCATCATCAAGTTCGAGCGGCGTAAACAGATAGAAACCTGACTGGCCCTTGAAGGTCGAGAAGAAATGGCGCTCCTTGTCATGCAGGAAGAGGCCTGAGGCGCGGGCTGCGCGATAGTCAATCGCCTCCCCCGCCTTCACCGCTTCCTCGATGGCGCTTGGCGTCAGCGGTTCGGCATGGCTGCGCTCTTCGATTGAAGCGAGCAGCGCTTCTTTCCAATACAGCCGCTTGACCTGCCAGGTGCCGAGCGAAACCAGAACAGCCAAGGCGACCGGCAACAGGACCAGACCGATCCAGAACCGGCGCCGATGACGCGGTGGTTGGGGGCTTGCGGCCTCAGTCACGATCGATCTGACCCTCTTGAGCCTTGTGGCGGAACTGAAGCGCGATCATCAATCCCTTGAGCATGCGCAACAACGCAAGCGTCAATATGGTTGCAAGCGGAATCCACAGGATCAAGTGCACCCACAGCGCCGGGCTGTAATTGACCTCAAGCCACAAAGCCAATCCGACAACGATGAAGCCGATGATCATGATGACAAAGACCGCCGGCCCGTCTCCGGCATCGGCGAAGGAATTGTCCAACCCGCAAACGCCGCATTTCGGTTTGACGCCGAGCAGGCCGTCAAACAGCGCCCCCTCGCCGCATCTCGGGCAACGGCCGCGCAGTCCGACAGACACCGGATCGACGGGAGGGTAATGTGCTTCGTCCTTGGTCATCGACTTCCGCCTTGTTCACTTGGCGACTAAACGCCCTTCAAAAGCACAAGGCGGCAGGTCTCCCCGCCGCCCCGCATACCATTCAATTCGAGCCCGGTGCTAGCCGTGATAGATCGGCGCACCCCAGGATGCCCAGACATAGACCGAGAAGAACAGGAACAGCCAGACCACGTCGACGAAGTGCCAGTACCAAGCCGCCGCCTCAAAGCCGAAATGCTGCTTGGGGGTGAAATCACCCTTCATCGCGCGGATCAGGCAGACGATCAGGAAGATGGTGCCGACCAGGACGTGGAAACCGTGGAAGCCGGTGGCCATGAAGAAGGTCGAGCCGTAAATCGATTCCTTGAAGGCGAACGGCGCGTGCACATATTCGTAGGCCTGAACCGCCGAAAACAGCACGCCGAGAAGTACGGTCAGGAGCAGGCCATTGACCAGGCCCTTGCGGTTGCCGTGCAGCAGCGCATGGTGCGCCCAGGTCACCGTGGTGCCGGACAGAAGCAGGATAATGGTGTTGTAGAGCGGCAGGTGCATCGGGTCGAGCACTTCGATCCCTGCTGGCGGCCACTGGCCGCCGGTGAAGGCGACACGGGCAACCTGTTGCGCCTCATCGGCGAACAGGCTGGCGTCGAAGAACGCCCAGAACCAGGCGACAAAGAACATCACTTCGGACGCGATGAACATCAGCATGCCGTAGCGCAGATGCAGGGAAACCACGCGGGTATGGTGACCTTCGTGGGCTTCTTTGATGGTGTCCGACCACCAGCCGAACATGGTGTAAAGCACGATGGCGAAGCCAACCAGAAACATAACCGGATTGGCGATCGGCAGTCCAAGCAGCGATTCCGCGCCTTTCATGCCCTGCATCCAGCCAATGCCGCCGAGCGCCATGATCAGCGCGCCGATGGATCCGGTCAGCGGCCACGGGCTGGGGTCGATGATGTGATAGTCGTGGTGTTTTTGATGTGCGTCGGCCATGTCAGTTTTCCCCGATGGTCATCATTCCCGCCCCGGACCACCCGTCCGGCGCATTGTTGCTCTTACAAGGTATTGTTGTCTTGCACCGGCTCGGCCACCGCCGCAACGGGTTTTTCCGAAGCGTGGGGGAAGAAAGTGTAAGACAGTGTGATTGTGGTGACATCCTTGGCGTCGACGTCGTCGACGATTGCCGGATCGACGAAGAAGACCACCGGCATGTTCATGGTTTCGCCGGGCTTCAATTCGGTCTCGGTGAAACAGAAACACTGGATCTTGTTGAAATAGGCGCCCACCGACATCGGCGTGACGTTAAACGTCGCCTGACCGAAGGTGGACTGATCGGATGTGTTTTCGGCCGTATAGGCAATCTCGATGGTTTCGCCGATCCTGAGTTCGACTTCCCGCTCAACCGGTTTGAAAGCCCATGGCAGGCCGGCGGCGACATTGGCGTCAAACCTGACCTTGACCTTGCGGTCCAGGATGATCTCGGACATCTGCTCGACGCGCTGCGTGGTGCCGCCATAACCGGTGACCTGGCAAAACATCTGGTACAGCGGAACCGCGGCGTAGCTGACACCGACCATCGACACCACGAAGGCGGAACAGGCGATGACGATCCGCTTGTTTGCTCCAGTCCTGGCTTTGTCGGTTTCGATCTGGTGCGGGCTCATTGCCTGATCCTCACAATGGCCGATTGAAGATGCCGGGGCCGACCTTGATGATCGTCACCACATAAAACAGCACAGCCAGGAGCGCCAGAACCACGCCAAGCGCCAGCGAGCGCGACCGGCGCGCTTTCTTTTGCTGTTCGGTCAGTTCAACGTGATCCATGATCAGACTCCCGCACTGAAGAATTTGGCGACCAGCGCATCGATCAGCAGGGCCGAGAAAACGGCGAACAAATAAAGCAGCGAATAGGCAAACAGCTTTTTCGCCGGAACCATTTTCTTGTCACCGTCGGCCATCCGCCAGACCTGCACGGAATACCAGACGAAGGCCGCGCCAAGGACCGCGGCGATCACGCCATAGGTGACGCCCGCGAACCCCATGATTGCCGGGACAACGCCGCTGACCGCGGTCAGCGCCGCATACAGCACGATCTGGTTCTTGGTCGCCCGTTCGCCGGCGACATTGGGCAGCATCGGAATGCCGGCGCGTCCGTAATCGTCCGACTTGAACAGCGCCAAGGCCCAGAAATGCGCCGGCGTCCAGAGAAAGATGATGGCAAACAGCGCGATGCTCTCAAGCGAGATCGAATTGGTCACACAGGCCCAGCCGATGATCGGCGGAAAGGCGCCGGCGGCGCCGCCGATGACGATGTTGTGCGGCGTCGAGCGCTTGAGCCACATGGTGTAGACGACTGCATAGAAGAAGATGGTGAACGCAAGCAGACCGGCCGACAGCAGATTGACCGTCAAGCCCAGCGTCGCCACCGAGAACACCGACAGGAACAGGCCAAAGGCAAGCACGGTGTCGGCGGGAATCCGGCCGGCGGGAATCGGTCGCTTGGCGGTGCGGTCCATCAGGATATCGATGTCGGCATCGTACCACATGTTGAGCGCTCCGGATGCGCCGGCGCCCACGGCAATCGACAGGATTGCGATGAAGCCGATCACCGGATGAATTTCGCCCGGGGCCATCAGCAGACCGACCAGCGCGGTGAAGACCACCAGCGACATCACCCGGGGCTTGAGCAGCGCGAAGAAATCGCCCGCATCACCATCCAGAACCAGCGCGGAATCCGCTACGGCCAGGGCGTCAGGTTCGTTGGTCATTGCCATGGGCAATCTGCCTTTCCTTCATCTCCCGGTCTCCCGGATTCCCGAAGCCGGGACCCAAGTGTCATTACCGGGCTTTATGCGCCAGGCCGCCGGATGGTCCCGGCGGCCTGGAAACTGTCGCTGACTGCGCGGATTTACTTGATGCGCGGCAGCTTTTCCCACTGGTGATAGGGCGGCGGCGAGGACAGCTGCCATTCCAGCGTGGTTGCGCCCTCACCCCATGGATTGTCACCCGCGATGCGCTTCTTGGCGAAGGCTTCCCAGACGCCATAAAGGAAGATCAGCACGCCGACGCCGGAGATGTACGAACCGTAGGAAGACACGGCGTTCCAGCCCGCGAATGCATCCGGATAGTCGATGTAGCGGCGCGGCATGCCGGCCAGACCGAGGAAGTGCTGCGGGAAGAACACCAGGTTGACGCCGACGAAGGTCACCCAGAAGTGGATGCGTGCAACCGCCGGGTTGTACATGAAGCCGGTCATCTTCGGGAACCAGTAATACCAGCCGGCGAAGATGGCGAACACGGCGCCGAGCGACAGCACGTAGTGGAAGTGGGCCACCACATAATAGGTATCGTGCATGGCGCGGTCGAGGCCGGCATTGGCCAGCTGAACGCCGGTCACACCGCCAACGGTGAACAGGAAGATGAAGCCGATCGCCCAGAGCATGGGGGTGCGGAACGAGATTGATCCGCCCCACATCGTTGCAATCCAGGAGAAGATCTTCACGCCGGTTGGAACCGCGATCACCATGGTGGCGAAGACGAAGTAGCGTTGCGTGTTGAGCGACAGGCCGACCGTGTACATGTGGTGCGCCCACACGATGAAGCCGACCGCGCCGATGGCGACCATCGCATAGGCCATGCCGAGATAGCCGAAGACCGGCTTGCGCGAGAAGGTCGACACGATGTGGCTGATAATGCCGAAGCCCGGCAGGATCAGAATGTAGACTTCCGGGTGACCAAAGAACCAGAACAGGTGCTGGAACAGGATCGGGTCGCCGCCGCCGTCAGGCGAGAAGAACGCTGTGTCGAAATTGCGGTCGGTCAGCAGCATGGTGATGCCGCCGGCCAGAACAGGCAGCGACAGCAAAAGCAGGAATGCGGTGATCAGCACCGACCAGGCAAACAGCGGCATCTTGTGCAGGGTCATGCCCGGCGCGCGCATGTTGAAGATGGTGGTGATGAAGTTG
>LADQ01000233.1 GCA_000961635.1 Hoeflea sp. BRH_c9 | reverse complement strand
AGGTTGGACCAGATGATGCCGGTCATCACGTCGACCTTGTCGGACTGGAGCAGCTTGTCGGACAGCTGCACCGCGAGATCCGGCTTCTGGGCGTCATCTTCGATGATGAGTTCGATGTCGGTGCGGCCCGACTGCTTGACCGCCAGCTGAAAGCCGTCGCGCACGTCGATGCCCAGCGATGCGCCACCGCCCGACAATGTCGTGATCATGCCGACCTTGACAGGTTCGGCGGCCGAAATCGCCACGCCCGCCATCAGCGACGCAGCCGTCGCCAATCCCAAAAATGTCTTCTTCATTGGATTTCCTCTCCGTGTTTGATGCACCATCAGCCTTGTTCCGGCAGCCTTGTACCGGCCCGTTGAATGCAACATAGTTCCCTGCTGACGGCTATTGTCCGCCATTGGCTGTGACCTTAACAGCCGGATTGAAGAATTCCAGTGTTTTTTTAAGCTTAAAGTAATTCGCCGCCAATTGTCTCTTGCGCCGGGCGCGCGGGCATGGTTCCAAGGTGGGGACTGGGAAGCTTACCCAGGGACACAGGGAGACAGGCGATGCAGTGTTTTTTCGTGGAGTTTCAATGCAAGCTCGGCAAGGCCTATTCGGTCGCCGATGAAATCGCCAACCGCGAAATTGCCTCCGAGATTTACTCGGTCAGTGGTCAATTCGACCTGATGGCGAAATTCTATATCGACGATGATGTCGATATCGGCCGGTTCGTGGCGGAAAAAATCCACACCGTTCCGGACATCGAACGAACCCACACCATCCTGACATTCAAGGCATTCTGAGAGGCAAGGCGCTCTGAGCGGGCGAGGCGTTCTGGCGGGACAAGTCGGGCTGAGCGGGCAAGGCGGCCCAGTCCAGTGTGAATGCCAGCATTACGGTCCGTCTTCGAAAGGGAAATGGTACGATTGGGTGGGCTCGAACCACCGACCTCCGGATCCACAATCCGGCGCTCTAACCAACTGAGCTACAACCGCACGCCAGCGACGATGAAACATGTTCATCCGCTCTATTGTCGCTGACATACGGCGGGCAAGGCGTTTTTGCAAGAGGCATTGAGCCTGTTTTGCCGATTTCAGACCTGCCTGGTCCACAGCAAAAGGCCGGACGCGAGGGTCCGGCCTTTGAACATTTCGGTCTGGCAGGGAAATCAGGCTACCTTGATTTCGTCCATGGCCTTTTCGGCAACGGCCTTGACCGGCTTGGAAACTTCTTCGGCCACCTTCTTTGCGGCTTCCTGCATGATCTTGGCCTGATCGACCATCATTTCGGACTGCTTGCGGAAGAAGCTGGTCTGAAGTTCGATCATCTGGGCGACGGTCTTGACGCCGAGCAGGGCTTCCATGTGCGACAGCGAATGCTCGACATTGCCGCGCGCCGCGTCAATTGCCTTGAGGCTCAGTTCAACGGTGCCGGCCTGGGCGTTTTCGAGCGTCGCTTCGATCGCCTTGGTGGCCTCTTCGGAAACGGTCTTGACCTTGGCATAGGCTTCCTTGGTCTGGCTGAGCGACTTGTCAGCCATTTCACGGTATCCGTCGGACATCTGGGTCATGTCGAATGTCGGGAATTCGAATACGTCTGCCGAGGTTGTTGCTTTCTTGGTCGCCATGTCACTTCTCCTTGAAGGGGTTGGGAAGGATGTGGGACCGTCGTGGCCCCGTTCTTGATTTCCGAGCAACCATAGCATAGCTTATGGTGCGTTGCAATATATATTGTGCAACGCACCATGCGTTAACCGTTTATTGACAAAAACCCTTTGTCACGATGGCCTTTGCTGGACCCGCGACGGCGTCAAAGCTATTAATAAAACCTTAATACGCCCCTATATGGGGGCAAATCCCGGCCGAAACTGGAAGTCCGACCATGCAGGCTCACCATTATCCGTTCATCGATCTGGCCGTCCACGCGTCGGTCCGGAGCCGCTTTGCCAATGGCGACGCGGTGGCGGTGCTGAGCCCTGACCTGGACGAGGTGTTGTGGGCCAATGGCGCGGCGGCCAATCTGCTCGGATTCACCAGCATCTACGATGTTCTGGATGAAGGCTTCGGCGGTCAACCCGCAACCAAACGGCAAATCGAAAGCGCGCTTAGCCTGTTGCGCCGCACCGGCAAGCCGCAGAATTTCATGATGCGGGCGAGCAGCGGATTCTCGCGGTCCATGGCTGCGGCGAGTCTTGAGGATTTCATTTTGCCCGATGGCGCCCCTGCCCTGCTTTTGACCAGCAGCAATGCCGGCAAGATCATGGCGCCGGGGGCCCGCGCCAGACAGATCATTGCCGGCTTTGAAGGCACGGGGACGCATGTCGCGGTGCTCGACCAGGATGGCCGGGTTCTGGCCGCGTCCAGCACCTTTGACGCCATCGGCCTGGCCGGCAGCGATATCGGCCGGATGATCGCCGATGTCGCCGATGCCGACGACCGTCTGGTCAAACGCATGACGGACGCGCGCAGCGGACCGATGCCCACCGCGATTGGAAGACTGGCGGATGAGCCGGTCCTGCATCTGCTGTTTGCCGTCGAACCCGCGACAGCGGACAATGTTGAAGCCGAGGATGGTGCGGACCCGGTTGACGCGCCCGAGCCAGAAGCGCCCGACCACAAGGAAGCGCCGGTCCCTGTGCATCTGTCGGGCGAGGCGGACCTGTCCGGCCCTGCAGACCAGCCTGGCAGCGAACAGCCTGACGAGGCATTGCCCGCGGACCCATCCGCCGAGATGAGCGATGACGACGACGGACTGACGGCGCAGGACGAAGATGAGGCCTCCATCGGCGCGGAAGACGAGACTGACGAGGATAAGCTGACCGGCGATCCTGGCGTGCAAGCAGAGCCCGTCCTGCAGCAGTTCAAATTCGATACCAGCCGTATCCGCGACGAACTCAACGCGCGCCTTGAGAAGGCCGATCAAGCCGAGGATGTGCCGCAGCCCTTTGCCGATGCACGAGGGCTCGATGTCGCTCACCTGACGGGCGACGATGGCGGTGAAGGCACAGCAGCAGCCGAAACGCCCGGCGAGCCGGCGGACGAGACCGGAGAACATGCCGCCGGCGCGGAAGCTGAAGTCGAAACCAGCGCCGAGGCCGGTCTTCCAGTCACGGAAGCTGCCGGCGGCGCGCCCGGATTCCGGTTTGATCCGGAAGGCAAACCGGTCCGCTTCGTCTGGAAAATCAACCGTGACGGTGAATTCAGCGAGATCTCGCCCGAGTTCGCCCTGGCTGTCGGTCCGCATTCCGCCGATGTCATCGGGCGGACATTCCCGGATCTGGCGCGGGTGTTCAACCTCGATCCGGACCATGTCATCACTGATCTGCTCAATCGCCGCGACACCTGGTCGGGAAAGACGGTTTACTGGCCGATCCAGGGCACCGGCCTGGTCACGCCGGTGGATCTGGCGGCCTTGCCGACCTACACCCGCGACCGCAGTTTTGACGGTTTCCGCGGCTTCGGGATTGTCCGGACCGGAGAGACCCGCCAGGACCCCGAAGCCTTGGGCCTGGCGTTGTCGCCCGCCGCGCCATCGCGCGCCGAGCCCGAAACCGATCGCCTGAGCACCGGGGATGAAGCCAGTCTCGAGATGCAGGATCTGCAGCAGGACATCGAGGAGCTCGCCCGGATGGACGGCGCGGAAGCCGAAGCCACGGATGGCCAGGACACCCCGGAAGAGATCACCGCCTCTGGTGAGACGCCCGCTGCTGAGGAGGCCGGCGCGGACGAAGCTGGTGACGACGACGGGGCTGACGCTGGCGACCCATTCCAGGGTGAGCGCCCGGCGCTTCAACTCGTCGAGACCCCGATGCGGCGCGACAGCGACAAGATCATCAATCTGGAAACACGCCGAAGCCGCCCCCGCGAGAGCCTTTCCCCCGGCGAACAGGCGGCCTTCCGGGAAATCGGCGTCCGCCTCAGCGAAACCTCGGCGCGTCAGTCCGGCGCCGATGACGATGCCGCCGGGCAGGACGCCAATTCCCCGGAACCCCGCCGGACTTTCGGCAGCCGCCAGACGCCGTTGACCGGCGACCAGACCGGCACCCGCGATTTCGAAATCAGCGCCGACGGCGATCAATCCGCCGAACCGGCCGTGCCGTCACGCTCCGGCCCCGACGCAGGCCATGCCGAAGCCGATGACGCAGTGTCCGAAAAGGATGCGTCCGCCCCCGGCCCCACTTTCAAATCCGCGGCACCGGCAGCCATGCAACTGCCGTCGGCCTTTGCGCTGCCGGCGCGGCAGGTCATGCAGACCGGTCTCAATCCCGGCTTTATCGACGCCATTCCCGTGGCGCTTCTGGTGCAGGCGGGCGATACGCTGATCCACGCCAATTCGGAGTTCTTTGAACTCACCGGCTATGGCTCGCTCGATGAACTGGCGGCGCGCGGCGGCCTGGATCATCTGCTCGACCGCCCGTCGGAAGACGAACCGGCGATCGACGGCGCCATGCTGGTCCGGCAGGCCGATGGCGGCGCCCGCATGGTCACCGCGCGGTTGCGCTCGGTGAACTGGCGCGATGGCCATGCCCTGCTTCTGGCCTTGTCGCCGATCGACACCACCACGGCGGCGATTGTCGTCGATGCAGCCGCATCCGGGCAGGAAGGCCAGCCCGGCTCCGATGAAGCGGTTGAAGACAATACCTTGAAAATCGAGGCCGAGGAGCTTCGCTCGATCCTCGAAACGGCAACCGACGGCGTCGTCATTCTCGACCATGACGGCACCATCCGCTCGATGAACGGGTCGGCCTGCGCCTTGTTCAACTATGACGAAACCGAGACCCAGAAACAGCCATTCGCCATGCTGTTCGCGCATGAAAGCCAGCGCGCGGTGATGGATTATGTCAACGGACTTGCCGAACACGGGGTTTCCAGCGTGCTCAATGACGGGCGCGAAGTGATCGGGCGCGAAGCCGCCGGCGGGTTCCTGCCATTGTTCATGACCATCGGCCGGCTGTCGGGCTCCAACGGCTATTGCGCCGTGCTGCGCGACATCACCCAGTGGAAGCGGACCGAGGAGGAGCTGCGCACCGCCAAGCGCGCGGCCGAGACCGCGAACTCGCACAAGACCGATTTCCTTGCCCGCGTCAGCCACGAGATCCGCACGCCGCTCAATGCCATCATCGGATTTTCCGAAATGATGGTGGAGGAGCGTTTCGGGCCGATCGGCAGCCCGCGCTATCTCGAATACGCCCATGATATCGGCAATTCCGGCAAGCATGTGCTCGACATCGTCAATGACCTGCTCGACATTTCGAAGATCGAAGCGGGACAGGTGCAAATGGAGTTTGTCTCGGTTTCGCTCAACGACCATCTTGCCGAAAGCGTTTCCCTGCTGCAGCCCATGGCCAATAGCCAGCGGGTGATCATCCGTACCAGCCTGTCGGCAAGCGTGCCGGAAGTGGTCGCCGACCGCCGCTCGGTCAAGCAGATCGCGCTCAACCTGTTGTCCAACGCCATCCGCTACACACCGTCGGGCGGACAGATCGTGGTTTCGACATCCTATGAACCTTCCGGCAATGTCGTCATTCGCATCCGCGATACCGGCATCGGGATGAACCGCAAGGAGCTCGAGCAGGCGATGAAACCGTTCGGTCAGGTCGGTCCCGGACCACGGCAGCGTGGCGAGGGCACCGGACTTGGCCTGCCGCTGACAAAGGCCATGGTCGAGGCCAATCGCGCCCAGTTCGACATCGTCTCGGCGCCGGGCGAAGGAACGCTCGTCTCCATCGCATTCCCGCCGCAGCGGGTGCTGGCCGATTGAAGCATAAAAAAACGGGGACCATTGCGGATCCCCGTTGTGAATTGGAACTGTGCTAACCAACAAGTGGAAAAAGAAACCACCCAAAGTTGACGTGATTAATGCGCCAAATCTCTTACCGGGTCCTTGCCGACTTCGCTAAAATCTTACCAATTGGTTATACGTCGCCGAAACTGGTTAAATTGTTGGTCAGATTTGGTTAACCATGATGGGCCACGGAACTGAAGCGCTTCGCATCGAAACGGGTTCGGGCGTTGCGCTTTGGCTCCTTGTCGCATGCCTTAGCTTTGCAGTTCCTCAAGTCCCGCAAACAGATCGAGCGCTTCCGGGTTGGCCAGCGCCTCCTGGTTCTTCACCGGCCTTCCATGGACGATGTCGCGCACCGCGAGCTCGACGATCTTGCCTGATTTCGTCCTTGGAATGTCGCTGACCGCGATGATCCTGGCCGGCACATGCCGGGGCGAAGCGCCGGTGCGGATCCGGGCGCGGATCCTGGACTGTAGATCCTCGTCCAGTTGAACGCCGTCTGCCAGACGGACAAACAATATGACGCGGACATCGTCCTCCCAGTCCTGGCCGATGCAGATGGCTTCGGCCACCTCCTCCATCTGTTCGACCTGGTTGTAGATCTCCGCCGTGCCGATGCGCACGCCGCCGGGGTTGAGCGTCGCATCCGAGCGGCCGTGGATGATGATGCCGTTATGAGCGGTCCATTCGGCAAAATCGCCATGGGTCCAGACATTGGGAAACCGCGTGAAATAGGCCGCCATGTATTTCTCGTCACCGGGATCGTTCCAGAAGCCGATCGGCATCGCCGGAAACGGCTTTGTGCAAACCAGTTCGCCCTTCGCGCCGACGATGGGCTGGCCGTCCTCGTCCCAGACATCGACGGCCATGCCCAGGCCCGGCCCCTGGATCTCGCCGCGCCAGACCGGCAGCGCTGGATTGCCGAGGACAAAGCAGGAGACGATATCGGTGCCGCCTGAAATCGAGGCCAGGTGCACATCCGGCTTGATGCCTTCATAGACAAAGCTGAAGCCTTCCGGCGACAGCGGCGATCCGGTCGAGGTCAGCAGCCTGAGCTTCGACAGATCATGGGTCCTGGCCGGCTCCAGCCCGGCCTTGCGCACGGCGTCGATGAATTTCGCCGAGGTTCCCAACACCGCAAAGCGCTCTTCGGCGGCATAATCGAAAATCACGTTGCCGTCGGGATAGAAGGGCGAGCCGTCATAGAGGCACAGCGTCGCGCCCACCGCCAGCCCGGACGCCAGCCAGTTCCACATCATCCATCCGCAGGTGGTGAAATAGAACAAGCGGTCGCCGGGATTGAGCCCGCAATGCAGACGCTGCTCCTTGAGATGCTGCAGCAATGTGCCGCCGGCCGAATGCACGATGCATTTCGGGATGCCGGTGGTGCCGGAGGAAAACAGGATGTAGAGCGGATGCGAGAAAGGCAGTTTCTCATAGACAATGGGTGCGGCCGCATGACCGGCGACGAAGCCGGCAAGCGTGACGGCGCCGCCCACGGCGGCGGCGACGGTCTCGGCATCGTCGAGCAGCGGGACGATCACGGTGGCGTTCGGCTTGAGCGCGGCGGAAATCTCGGTGAGCTTGGCGGTCACCTCCTGACGCTTGCCATTGTACCAGTAACCGTCACACGAGATGAACAGTTTTGGTTCGATCTGGCCAAACCGGTCGAGCACGCCGCGAACGCCGAAATCGGGCGAACAGGACGACCAGATCGCACCGATCGAGGCGCAAGCCAGCATGAAGGCGATGGTTTCGGGCATGTTCGGCATCATCGCCGCGACACGGTCGCCCTTGCCCACGCCATGAGCCCGGAAGGCCTGTTGCAGGCGCGACACCAGCGCGGACAACTCGTCCCAGCTCATTGCGCCGCGCGCCTTGTCTTCCGCCCGAAACAGGATCGCGGGCTCGTCGCCGGTGCGGCTCAACAGGTTCTCGGCGAAGTTCAATTCCGCATCGGGAAAGAACCGGGCGCCAGGCATGGCGTCGCCATTGTCGATGATGCGATCGCCCTTGACGCCGCGCACCTCGCAAAAATCCCACAGCAATGACCAGAAGCCTTCGCGGTCGGTGATCGACCATTGCTGCAGCTTGAGCGGATCTGAAAGCGATTGCCCCGCCCGCTCACCGGCAAGCCTGGCGAACGCCATCCAGGGGCTCTTCTGCAGCTGCTGCGGGTTCGGGGTCCAAAGCGGCGTATCGGTCATCTCATGCTCCTGCGGGGGTGTGCGGCACGGCCGCCACAGCGCCCGTCTGGATTGGACCTGACTTAGCATTGGCGCGGCGCGATGCAAACACACCATGAGACCGCCATCCCCAATGTAAGCCGTGCTCTCCATTTGCATTCGCCGCCGCCAGGCTTTAACCAGAGCATCGGGACTGTGGCCAGGGAGCATGGGTTTGAATTTCAGCATCGCGCAATGGCCGATGGGACGTGGGGTGATCGCGGTGGTCATCGCGCTGCTCATCGTCTTGCTGGCCATTGCCGCGAGCTTGCCGCTGGCCGTTTCAAGCGGGGTGGTCCGCGACCGGCTGGAGCGCGACATCAGCGCCTGGGCCGGCCATGCGGTGTCGCTGGGCGATGCGCCGTCGATCGATTTCTGGCCGACGCCGACGATCAAGCTCGACAATGTCGAAATCCGGCCGGCGACATTCGCCGATGGCGATCCGATCCTGCGCGCCGACAGCATCGTCGCCAATTTCAACCTGTTCTCGGCGGTTCGCGGCGCGCCCAGTTTTTCCGAATTCCGGCTGATCCGGCCCTCCTTCAATGTCGAATTGTATCCGGACGCAACGTCGAACTGGTCGTCTTCCACTGGAGACCTCGCCGCGGGCATAGCCGCCGCGGTGGCCCGGGATCTGGCGCTCAAGGCCGGCGCCGAGATCCCGGCGTCAGCGGTCATTCCGGAGTCGGCCGCGCTCGGCACAGTCACCATCGAGGACGGCACCATCCGCTGGATCCGCGATCCAGGCGTCGACGCCGAGAAGCTGACCGCCATCAACGGCACCGTGGCCTGGACCGCACCGACGGCCCTCGCGCGGGCCAACATCACCGCCATTTTTCGCGGCGAGCAGCTGACATTGACCGCCTCGACCTCGGCCCCGCTGCTTCTGCTCGGCGGCCGCACGGCGCCGGTCGACCTCAAGGTGGCGTCGGCGCCGCTGAACCTGGATTTCAAGGGGTCGGCAAGCCTGGGGTCGGATGTGTTCGTCGCCGGCGCGTTGCAATTCAAGAGCGCATCGGTGCGCCGCGCGCTGGAATGGTCCGGCGCCGACATCAAGCCGGGCGAGGCGCTGGGCGCGCTTGACCTGTCGGCCAAAATCACCGCCGGGCAATCCAAGGCCAAGCTTGATGACCTGATCATCATGATCGACCGCAACCGCGGCATCGGCGTGCTTGACGTTGCCTTTCGCGACCAGGAGCCGCCGCTGGTTGCCGGCACGCTGGCGTTCAACACGCTCGATATCGCCTCGTTCCTGCAGGCCTTCACGCCGCTGCCGGCCGCCGGCAAGGACATTGCCTCGACCATCGACACCCGTTTCCTGCGCGAGATCGGCCTGGATCTGCGGCTGTCGGCGCAGTCGGCGAGTTTCGGCCCGGTGGCGCTGACCAATCTGGCGGCGGCGGCCAGGGTGGAACAGGGACGCGCGAATTTCGACGTCGGCGACGCCACCGCCTATGGCGGCAGCCTGATTGGCCGCATCGCGCTGTCCGAACAGGGCGTGGATGGCGGCTTCAAGGTGCAATTGTCGGCGCAGAACACCAATTTTGGCGGGCTTTTCGACGCCGTTGGCATGACCGGTCCGTTGCCGCGCGGCATCGGCTCGCTTGACCTGGAAGTGACCTCGCCCTATCCGACCTGGGCCACGGCGATGTCGGATCTGACCGGCAAGATCGATCTCTCCGTGGGCAACGGCATCGTGCCCGGCCTGAACCTTCAGAAGTTCCGGGAACTGGCCCGGACCGAGCGGTTTTTCGGCCTGCAGCAACTGGGCGAAGGTTCCGGTTTCGCCTTTGAGAGCGCTCGCTTTGAAGCATCGATCTCCAATGGCGAGGCCAAGCTGAAGACCGCCGAACTGATCGGCCCTCAGCAGATGATTACGCTGTCAGGGGTGATTCCCTATTCCCGATCGAGCCTCGCCATAGCCGGGGTGCTCGGACCAAGGCGGCCTGCGGTCGGGGAGTCGGCTGTCAGTTCAGGCGCGGCCCCGGCGGCGCTGCGGTTCTTTGTCGGCGGTTCCTGGCCGCAACCGGTGTTCTCCCCGGTCACGCCGTAAATTGGCTCCGTTATTTCAAAGTTCTACAGCGTCCTTTGCGCATCCGATTGGCTGCGCGGCGCTGCAGGCTTGCGAAGTTTGACGTATTTGGCGACAATCCGCCAGTTGGGTGCTTCGGGCAGATTTCCGAAGCGGATAGGGGCGCAACATGCTGCGGGTGATTTCGGCACTTGTCAAAATCGGACTGGCCTCGCTGATCACCGGCGCGGTGCTGTCGGCGCTCAATCTTTCCGCCGCCGAGCTGCTGGCTGAAATCGGATTGACGCCGGAGCGGATTTTCGCGCTCCTGCAGGAGGGCGCCGCCTGGGCGATCCCCAACATCGTGCTCGGCTCGATGGTGATCGTGCCGATCTGGTTCGTCACCTATTTGTTGCGGCCGCCCAGGAACTGAGAATTCCCGCTCACTTTTCGGCAAACGCCGCCTGCTCGTCCCGCTGGCGCCTGACTTCCCGGCTCTTGTTGAGGACCGACGCAATGATGACGCCTATCGCCACGGTGCCGATCAGCAAGGTGCAGACGGCGTTGATTTCGGGCGTCACGCCCAACCGCACCTGGCTGTAGATTTTCATCGGCAGGGTGGTGGCGCCCGGTCCGGAGGTGAAGCTGGCAATCACCAGATCATCAAGCGACAGCGTGAAGGCGAGCATCCATCCGGAGATCACCGCCGGCAGGATCACCGGCAGGGTGATCTGCATGAAGGTTGTCACCGGACCGGCGCCCAGATCCATCGCGGCTTCTTCGAGCGAGCGGTCGAAACTCATCAGCCGCGACTGCACCACCACAGCGACGAAACACATGGAGAAGGTGATGTGGGCGAGCGTCACGGTCCAGAAGCCGCGGCCGAAATCCACCGCGACAAACAGCAGGAGCAGCGACAATCCGGTGATCACCTCCGGCATCACCAGCGGCGCGAAGACCATGCCGGAAAACAGGATGCGGCCCTTGAACCGCGTGTAGCGGGTCAACGCCAGGGCCGCCAACGTGCCCAGAACCGTGGCGAAACTGGCCGACACCAGCCCGACCCTCAGCGTCACCCAGGCGGCGTCCATCAGGCCCTGATTGTTGAACAGCTCGCGATACCATTTGACCGAGAAACCGGTCCAGACCGTGACCAGCCGGGATTCGTTGAAGGAGTAGATCACCAACAGCACGATCGGCAAATAGAGGAAGGCAAAGCCAAACACCACCGAGGAAATGTTGAAGCGCGACCAGCTTGTGTTCATCGGTTTGACCTCACTGTCCGCTCTCCTGGGCTTTGGCCTGCGCCTGCTGGAAGATCATGATCGGCACCACCAGGATCAGCAGCAACAGCACCGCCACGGCCGAGGACACCGGCCAGTCGCGGTTGTTGAAGAACTCGCTCCACAGCGTCTTGCCGATCATCAGGGTGCGCGAGCCGCCGAGCAGATCGGGGATGACGAACTCGCCCACCGCCGGAATGAAGACCAGCAGGCAGCCGGCGACGACGCCCGGAATGGCGAGCGGAAAGGTGATTTTCCAGAATGCGGTGATCGGCGGGCAGCCGAGATCCTGCGCCGCCTCGATCAGCGTGTAATCCATCTTTTCCAGCGCCGAGTAGATCGGCAGCACCATGAACGGCAGATAGGAATAGACAATGCCGATATAGACTGCGGTGTTGGTGTTGAGGATGATCAGCGGCTCGTCGATGAGGCCCAAGGCCATGAGAAACTGGTTGAGCAGACCTTCGGGCTTCAGGATCCCGATCCAGGCGTAGACGCGGATCAGGAAGCTGGTCCAGAACGGCAGGATGACCAGCATCAGCAGCGTCGGCCGCAGCGAGACCGGGGCCCGCGCCATGCCATAGGCCAGCGGAAACCCGATCAGCAAGGTCAGCACGGTGGAGATGAAGGCGATGGTGATCGAGGAAATATAGGCGTTGATGTAGAGCGCATCCTCGGTCAGCCACACATAGTTGGAAAAGCTGAACTGCTTGAACGCGGCAATCAGGCCGGAAATGCCGTCAGCCATGTCGATCGTCGGCGCATAGGGCGGCATCGCCATCATCGGCTGGGACAGCGAGATTTTCAGAACGATGCCGAACGGCACCAGGAAGAAAATCAACAGCCAGGCATAGGGGATGATGATGACCAGGCGGCGGGTGAAGGCGGAGATGATTTTCACAGGGAAGCCCTCACCGACATGACAATGGCGCGGAGCAGAAGCAGCGCGATCACGATGGCAAGCGCGAAGAAAACCATGCTGCCATGGAGTTCGATCAGCCGCGGCGCGGCAATCAGGGTGGCCAGAAAACCGAGGGTCGAAATCGTCACATAGGCCGCGAAGTTCTGCTGCTGGACCGGGTATGGCTTTACAAATACACCGTGCGTCCGGGTCAGGCTCAACGCGTAGACGGAGATGCCCAGATAGCTGATGAAAACCAGCGCGAGTTCAGGACGCCGCAGCAGCAGCACCGCTGCGGTTGTCAACGCCATGACAATCGCCGCGACGCCATTCGCCTTGAAGCTTCTCGCCAGGTCGGCTTGGTCGGCATGCACAATGTGCTCCATAACCATTCCCTCAACTGCTCAGCACGACGCCGCTGTCGGCATCGAACGAGACCCAGATCTCTTCGTCATAGCTGATCGGGTCCTCGACGGTGCGGGCCGCGTTCAGCAGCGAGGCCTTGACGACATCGCCGTTCTTGAGCTTGACGTGAAACACCGTCATGTCGCCGAGATAGCCGATGTCCCACACTTCGCCCGAGGCAGCGTTGACGCCGCCGTCGGGCCTTGTCCGGGAGACGCGGAGCTTTTCCGGCCTTATGGCGAAACTGGCTTTCTGGCCGGCCTGCAACGCAGTGTGGGATTCAGACCTGATCACCATGCCGTCAGGAGTTTCGATGTTGACCACGCCGCCATTGGCGCTGGTGACCTCGCCGCGGAACAGATTGATGTCGCCGATGAAGCTGGCGACGAATTCCGAATTCGGCGCCTCATAGATTTCAACCGGTGTTCCAATCTGGACGATGCAGCCAAGATCCATCACCGCGATGCGGTCAGCCATGGTCATGGCTTCTTCCTGGTCATGGGTGACCACCACGAAGGTCAGGCCGAGTTCCTGCTGCAGGTCCATCAGTTCGAACTGGGTTTCCTCGCGCAGCTTCTTGTCGAGCGCGCCGAGCGGCTCATCGAGCAACAGCACTTTCGGGCGTTTGGCGATGGAGCGCGCCAGCGCCACGCGCTGCCGCTGCCCGCCCGAGAGCTGATGCGGCTTGCGATTGCCGAACTGATCGAGCTTGACCAGCTTGAGCATGTTGTTGACGCGGTCGTCGATTTCGGATTTGGCCATGCCGTCTTGCTTGAGGCCGAAGGCGATGTTCTTTTCCACGCTCATATGCGGAAACAGTGCATAGGACTGGAACATCATGTTGACCGGCCGCCGGTAGGGCGGAACCCCGGCCATGCTCTCGCCATCGAGCAGGATCTCTCCGTGGGTCGGATTTTCAAAGCCGGCGAGCATGCGCAGAAGCGTCGACTTGCCGCAGCCGGAGCCGCCGAGCAGCGCGAAAAATTCTCTCTGAAAAATGTGCAGCGTCAGGTCTTTGACCGCGACAAAATCGCCAAATTTCTTGGTGATGTTTTCAAAGGCGATGTAGGGCTTCTGGCTGGGATCATTCCAAGGTTCAAAACTGCGTCTGATGCTGCCCAGAGATTTCATGATCAATTGTCCCCATGATCAATCCAAATGAAAACCCCCGGCCTGTTGCCGGGCCGGGGGTGAAGTTTGCGTCACTGACCGGTGACGACCTTGGTCCAGGTCCGGGTCATGACGCGCTGGGTGCGCTGATCCTTGGGTGAGGTGGTGTAAAGCCGGCCAACCGTTTCCTCGTCGGGATAGATGGCGGTGTCGCCGATCACGTCCTCGTTGAGAAACGGTTTGGAAGCCGCGTTGCCGTTGGCGTAGTAGACATAGTTGGACGCCTTCGCCATGACTTCCGGCTTCATGATGTAGTTGAGGAATTCATGCGCTTCCTCGACATGGGTGGCGTCGCCCGGAATCGCCATGTTGTCGAACCACATCAGCGCGCCTTCCTTGGGGATGACATATTCGATGGTGACGCCCTGCGCGGCTTCGGCGGCGCGGTCGCGCGCCTGCAGGATGTCACCGGACCAGCCGACGGCCAGACAGATGTCGCCATTGGCCAGCGCATTGATATATTCCGACGAGTGGAATTTCTTCACGCTCGGCCGGATGGTGAGCAGCAACTCCTCGGCCTTGGCGATGTCTTCCGGCGCATTGGAATCAGGATCCAGGCCGAGATAGTTGAGCGCCGCCGGGACGATCTCCTCCGCCGTGTCGAGCATGTAGACGCCGCAATCGGCAAGCTTGGCGATGTTGCCGGGGTCGAACACGATGTTCCAGGAGTTGAGCGGCACGTCGCCGAGCCGTTCCTTGACCTTGGTGACATCAATGCCGAGCCCGGTGGTGCCCCACATGTAGTTGATGGCGTGCTCGTTGCCGGGATCGTATTTTTCAAGCCGCGCGCTGATGGCCGGATCCATGTTGACCAGATTGGGAAGCTTGGACTTGTCGAGCTTTTGGAAAACGCCGGCCTGGATCTGGCGGGCGAGGAAGGTGCCGGTCGGCACCACGACATCATAACCGGTGGAGCCGGCGAGCAATTTGGTTTCCAGGACTTCGTTGGAATCGAACACGTCGTAGACAACCTTGATGCCGGTCTCCTTGGTGAAGTCCTCGAGAATGGACTCGTCAATATAATCGGACCAATTGTAGACGTTGACGACGCGTTCCTGGGCGGTGGCAAGCACGGTCGATGCGGCGAGCATGACGGCCGCTGAGATTAGGCGGGTTTTCAGGGTCATTCCTGTTCCTCTCGTTTTCTGATCTGGTCACCTGCACGGCTGGACAGCCTTCGCCGGGGACGTCCGCGTCCCTGCCTTGGGCGGCAATGTGCGGCGGATGAGCTAACTTTAGGCGGAATCTCCGGTTGCACAAGTGGTCATCAGGTCATTTCCTGATTATGCGCCGCGCCAAATGCTGCAACGCATTTTAGCGAAGCCCGCGGCCCATGGACACAGTCCCCCGGACAATCCGGGCTGACGCCTTGGCTATTGAAAATCGAAGGCCGACAGGCCGGTGACCATCTCGTCTAGTCCCAACGGGCGGGTGATCGGCGGTTCGGCGCGGGCCAGGCAGCCGGAGCGCTCGCACAGCCGGCAGGCCGGTCCGA
>LADQ01000232.1 GCA_000961635.1 Hoeflea sp. BRH_c9 | reverse complement strand
GATTGCTGGCTGCCGGCGCCGGGTCGAGCATCCGCGCGCTGCGCACCGGACGGGGCCCGCGACTGTGCCAGTTCGGCCGATTGGGCAAACCGGTCGACAGAAGCCTCCTCGCACAGGTCTCCGACGCCGCTGTCGGCGTAAAAGCTCAAAAGCGCGGCCAGTTCCGCCTTGCTCATTTCCGGTGCCGTGACTGCCATGACAGGGTTCTATCCGATGGCGCCGGGAGTGGGAAGTGCAGGAATTGATCCGGCCAAAGCGCTGGCGTCGACGTGACTGTTGGCTCTTGTATATTCTGTCATTCTGTGGAATATGAGAATGATGGAAATGAAATCTGCCGTCAAGGTATTGTCAGTTCTGGCGCACGAGGGGCGCGTGTCACTCCTGCAAACGCTCGTGCAGGCTGGCGAGAAAGGAGCATCGGTCAGCGATCTGGCCGATGCCATTGGACAAAACGTCAAGACAGTATCAGCGCAGTTGCAGTTGATTGCCGATGCGGAACTGGTCGGCGTGCGGCGGGAAGGCAAGCAGATGATCTACACCGCCGAATACGCGACG
Source organism: Hoeflea sp. BRH_c9 (assembly GCA_000961635.1). Lineage (GTDB taxonomy): Bacteria > Pseudomonadota > Alphaproteobacteria > Rhizobiales > Rhizobiaceae > Hoeflea. The sequence continues at coordinate 14,107 of LADQ01000232.1, read as the reverse complement.
CTTGCGAACTTGTTTGCCTTCATCATGCACGATTGTTGCGGCGGTCATGAGCAATTGCGCCTCACGGTGCGGCGGGCCTGCGGATGCTAACCCCAATGAGCGACCGGACAGGCTGCAGCGCCAGCCCAGTTGATGTGATCAACAGTTCCTGTTTTTGCTTGCCGCTGGTCGCGGCGGAACGTCAGGCCTGCATCGCGGCCGGAAGCCGCGACAGCCGGCTTCCGGGCCTTCTGTCCGACCGGACCGGGCTCTTTGCCGGCACCGCCGTGTTCCTGTCGTCTCAGCATTACCAGCAAATGACAAGACTGGTGGAAGCGGTGGCAGTGAGCACACAAACGAGTTCCTACCAGGCGGCAATAGGCCAGCGTGATCCGGACGTGGACCTCACGCGCCAGCGCGACAGCCGCAGCTTGTTGATGGGGTTCGATTTCCACATCTCGGCCGACGGGCCCCGGCTGATTGAAATCAACACCAATGCCGGGGCGGCCTTTCTCACCAAGCAATTTGCCGGGCAGGGATCGACTTGCCTGCCGGCCGGAACCATCCGGCCTGATTTCGGCGAAGCCCGGCTGGATGCGCTTCTGGTGTCGATGTTTGTCGAAGAATGGAACAGCGTCAGACCGGGCAGGCCGCTTCGTTCCGTTGCCATTGTCGATGAGCATCCCGAAGCCCAGTATCTCTATCCCGATATGCTGATAGCGGCGGAACTGCTTGAGGCGCACGGGATCCGCGCGGTGGTTGTCGATGCTTCGGCGCTCGACTATCGCGACGGCGTGCTGATGCACGAGGGCGAAATCATCGACATGGTCTACAATCGCCTGACTGATTTCAGGCTCGAAGCGGAGGCCAACCGGGCTTTGCGGCAGGCTTATCTGGAAGACGGCGTGGTGCTTTCGCCATCGCCCCGGCATCATGCGCTCTATGCCGACAAGCGCAATCTTGTGCTGCTGGGGGGAGGCGACGGCCAGCCCGGCGCTCTGGGACCCGACATCCGGACGATGATTCCTCAGACGCAGGCAATCGGCGAGATCGATCCGGTAGCGGCCTGGCGTGATCGCAGGACGATGTTTTTCAAGCCATCCGGCGGCTATGGCAGCAAGGCTGCCTATCGCGGCGACAAATTGACCAAACAGGTCTGGGAAAGGCTTCAGGCGGGCGATTATGTCGCCCAGCAATTTGTCCCGCCCGGCAACCGCGGCCTGATGGTGGACGGCGCGCCGGTGGATCTCAAATATGACATCCGGCTCTTTGCCTATGCCGGCAAGCCGCTGTTTGCAGTGGCGCGGATGTATCGCGGCCAGACCACCAATTTCCGCACGCCCGGCGGTGGACTGGCGCCGGTCATCCTGGTTTAATTCAGTTTTACGGACTGCAAATGAAAATGCCCGGGACCAGGTCCCGGGCATTTGGCATGGCGTCAATGCGGCCAATCCCCGAAGGGATACGCATCAAGGGCAGGGTCAGGCGTTGTAGTCGCCTTCGCCGCCTTCGGCGTCTTCGTCGTCATTGTAGTCCGGATCGGTGGCGGCGGCTTCGGCGGCTTCCGCGGCGGCTTCCTCGTCGATGCCGTAGATGGCGTCGGCAGACGACAGGTCTTCGCCCTTGAGCTGGCGTTCGGCTTCATCGGCGGAACGGGCGACGTTGAAGGTGACCGTCACGTTGACGTCGGCGTGCAGCACCAGCGGCACCGTGTGCAGGCCGATGGTCTTGACCGGGTTGTTCATGTCAACCTGGTTGCGGCCGATGGTGAAGCCGTTGTCGGCGAGAACGGCGATCACGTCGCGGGCCGCGACCGAGCCGTAAAGCTGTCCGGTTTCACCGGCCGAGCGAACCACGACAAAGGTCTTGCCGTTGAGCTTTTCGGCGATCTGCTCGGCTTCCGACTTGCGTTCGAGGTTGCGGGCTTCCAGCACCACGCGCTGGGCTTCGAAGCGGGTCTTGTTGGCGGCGTTGGCGCGCAGCGCCTTGCCCTGCGGCAGCAGGAAGTTGCGGGCGTAGCCGTCGCGAACCTTGACGGTTTCGCCCATCTGGCCGAGCTTTGCGATGCGTTCAAGAAGAATGACGTCCATGGTGATGTTCCTTTTGAGTGGTGTTGGTCGAGACGTGGTTTCAGGGTTTGGATTTGGGACCGGAGCCGGTCACCGTCAGTGTGCGGGCGGTGTCGAACAGCCCGAGAAACAGAAAAAAGCCGATCGGAATGGTGAAAATGACGGTCGACAGATAGGCCGTCCACAACAACAGCCCGCGCGCCGGCTTGCCGCGGGTGCGATGATGCACGATGGCGAACCCGGCCACGACGAAGCCGATGCCGAATGCGCCGATAAGGGTCCAGCCGATCAGTCCGATGCCGCCTCCGAAAAAGCTCATCACCACCCCGGCTGTCAGCGCGATCGCTCCGAGGCGCGGCATCCGGAGCTGTGACGGAACGTCATCCTTGGGGCGCTTCGAGCGGCCCGACAGCCGCACGATCGCGGAGGCGACATACCAGCCGGCGAACAGGATCAGCACCCACATCGCGGCCTGGATCGCCGGCAGCGCGAACAGGAAGAAGGTCTTCATCTCTTCCATGCCTTCGGCTGTTGGCTGGTAGTCGGCATTGCTGTCCTTGATGGTCGCGACAAAGACGTCGACCAGCTCGCCGACAAAATCCGGGCCATAGCCGGTGGCAAGCCCGACGGCCACGAGGCCGACACAGACACAGGCCGAAATGTTCATGAAAATGTCTGAAACCGGATACCAGGCGACAGCGCCTTCGGGGCCGCCGACTTCCTCGGCCGGTCGGGCGAGATTGGAAAGATGGGCGATCCAGGCGGCCGGCGCCAGCGTGGTGACGGCCGAGACAAGCGCCGACTGCGGCGTCGTGGCGACGCCGATGATTGTCATCGCGCAGCCGACGGCCACAATGGAGGCAAGATTCGACCAGCCCAACCCGGCAATCAGCACAGGCAGCGCGGCGGCGGCGAAAAGAAAGAACGACAGGCTTGAGGGGGAACCGGCGCTGACAAGCAGAAACGCGGCGGAAACGCCGGCGAGCAGGCCCACGAGGAGCGATGTGCTTTGCTGTGTCATGTTTCGCTGTCCTGCCTGAAGCAGTTAGAGGCGATCATTCGCCCCAACCCGGGATTTGGCGGCCCAGACCCCGCGCCCGTCGCGGGAAGGGAGTGGGATCCGGCGAAGAACGCCGAATCCCGGTTTGATACTTAACGCAGCACGTAAGGCAGCAGGCCGAGGAAACGGGCGCGCTTGATCGCCTTGGCGAGTTCGCGCTGCTTCTTCTGGCTCACGGCGGTGATGCGGGAAGGAACGATCTTGCCGCGCTCGGAAATGTAGCGCTGCAGCAGACGGACGTCCTTGTAATCGATCTTCGGCGCATTCGCTCCCGAGAACGGGCAGGTCTTGCGACGGCGATGGAACGGACGGCGTGTCGGGATCTGGTTGATGTCGACCATTGTCTGTTCTCCTATTCGCGGTCTTCGCGCGGACGGCGCGGGCCACGGTCGCCACGATCACCGCGATCGCCACGGTCACCGCGATCACGATCGCCACGCGGACGGTCGTCACGGTCGCCGCGCGGGCGGTCGTCACGGTCACGCTTCTGAAGCATGGCCGACGGGCCTTCTTCATGGGCGTCGACGGAAACGGTCATGAAACGAAGAATGTCTTCGTTGAAGCGCATCTGGCGCTCCATTTCCTTGACGGCGTCCGACGGTGCGTCGATGTCCATCAGCGCGTAATGCGCCTTGCGGTTCTTGTTGATGCGGTAGGTAAGGGACTTCAGTCCCCAATGTTCAATGCGCCCGACTTTGCCGCCATTAGCTTCGATCACGCCCTTGTATTGTTCCACAATGGCTTCGACCTGCTGGCTGGAGACGTCCTGCCGGGCAAGGAATACATGTTCATAGAGAGCCATGAATGACTTGCCTTTCTTGCTTTATACATCACCCGGATCCGGCGCTAAGCCCCAACGACTTGTCCTGTCGGCGTTTGGCCGGGCAAGAAAGACGTGGTATCGAGACGGTCGTGAGCGGAGACACGGGAGGCCGGAGCGCTTTTGCCCCTAGGATCCTTTTCAGGATCGCACCCTCCGTTCAGCCACCAGCCAGATGACCGGGTGTTCGAACAGTCGCGCTTATACGCGGTTTTTGGCTTATTGCAAGTGCGAAGCAGCTCGGCAGCGGCGGGCGAGGGCGCAAACCGGCCTTCACCGGCGTCTGACCGCCGGAGTGCCCCGTTTCGGTCGTACCGGTAAGTTCTGAATCAACTGCTTAACTCCGGTTTCATCGCTGCATGAGCACAATGATCCCGGAATTCCGTGATCTTGGAAGTTTGCGCCGGAAACTCGGTCCAGCGGCCATGCCGGCCTGATCTTTGTAACGAAGGAAACGCCCATGACCTCACTCCTGAAGGCTCTGTTTGTCGGGGCGGCGCTGGCGCTCGGCGGCGTTTCCGCCCAGGCTGCCGGCTCCGACAATGTGGTGCTGACCATCTCCGGCAAGGTGGCTAACGGCGAAGCAGTCGATTTCACCCTTACGGAACTTGAGGCGCTTGGCACAAGTACCATCACCACCAGTTCGCCCTGGGAGGACGAGGCCATCACCTATGAAGGCGTGCCGATGGCCGTCTTGATGCAGGCGGTCGGCGCGACGGGCGGCACGGTAACCATCACCGCGCTCAACAAATACCGTACCGAAATTCCTGTCGCGGATTTCGCCGATCATGGCGTCATCCTGGCCAGCCGCAACAATGGCGAGCCCATGCCGATCGCCAACAAGGGCCCGTTGTTCGTGATCTATCCCTTCGATGACAAGCCGGAGCTGGATACGGAGGTCTATCACGCGCGGTCGGCGTGGCAGGTTCGCAGCATGGTCATCAGCGAATAGGTCGCGGCTTGAGCGTCGGAACCATTCATGCGGCTCCCCACAACCACATTCAATCTGATCGTCATTGCCAGCTTTGTCGCGCTGGGCGCGGTTGGCTGGATGCACACCCGTCTGGCGACCGCGACGGATGCGTCCGTGGCCCGTTCCGCCCGCTATGACGTGACATGGACCGGGTCGGCGGGCCGGATGGAAATGCTCGAGCTGCGAAAGCTGATGTCCGATTTTCTTGCCAGCGGCAGTCCGGAGGATGCGGCACAAGTCAATTTATACGCCCAGATCGTCGAGGGCCGGTTGGCCAACTGGGATTCCGGCCTTTTCAGGGAATATATCGATTACGCGCCTGAGCGCCGGATCGAGTTCGATCAGGCGCGGGCGGAATTTGGCGACGCCGTCACCGAGTTCGCCAATCTCCAGGACCCTGCGGTCCAGGCTAAAATCCTCAAGAAACTCGATCTGGTCGCCCCGGTCATGGACCTTATTGGCGCCGATGCCCAATCTCACACCGTGATGGTCAATTCCGGCATCCGCGACCAGTTGGTCCACGAGCAGCGTTTGCAGAAATACCTGTCCTTCGGGTTGATTGGCGTGGGAACGGTGCTGTTGTTGGTGATGATGCACCAGAACAGGTCGCTCGAACGCGCCCGCCGCGCTGCCCGCGAGGCCGCGATGGGGTTTTCCGATCTTGCCCACCATGACGGCTTGACGGGACTTCCCAACCGGCTTGCCTTTACAACCGCATTCGACGCGGCGATGGACACCGAGGACGGTGGACCCACCATGCTGGCGGTGTTCGCGATCGATCTCGACGGCTTCAAGGCGGTCAATGATCTGCTCGGCCACGCCGCCGGCGACGATTTGCTGGTGGCCGTCGCCGACCGGCTCAGGCGCATGGTTTCCAAATCGGGCCTGCACAACATCGTGTCGCGTTTCGGCGGAGACGAGTTTGTCGTGCTCTTGCAGGGCGAAGCCGCTGTTGCCCGCCACGAGGCCATTGCCGGGGAAATCCTGGAGGAACTGGGCCGGCCCTATGTCATCCAGCGCAGCACCGTGGCCATCGGCGCCACCATCGGCGTATCGGTGCTTGATCGCGCCAGGGACATCGCCTCCAACCCGTTGCTCGATGCCGATCTGGCGCTCAACAACGCCAAGGCGCTGGGGAAGGGCATTGTGGTCACGTTCGAGCCTTCGATGCGCCGGGATTTCGAGCGGCGTGGCCGTCTTGAATCCGATCTCAAAAGCGCCCTTGGCAATGGCGACATCTTTCCGTTCTATCAGCCGCAAGTGGACATCGAAACCGGCCAGCTGGTCGGTTTCGAGGCCTTAGCGCGCTGGAATCATCCGGAACTGGGCTGGATTGCGCCGAACGAGTTCATCCCGATCGCTGAGACCTCTTCGCAAATCGTCGAACTGGGTCGCTGCATTCTGACCACCGCCTGTTCCCAGGCGATGGTGTTTCCGGGCACTCTGAGGGTCTCTGTCAATCTTTCCGTTGGGCAGATGCTGCGCGATGACGTCATCGGCATGGTGACCGATGTACTCGCGAGCACAGGCTTCCCGGCCGGCCGGCTGACGCTGGAAGTGACCGAATCGTTGATGATGTCCGAACCGGAACTGACGGCGCGCATCCTGAAAAGCCTCAAGGGTCTCGGCATTTCGATTGCGCTCGACGATTTCGGCACCGGCTATTCGGCGCTGTCCTATCTGCGTCAGTTTGATTGGGACGAGTTGAAGATCGACAAGCTGTTCGTTGACGATCTTGGCAATGAACCGCGGTCGCTGTCGATTATCGAGGCTGTGGTCGATCTGGCCAGCCAGCTCGGCATGCGGGTTGTCGCCGAGGGCGTCGAGACCACCGAGCAGCACGCGATCCTGCGCAAGAGCGGCTGCCACATTGCCCAGGGCTATCTGTTCGGCCGCCCGCAGCCGATTGACGAGGTTCATTTGACGCTGCTGAGGTCGCTTGCCGCGGGCGAACCCGACCCGGACCGGACCGTCAGCATCTGAAACCGGCATCTTGCCAGAATCACGTTTCGCGCAGACTGTGCCGCAGTTAGTCGTCTCCAGTTGCCTCTTTTATCGCGTTAGCCAGCCCATTGGTCCAGAATCGCCTTCCGCTCGTCGAGTTTCCGCCGGCCAGACCCGGGGTGAACTCATTCGCAATTCTGGCCGCCTGCGAGGCTTCGGCCCGGGCGACATTGATTTCGGTCTATCCGGTGTTGATGTACCGGGCGCTGGGCAGCGCCGCCACGGTGTCGGAGGTCTATGTCCTGATCGGCCTGACCGGGCTCTTGTGCGCCTTGAGCGTGCCCTTGCTGGCCCGCTACGTGCCGCGGCGCTGGCTCTACACGCTGGGGGCGCTGATCATGATCGCCGGAAGCGTGCTGGGTGGCTTCTTCGATGCCCGGTTCGTGCCTTATGCGGTTGCGGCCAATTCGGTCGGGCTGGTCATCCTGGCGGTGTGTTTCAACGCCTATGTGATGGATTATGTCGAACGCTCCTCCATGGGCAGGAACGAAAGCCGGCGGTTGCTGTTCAGCGGCATTTCCTGGAGCGTCGGACCCTTCCTCGGCGTGGTGCTGATGGACTGGCACCCGCAGGTTCCGTTCCTGATCTCGATCGCCGCCTGTCTGGTGATGCTCGGCTTCTTCTGGCATTTGCGGCTTGGCGACGGAAAAGTCATCACCAAGGCGCGCAGACCGCCGGTCAATCCGCTGCGCTACATCCCGCGGTTTTTCCGTCAGCCCACCCTGGTCGCGGGCTGGTTTTACGCCACGATGCGCTCCGTCGGCTGGTCGATCTACATCATCTACGTGCCGATCTTCGCGGTGAAATCCGGGCTCTCCGACCAGATCGGCGGGCTGGCGCTGTCGATTTCCAACGGGTTTCTGTTTCTCACGCCGGTGATGCTCGGCTACCTGCAGAAAACCAGCGTCCGCAGCGCCCTCGTCACCGGATTTGCCGGCAGCGGCCTCCTGTTCGTTGGCGCCACGCTGATCTCGGTCTTTCCCTATCCGGCGATCGCCCTGCTGGTGTCGGCGACGCTGTTTCTGATCCTGCTCGATATCTGCGGCGGCCTGCCATTCCTGCTCACGGTCAAACCGTCGGAACGCACCGAGATGGCGGCGGTCTATTCCACCTTCCGCGATGTCGCCGCAGTCGGCTCCCCCGCATTCGCGCGGCTGGTGCTGGTGTTCGTGCCGGTGCAAGGCGTGTTTGCCGGTATCGGCCTGGTGCTGATCGGCTGCGCCCTGATCGCCCGCCGGACCCATCCGGGCCTGGGCCGGCGCCGTCATTGAGACGAGATCAAGGGGCCGCGGCCATCGTGAGGGCTGCTTTTCCCGGCAAACGTTTTTGGCTGCTCAGATCGGCAGCGGATGCGCTCGCCGCGCCGTTGCGATGTCCTCGAGCACGGCCTCGGACAGCTTGACGTCCTTGGCGCCGATGGCGGTCTTGAGCTGGTCGATCGTCGTCGCGCCGATGATCGCCGCGGTCATGAACGGCCGGGTCAGGCAGAAGGCGATGGCCATCTGCGCCGGGTCCAGTCCGTGCTTGGCGGCGACCTCGAGATAGGCGGCGGTCGCGGCTTCCGTTTCCGGTCTCCAGCGTCCGTTGAGGTTTTCCACCCGCGCCCGGCGCGAGCCCTCCGGAATGGCTCCGCCCTGGTATTTGCCGGTCAGGATACCCCCCGCCAGCGGCGAGAACGCCAGCAGGCCCATATCCTCATGATGCGCCACTTCGGCCAGATCGGTGTCGAACATGCGGCAGATCAGGCTGTATTCGTTCTGGATCGAGGCGACGCGCGGCAATCCGTGTTCCTCGGCAAGCCGGACGAACTGCATGGCGCCCCAGGCGCTTTCGTTGGAAAGGCCGATGGCGCGGATCTTGCCGGCCTTGACCGCGTCGCCGAGCCCTTCCAGCGTCTCCCGGATATCCGGAACCGTGCCCGCCTTGTCCTGGGTGCTGGCGTCAAAGGCCCAGTGCTTGCGAAAATGATAGGATCCGCGATTGGGCCAGTGCAGCTGGTAGAGATCGATATGGCCGACGCCGAGCCGCTTCAGGCTGCCGTCGACCGCCTCCATCACCGAAGCCCGGGTAAAGCCCTGGCCGCCGCGAATCCATTTGATCCCGTCGCCGCCCATCTTGGTGGCGAGAATGACGTCATTGCGCTTGCCCGAGGCGCGGAACCAGCTGCCGATATAGTCCTCGGTGCGGCCTTGGGTTTCGGCCCGTGTCGGCTGGGTCGGATACATTTCCGCCGTATCGAAGAAATTGACGCCCTCGGTCAGCGCGTAATCCATCTGCGCATGGGCTTCGGCTTCGGTGTTCTGTTCGCCCCAGGTCATGGTGCCCAGGCAGATCTCGCTCACCATCATGCCGGTGCGTCCGAGCGGATTCATTTTCATTCGGGCCATCCTCTTGCTTCCGGCCCTGTTGTTTGCGGGCGCCTGTCAAAGTTTGGCGCACAATAGCCACCGCGCCGCCCGGTGCAACCCATTCATGGTGGAAACGATCAGGCCATGGTGGAAACAACCAGGCCATGCCGCGATCCGCCACGGCTGGCTCAAAACAGCCAGATCACATAGCCCGCATAGACGCCAAGCATGACTAGCCCGGCCAGCCGGTTGATGCGTCCTGCAAGCAGGATCAGGCCGATCAGCATGAGCGAAACCACAACCATGAAAGGAATGTCGAATCGCGCCATCGAAGCTTCGATCGGCAACGGCGTGACCAGGCCGGTGATGCCCAGAATGCCGAGAACGTTGAAAATGTTGGAGCCGACGACATTGCCCAGCGCCACTTCGGCATGGCGGCGGAAGGCCGCGACAACGGAGGTCGCCAGTTCCGGTAGGCTGGTGCCGACGGCAACGATGGTGAGCCCGATGACGGCCTCGGAGATGCCGAATTCGCGCGCGATCGAGGTTGCGGCGTCAATCAGCAGGCTGGCGCCGACAAACAGCGCGCCAAGGCCGCCCAGGATGAACAAGGCCTCCTTCCAGCCCTCCATCTTGACCACCAGTTCGGCTTCCTCCGCCGTCATGCGCCGGCGGTCGGTGTGGGTGACCCAGGCGAGATAGAGGGCGAGCGAGACAAACATCGCCAGTCCGAGCCAGAAATTGATGACGCCCCAGAACCCCAGACCCAGCATGACGAGCGCCGCAAGCAGCATCATCACCAGATCCCGGTTGAGATTGGCAATGCGCGCGGCAATCGGCGAGATTGTCGCGGCAACGCCGAGAATGAGCAGGATATTGGCCGTGTTGGAGCCGACCACATTGCCGATGGCGATGGCTGGCGACCCGGTTAGCGCTGCCTTCAGCGACACCAGCAGCTCCGGCATCGAGGTTCCGAAACCGACAACGGTCAGCCCGATCAACAGCGGCGGCATGCCGAGCCTGTTGGCCAGCGATATGGCGCCACGCACCAGATAGTCCGCGCCAAAGGTCAGCAACGCAAGCCCGGCCAGCAGTGTAACGATGTTGAAAACCATGATGGTGTCCTCAGGGCACATGCACAACCGCGCGAAGACATCGCAGCGGCTGGGCGTGCCGGCGTCGGAAAATTGGGGTGAGCGCCGGCGGCGGCGCTCGCGAGATGCGTTCAGTCGGCGTTTTCGGGGTTCATCTCCGCCGCGATCGCCAGCTTGGCCGTCATCCATGTCGCCCAGAGCGCCACCGGGGCGATCAGCGCGATCATGATCAGATCGCCGATGGTGGCGAGATCAAGGAAACCGTCGATGGCCCATACAGCGGCAATGGCCACCAGCCAGATTTCCGAACCGATCAGCACGATGGCGCCGACTGCGGTCAGAAAGGCGACGAACCTGGATTTGGGCAAAGGCATGGCGGGGGTGTCGGCTGAAGTGGCCGGGGCGGGGCGTGACGCAGGGTGCGGCATCTGTGTATATCCGGAAGGCGCTGCTGGGTCCGAGCGCAACGGGCAAGATGTGACGGCGAGAGGCGGCAAATACAAGACGCAAGCAGGCCGCGCCGCGAAATTATTTTCGAAACCCATTTTTCCAAACCCGTTTTTCCGAATACCCCGTTTTTCCGAATACAACGGGCTCGCCAGGGCCAGATCCCCGCCGGATCCTGCTTGTCCCTCGTGCCTTGCGCTTGCGCGCAAGCTTGACACCGGCTCCGCGAATGTGAATTGAAGCGGCAACGGGACACATCATGATGGGAGCCGCGACATGGCCATGGCATTCACTTTTCCGGGGCAGGGCAGCCAGGCGGTCGGCATGGGCAAGGATCTTGCCGCCGCCTATCCGGAGGCAAGGGCGGTGTTCGACGAGGTCGATGCGGCGCTCGGTGAACATCTGTCGGCGGTGATCTTTGACGGGCCCGAGGAGACGCTGACGCTGACCGCCAACGCCCAGCCGGCGCTGATGGCGGTGTCGATGGCTTTGATCCGCGTGCTCGAGGCCCACGGGCTCAACCTCGCAAACGCCGCCAGCCATGTCGCCGGCCATTCGCTTGGCGAGTATTCGGCCCTGTGCGCCGCCGGCATGTTCTCGATTTCCGACACGGCGCGGCTGCTGCGCATTCGCGGTAACGCCATGCAGGCCGCGGTTCCCGCCGGCGAGGGCGCGATGGCGGCCATCATCGGGCTCGATCATGAGGCTGTTGAAGCGGCTTGCGCGGAAGCGCGGTCGCTCGGCGCGGTACAGATCGCCAACGACAATGGCGGCGGCCAGCTGGTGATCTCGGGCCTCAAGCCCGCGGTCGAATCGGCCGCCGCAATCGCCACCGCCAAGGGCGCCAAGCGCGCGGTCATGCTTCCGGTGTCCGCACCGTTCCATTCAAGCCTGATGCAGCCCGCAGCCGACGCCATGCGCGAGGCGCTGGCCGGGGTCGCAAAATCAGCGCCCGTCGTTCCGGTCATTTCCAATGTCCGCGCAGCGCCGGTCTCCGATCCCGACGAGATTGCGCGATTGCTGGTCGAGCAGGTTACCGGCCAGGTGCGCTGGCGCGAGACGGTGGAATGGTTTGCCGCCAACGGCGTCGATACGCTGGTTGAAATCGGCGCCGGCAAGGTGCTGACCGGCCTGGCTCGCCGCATCGATCGCTCGATCACCGGATTGAATGTTTCCGGCCCGGACGATATCGACCCGTTTCTGGCCGCAATCGACGGGCAAAAAGCCTGAATTCAGGTTTTCCTGAACCCAGGATCAAATTGCAGTAGTATCCCGAAAGGACCATCCATGTTCGATCTGACCGGCCGCAAGGCCCTGGTGACCGGCGCAACCGGCGGAATTGGTGAAGCCATTGCCCGCCAGCTTCATGGCCGCGGCGCCACCGTCGGCCTTCACGGAACCCGCGTCGAACGGCTTGAAGCGCTTGCCGCCGATCTCGGCGAGCGGGTGATGATGTTTCCGGCCGACCTGTCGGACCGGGACGCCGTTTCGGCCCTCGGCAAGGCCGCCGAGGCGCAGCTCGAAGGCGTCGACATTCTGGTCAACAACGCCGGCATCACCAAGGACGGGTTGTTCGTGCGGATGACCGACGAGGCCTGGGATCAGGTTCTGGAGGTCGATCTGACCGCGGCCTTCCGTCTCACCCGTGAACTGACCCATCCGATGATGAAGCGCCGCCATGGCCGCATCATCAACATCACCTCGGTTGTTGGCGTTGCCGGCAATCCCGGCCAGGCGAATTATTGCGCCGCCAAGGCGGGCATGATCGGCTTTTCCAAAAGCCTCGCCCAGGAGATCGCGCCGCGCAACATCACGGTCAATTGTGTCGCCCCGGGCTTTATCGAAAGCGCCATGACCGACAAGCTCAATGACAAGCAGCGCGAAACGATTTTGGGCAGCATCCCCTTGCGCCGCATGGGGTCGGGCGCCGAAATCGCCTCCGCCGTCACCTGGCTTGCCTCCGACGAGGCCGCTTACGTCACCGGCCAGACCATCCACGTCAACGGCGGCATGCTGATGGTCTGACCGCCCGGCCGGCCAACCGGACCGGTCAGGGACGTCACCCGGCGGCGGGAATCACGGCTTGCGAGAATTTTCCGGCTTTGCCCGCATGCCAAACCATGGTACTTCGCCCACGCCGTAAGTGTTGACGAGCGCCGGTTTCGGGCCGAAAAGTGCCGAAATCCACAGCTCCGGCTTTGACGGAACCAAGTCTGGCGCATAAAGATGTGCAACAAGCTTGATTACCCATGCTTGCGCAGGTAACGAGGCGCAAGAACAATGTGAAACAGGTCGAGGAATCCGACATGAGCGACATCGCAGACCGCGTAAAGAAAATTGTCATCGAACATCTGGGCGTTGACGCTGAAAAGGTGAACGAAGGCGCAAGCTTCATTGATGATCTCGGTGCGGATTCGCTCGATACGGTCGAATTGGTGATGGCATTCGAAGAAGAATTCGGTGTGGAAATCCCCGATGACGCCGCCGACACCATCCTGACCGTCGGTGACGCGGTCAAATTCATCTCCAAGGCCCAGGCCTGAACGGACATGAACAGGCGGGCGCCTCAACTGCCCGCCTTCAAGACCGGCGCAACACCTGCGCCGGTTTGTTTTCCTTTAGTGCATGTCGCATTCGGGTGGGTTCATTTGAATGACGGTTACATGCATCATTTCAAAGCGTTACAGCGTACTTTGCACATCCCGTTGGATGCGCGCCGCTGTAGTGGCATGACTGGGACTTGAGACGATGCGAAGAGTCGTCATCACCGGCACTGGTGTAGTTTCTCCGCTTGGCTGCGGCACGGAGATCACATGGTCTCGCCTGATCGATAGCCAGAATGGCGCGTCGCGGGTCACCGCATTCGATGTCAGCGACATCGCCGCCCAGATCGCCTGCTCCGTACCGACCGATACCTCGGTCGAGGGCCACTTCAATCCGGATGACTGGATGGAGCCCAAGGAACAGCGCAAGATCGACAAATTCATCCTGTTCGGGGTCGCCGCCGCCGAAATGGCGCTCAACGACGCCGACTGGCATCCCAAGAGCTGCGAAGACCAGATCGCCACCGGCGTGATGATCGGCTCCGGCATCGGCGGGCTGGAAGGCATCGTCGAGGCGGGCTACACGCTGCGCGACAAGGGTCCCCGGCGGATTTCCCCCTTCTTCATTCCCGGACGGCTGATCAACCTGGTCTCCGGCCAGGTCTCCATCCGCCACGGGCTGCGCGGCCCCAACCATGCGGTGGTGACGGCTTGCTCGACCGGAGCGCACGCCATCGGCGACGCCGCCCGGCTGATTGCGCTCGGCGACG
>LADQ01000103.1 GCA_000961635.1 Hoeflea sp. BRH_c9 | reverse complement strand
CGACAGAGAGCCCGATGCGACAAGCCCGTCATAGAGCCTGACGCCCAGTTCTCCGGCCAGATGGTTGTAGCAGACCCGCGCTTTCCTCAGCGCCGGATCCTTCGGCCCGGTGCGGGTGCGGGTCAAGCCGCGCCGTGCGGCAAGCCCCATCATGGTTTCCAGCAGCGCCCCGACATCATCATCCGTCAGCGCGAAATACCGGTGCCGGCCCTGTTTGCGCTGGAACACCAGATCGGCCGCCTCGAGTTTCTTCAGGTGCGAACTCGCCGTCTGCACGGTGACGCCGGCCTCCGCCGCAAGCTCGCTCGCGGTCAGCGCGCCCCCGGCCATCAGCGCGGTAAGCATGTTGGCGCGCGCCGGATCGCCGATCAGCGCGCCCAATTGGGCAATGTCTGGACCTTCTTTCATAGTTCGATGCTAATCGAAGCATGAAGACCCGTCAATGTGCAACAAACCGGCTTCCCGAGTTTTGGAGGTTGCCATGATCACCTGTTTCATCCGCTATCACATCGACCCGGCCAAGAAGCCGCAGTTCGAGCACTATGCCCGCAACTGGGGGCAGGCGATCCCGCGCTGCGGCGCCGATCTGATCGGCTATTTCAGCCCGCATGAAGGCTCCTCGACGTTGGCCTACGGGGTCTATTCGATCGAAAATCTCGCCGCCTACGAAGCCTACCGGCAGCGGCTTTCAGCCGACCCGCTCGGTCGCGAAAACTATGAATTCGCCCAGCGCGAAAAATTCCTTTTGCGCGAGGACCGCACCTTTCTCAAGCTCGCGTCCGCGCCGCATGCCGCTTTGGTGCAGCCATGATCGCGGTGATTTTCGAGGTCGAACCCGCCGACGGCCGCCGCGAGGAATATCTCCAGATCGCCGCCTCGCTGCGGTCGCTGCTTGCGGAGGTCGACGGCTTCATCTCCGTCGAGCGCTTCGAAAGCCTGACCCAACCGGGCAAGCTGTTGTCATTGTCGTTCTTCCGCGACGAAGAGGCGGTCAGGCGCTGGCGCACGCTCTCCGCGCACCGCAAGGCGCAGTCACGCGGCAGGGGCGGGGTCTTCGCCGGCTACCGGCTTCGCGTCGCCCATGTGCTGCGCGATTATGGGCTCAATGACCGGACCGAGGCCCCGCTCGACAGCCAGCGGGCGCATCAAATCTGATTAAGCTTGTGCGGTTTTTGTAGTGCAACCGCGGATGATCAATTAAAGCTCAGTCCGATTGCCGGAATCGGTCTCCGGTTGTTTCTGTCTTAAGGCAGCTTCCCAATGGCAAAGCCGGAATTTGCGGCAACGCGCTACTATGTGCTGGCTTTCCTGCCGGCGGCGGTCGCCAACACCTATCTGCCGATCTGGCTCAATGATCGCGGTATCAGCGATGCCGGCATCGGGCTGATCAACACTGTCCCCATGGCGGGAATCCTGCTGTTCAGCCTGCTGGTCGGCCGGCTTGCCGACCGCGCGTCGGACTGGAAGCAGGCGATCATGATCGGAACCGGGCTGAGCGCCGTGTTCTCGCTCATGTTGGGGTTTGCCGAAGGGCTCTGGATGATCCTCTTGATCTGGACGCTGACCATTCTGCCGGCCGGACTGGTCGGACCGGTCGCCGATGCGGCGACCATGCGGCTGTCGTTGCGGCTGGGCTTTTCGTTCGGTTCGACCCGCGCCTGGGGCACGATCGGCTATCTCGTCATGTGTTTTGTCACCGGCTACCTGATCCTCTGGCTTGGCGCGCCGTCTTTCGTCTGGTTAATGGCCTTCGCCTGCGCGGCGCGCTTCCTCGTCGCGGTCGGCCTGCCGCGGCTGCGCGACGTCGACAGGCCGCGTACCAAACCCGAAGGCAGGTTGCTGTCGCGCGAGGTGATCGCGGCGTTTCAGCCCTGGGTGCTGCTGCCGGTTGTCGCCGGCGCCATCCTGTTTGCCAATCACATGGTCATGAACGCGTTTTCGTCGCTGGTCTGGAAACAGCAGGGCCTGTCCGAGCCGGTGATCGGCGGGCTGATCGCGCTGGGCGCGGCCGCGGAAGCGGCGACCATGTTTGCCTGGAAGCGGATCAACACCCGCTTTCCCGCCCGCGTACTCATCATGATTGCGGCCGTGGTGGCGATCGCACGCTGGTTCGGCATGACCCAGTCTCCGCCGCTGGCCGTGATCGTGGTGATGCAGCTCGGCCAGGCGGTCACCTTCACCTTCGCCTATCTCGGCTGCCTCTATTTCATCAACAAGCGGACCAGCGAAGACATTTCGGCGGAGGCGCAGAGCCTGTTCGGCGTCATGATGCAGGGGTTTTCCATTCTCATAGTCGCCGGCTTCGGCGTGGCGTTCGGCATGGCAGGCGTCAACGCCTTCTGGATCTGCGTGGCGCTTTCGGTCTTGGCGATCGCCATGGTGCAGATGTCGCTGAGGATGCGCGGCCCCGATCCAAGCGACTGAACCCCGGCCGTCCGAAGCGCCGGGGCCCGGACCGGGTTGACAGCAAAACCAGCCTTTACATTTCGGAAATCTGTCTAAATGGTAAGGTGCAATCCACAGACAACACGCTATGTATCAAGGACGTAAGACACGATTTGCCGCCCAGGCGGTCGCTATGCCCGGTCCGGACCCAAGTCGCGCCGGCGAGACACAGTGGTTCGCGGTTTCGCCCGCACATTTCCGAAAGATATGAATTTGAAACTCTGGAAACAATTGCTGCTCTCGCTGATCCTGCTTGCTGTCGCCTTCGTCGGCTGGTCCTGGATCTACCCCGGCTCGCATGATCTTCTTGCCCGCAATGGGCTTGAACGGATCTCGCTGTTTGGGCCAGGCGCTGTGGATGCGGCAGGGGGACCCGCCGGCGGGCAGAGGCCAGGCGGTCAACGCGGCGCGGGTGATGCGCTGGTTTTGGTGGCCCCGGTTGGCGAAGGTCTGGTCAATGACAAGCTCACCGCCATCGGCAGCGGGCAGGCGGTGCGCTCGGTCGCGGTCAGAACCCTGGTTTCGGGGCAGATCATTGATATTCCGGTGCGTCCGGGCGGCAAGGTGGAGCGCGGCGACGTGCTGATCCGTCTTGACGCCGCCGAGGAAGAGCTTGCCGTCGAACGGGCCAGGCTCACGGTCAATGACGCCAGGGCGAAGGCCGAGCGCCTGCAAAGCCTGGTGGCCAGCCGCGCTGCTTCAAGCGTTGAAGCCGATCAGGCGCAGAATGCGCTCGATGCGGCAAAGGTGGCGCTCAGGGAAGCCGAGCTTGACCTGTCCCGCCGCACCGTGACCGCTCCCATTGCCGGATCGCTGGGAATTCTTGCCGTCAATACCGGCGAGTATGTCACCAGTCAGACCGAAATCGCCAGCATCGACGACCGCAGCGAAATCCTGATCGAGTTCTTTGTGCCCGAACGCTTCACCGCCGGCATGGAAATCGGCAAGCAGGTCACGGCAATCGCCATTTCCCGTCCGGGCGAGAGTTTCGCGGGGCGGATTTCGGCGGTCGACAACCGGGTGGACGAGGCGAGCCGCACCTTGCGGGTGCGCGCCCTGATCGCCAATGCCGATGACACGCTGCGCGCCGGCATGTCGTTTGAAGTGTCGGTCGGGTTTGACGGCGAAACCTGGCCATCGGTCGATCCGCTGGCGATCCAGTGGGATTCCTCGGGCGCCTATGTCTGGAAGGTTTCAGAAGGCAAGGCCAGTCGCGTCAACGTGTCGATCATTCAACGCAATTCCGACAGCGTGCTGGTCAAGGCCGAGCTGTCGCCGGGCGATCAGGTTGTCACCGAGGGCGTGCAGAGCGTCAGGCCCGGCTCCGCGGTTCGCGTGCTCGGCGGCGATCAGCAGTCCGAAGCGGGCGGCGAGACGGTTGAAGGGAATTCCAAACCGGAAACGGCCGGGAGCGGCGCATGAACAATCGCGACGAAGACGACACGTCGCTGACGGACGCCGCGGTAGAAACCGGCGGCGGCACCGCCTTGATGGTCCGCCGCCCGGTGCTGGCGGTTGTGATCAGCCTGCTCATCGTGGTCGCCGGTCTTGCCGGGCTCTACGGAGCGGAAATCCGCGAACTGCCCGATGTTGATCGTCCGGTGATCACCGTGACCACCAACTTCGACGGCGCGGCGCCCGAAACGGTTGACCGTGAACTCACCGCCATTGTCGAAGGCGCGGTGGCCCGTGTCGCCGGCGTCGCGTCCATATCGTCGACGTCAACGCTGGGCCGCAGCCGGGTGACGGTTGAATTCAATGAAAGCGCCGATCTCAATGTCGCGGCCTCCGATGTCCGCGATGCGCTCGGCCGGGTGACCAACAACATGCCCGATGGCGCCGATGATCCCCGCATCGTCAAGGCCGACGCCAATTCCGACGCGGTGATGCGCCTCGCGGTGACGTCGGACCGTCTCGACGTCCAGGACATGACCATTCTGGTCGAGGACGTGGTGGTCGACCGGCTGGCGGCGGTGCCCGGCGTCGCCGACGTTGCTGTCTATGGCGACAGGGAAAAGGTTTTCCGCATTGATATCAACCAGTCGCGTCTGGCGGCCTTCGGCCTGACGCTGGCCGATCTGCGCACCGCCTTGCGCAATGTGGCGCTGGATGTGCCGGCTGGATCGCTGACCGCCAGATCCTCCGACATCGTGGTGCGCGCCACCGCCGATGTGACCACTCCGGAAGGTTTTGAAAACCTCTACATCAATGACCGGGTCAAGTTCCGCGATGTCGCCAGCGTCACGCTCGGCGCCAATCCGGGCGAAAGCTCGCTGCGCGCCAACGGCCGCACCGGCATCGGCATCGGCATCATCAGGCAGGCGGCGTCGAACACGCTGGAAATTTCGCAAGGTGTGCGGGCCGCGACCGAAGCCATTCAGGCGATCCTGCCCGAAGGCGTCGACATTCGCGTGACCAGCGATGACGCCACCTTCATCAGCGGCGCCATCGAGGAGGTGCGCTCGACGCTCATTCTCGCCGTGCTCATCGTCATCGCCATCATCTTTTTGTTCCTGCGCGACTGGCGGGCAACGCTCATTCCGGCGGTGACGCTGCCGGTCTCGCTGATCGGCGCGTTCGCGGCGATCTGGCTCGCCGGATTTTCGGTCAACATTCTCACGCTGCTGGCCCTGGTGCTCGCCACCGGCATGGTCGTCGATGACGCCATCGTGGTGCTCGAAAACATCGTGCGCCGGCGCAATGAAGGCATGGGCGTGCGCGCCGCCGCCGTGATCGGCACACGGGAAGTGTTCTTCGCGGTCATCACCACCACCGCGACGCTCGCCGCCGTGTTCATCCCGATCTCGTTCCTGCCGGGGCAGGCCGGCGGCTTGTTCACCGAGTTCGGCTTCGTGCTGGCCTTCACCGTGATGATCTCCAGTGTGGTGGCGCTGACGCTGTGCCCGATGCTGGCGTCGCGGCTGATCAAGCGCCGCGACATGACCAAGACGGCGGGCAAGGACAGTGGATTTGTCGCGTTCGGCAATTATTTGGCGACAAAATATGCATCGCTGTTGCACCGCGCGCTGGACGCGCCGCTTGTGGTCATTATCATCGCGCTGATGGCGGCAGGCGGCGCCCTGGCGCTGCTGCCGACCATTCCGCAGGAATTGACGCCGCCGGAAGACCGGGCGGTGGCGCTGATCCGGATCTCGGCGCCGCAGGGCGTCAGCCTTGATTACACCCGCGCCCGCATGATCGAGATCGAGCGCCTGGTCATGCCGCTTCGCGAAACCGGCGAGGTCACCAATGTCTTCGCCATCGCCGGCACCGGCGGATCGTCCAACTCGGGCTTCATGGTGCTCAGCCTCGCGCCCTGGGGCGAGCGCGTCCGGTCGCAGGCCGATATCGTCGCCGAACTCAATGCCGCCGTGGCCACTGTTCCCGGCCTGCGCGCCTTCGCCATCCAGCCCAACAGTCTGGGCATCCGCGGCGCCGGCAATGGCCTGCAATTCGCCTTTGTCGGCAACAGCTACGACGAACTGGCCGATGTCGCCCGCCAGATGGTCGACAAGCTTGAACAAGATCCGCGATTCCGGCAGATCCGGCTGTCCTACGAGACCACCCAGCCGCAGATTTCGGTGCGCATCGACCGCGCCCGCGCCTCCGATCTCGGCGTCAACATAGACGGGCTGTCCGAAGCGCTGCAGGCGCTGCTGGACGGGCGCGAAGTGGCGCAGGTCTTCATCGCGGACCGCTCCTACCCGGTCAAGCTGATGTCGACCACCAATCCGATCAACGATCCGACCGATCTCGAATCGATCTATCTCAAGGCGCGCGACGGCCGCATCGTGCCGATGTCGACGATAGCGACGCTGACCGAGAAAGCCGTCGCCCCCGACCTTCGCCGTGAAAGCCAGATGCGCTCGGTCTCGATCACCGCCGGGCTGGCGCCCGGTTTTGCGCTTGGCCAGGCCTGGTCCGAATCGGTTGAGTTGGCCGAGCCATTGTTGCCCGCTGGCGTGCGGATCATCCCGCTCGCGGAAGCCGCGACGCTCGACCAGTCCTCGAGTGACATGCTGATCACCTTCGGCATCGCCATCATTGTCGTGCTGCTGGTGCTGGCCGCGCAGTTTGAAAGCTTCGTCAGCGCCTTCATCATCATCTCCACCGTGCCGCTGGGGCTCGCCTGCGCCATCTACGCCATGGCCATGACCGGCGGCTCGCTCAATGTCTACAGCCAGATCGGCCTGGTGCTGCTGGTCGGCGTGATGGCCAAGAACGGCATCCTGATCGTCGAGTTCGCCAACCAGCTGCGCAACAAGGGCATGGATGTGCGCCAGGCCGTCGAAGGGGCTGCCAATATCCGGTTGAGACCGGTGATGATGACGATGATATCCACCGTTCTGGGATCGGTGCCGCTGCTTTTGGCCTTTGGCGCCGGCGCCGAGGCCCGCGTTGCGCTGGGCTGGGTGATCGTCGGCGGCCTTGGCCTGGCGATGATCGCCACCTTGTTTTTGACCCCGGTCGCCTATCTGCTGCTGGCGCGGTTCGCCACGCCGTCGGCAGAGGAAGAACGCCGGCTCGACCTGGAACTGCGCGAGGCCGGGGAGGCCAGCCGCAGGGCCGGCCAGCAGGAGCTTTCGCCGGGGGAATAGGTTTTGAGAGCGCAGGTGCGTCTGGCCCGGGGCCCGGCTTCCTGATTTGAAGATCGCCAACGGCCCACGGGCGACGGCCGGATCTTTGCGGCGGTCAGTGACTCTTGCCGCTTCCCATCAGGCGTGTCCCCATACTCATGATGGCCAGCACAACCAGCCCGACCGCGAGGCCGAAGATTCCGCTCAGCAAGGCCTCCGTCGCCCAGCCGAGGAAGCCTGGCGCAATGGTGACAAACTCGCGAACCCTGGCTGACATGTCTTCGACAAAATGGCCGATGCTGGTGAAGCCGAAATTCTCCAGACCATGAATGATGATCGCGCCGCCGACCCAGAGCATGGCCGCCGTGCCGATGCTGGCGATGGTTTCCATGAAGGCCGGCATGCCGCGCACGATGAAGCGGCCGATGCTGCGCGTCGCCGCGAAATAGCCCGCTTGCGCCATTTTCAGCCCGGCATCATCGGCTTTCACCAGGATGGCGACGCTGCCATAGACGAGGACGGTGATGCCGACAGCCACCAAGGCCAGAATCAGTCCTTCATTCCACAGCGATTGCGACTTGATGGAGGAGAGCGCAATCGTCATGATTTCGGCCGACAGGATGAAGTCGGTCTTGATGGCGCCGGCGACGCGCTGCTTCTCCAGATGCGCATGATCAATCGGATTTTCGGCATCGACAGGGATCGGTTCGGGATGAAACAGATGCCAGATCTTTTCAGCCCCTTCGTAACACAGATAGCCGCCGCCGATCATCAGGAGCGGCGACAGCAGCCACGGCGCGAACACATTCAAGAGCATCGCGATCGGCAGCAGGATGACGAGTTTGTTGAACAGCGATCCGCGTGCGATCTGCCAGACGATGGGCAGTTCGCG
>LADQ01000216.1 GCA_000961635.1 Hoeflea sp. BRH_c9 | reverse complement strand
CCGGATCGGGCTGAAGGCGCTGCCGTTTTCGGCCGCGGGCCTGCAACTGAGGGACCGGATCGGATTTCTTCACGCGAGCCTCGGCGCGCCGTGGCCGGATGTGTCCGAACCGGCGCTGCTTGCCAGTCTCGAGACCTGGTTTGCGCCCTATCAGCCGGGGATCGCATCGCTCAAGGCGATTGACCGGGATGGCCTCAACGAGGGCTTGCTGTCTCTGTGCGGCGCCGGGGCGAGAAGCGAAATCGGACGCCTGGCGCCAACCCACTACGAAGCGCCAACCGGGTCGCGGCTGCCGATCCGCTATGAGGCGGAGGGGCCGGTGGTGGCAATCCGCGTGCAGGAGCTGTTCGGCGAGACCGGTCATCCCTGCATCGCCGGCGGCCGGTTGCCCTTGACGCTCGAACTGCTGTCGCCGGCGCAACGGCCGATCCAGACAACCCGCGATCTGCCGGGGTTCTGGAGGGGCTCCTGGGCGGATGTGCGGGCCGAGATGCGGGGCCGCTATCCGCGCCATCCCTGGCCGGAAAACCCCGCAGAAGCGGACCCGACGCGGCGCGTCAAGCCGCGCGGAACCTGATGCTGGCGGGCAAACCTGTGCGTTGGTGAGCGAGGCCGCCATGCAAAAACTGAGTGTGAATTTCCGTCCTGATGCGATAGACCGGGATACATGACCGTATTCCCGTCACTCCTTGATGAACATTCGATCCGGCACCGGTTGCGGCTGAAGACGCTGACGCGGCTGAGATGGCTGGCCGTGGCGGGCCAAAGCGCCGCGGTGCTGATCGTCGCGCATGGCTATGGCTTCGAGGTTCCGGAGCTCATGTGCTTTGTGCTGATCGCCTGCTCGGCCTTGCTGAACATATTCCTGTCAATCCGCTTCCCCGCCGCCCACCGGCTACCGCCTCTGGGCGCAACCGCGGTGTTGTCGATCGATGTGCTGCAGCTCTCCGGGCTTCTGTTCCTGACCGGCGGATTGGCCAATCCGTTCTCGGTGTTGCTGTGCGTTCCGGTGATCATTTCGTCGGCGTCGCAGCCGGTGCGCCACACCCTGGGCCTGGGCGCGCTGTCGGTGGCCGCGGTCACGGTGCTGGCGTTTTACTCCCTGCCCCTGCCCTGGTACCCCGGAAGTGATTTCGAATTTCCATTCCTGCTTGTTGGCGGAGCCTGGATCGCCATTGTGTCCACCACGGCATTTGCCGCCTTCTACTCGTTTCAGGTCTCGGCCGAGGCCAATCAGCTCGCCGACGCGCTGGCCGCGACCGAATTGGTGCTGCAGCGCGAACATCACATCTCCGCGCTGGACGGACTGGCCGCGGCGGCGGCGCATGAGCTTGGCACGCCGCTCGCCACGATACAGGTGGTGGCGCGGGAAATGGAAAAGGCCTTGGCCGACGATCCGAGGTTTACCGATGATCTGATGCTGCTGCGCAGCCAGAGCGAGCGCTGCCGTGACATTCTGCGCAGACTGTCGACCCTGTCGGCGGAGGACGAGGCCCATATGGTGCGGCTGCCGCTCGATTCGCTGATCGAGGAGGTTATCGCGCCGCATCGGGAATTTGGCATCGAGATCCAGGTGATCCATGGCAAGACCGAGAGCCAGGAACCGGTGGGCCGGCGCAATCCGGGCATCCTGTTCGGACTGGGCAATCTGATCGAAAATGCCGTCGACTTCGCCCATGAGCAGGTGACCGTCACCGTTTCCCATGGGCGGGAGCGGGTGGAAATCAGCATCGAAGATGACGGGCCGGGCTTCGCGCCGGATGTTCTGGCGCAGATCGGGGTGCCTTTCATCAACCGGCGCAATCGTCTGGACCGGGAGAAGGCGGGCGGGCTGGGACTTGGATTGTTCATCGCCAAAACGCTGCTTGAGCGCTCCGGCGCTCAGCTCAACTTCTCCAACCGTCCGGCGCCCGCGACCGGCGCCCATGTCCAGGTCAGCTGGCCACGCGAGAAAATGGACCTATTCGGGTCCGGCAAGTTGCATCCGCAAGCTGCTGGAGCTGGATAAATTGCAAAAACGCATTAGATCGGAGATACCAACCGCATCCCGCGCACGCCGATTAGGTGAATCATGACCGACGATACTGCTCATTTGACCGAAACCCAGCCCATCGGGCCGGACGCCACGCTTCTGCTGGTCGACGATGATGCGCCATTTCTGCGCAGGCTTGCCCGCGCCATGGAGGCGCGCGGCTTTGCGGTCGAGATTGCCGAAAGCGTGGCCGAAGGCCTGGCCAAGGCGCGCCGCAACACGCCGAAATACGCCGTGGTTGATATGCGGCTGCAGGACGGCAATGGCCTGGACGTGATCGAAGCGATCCGCGAGCGCCGTGACGATACCCGCATCATCGTGCTGACCGGATATGGCAACATCGCCACGGCGGTGACGGCGGTGAAGCTTGGAGCGATCGACTATCTCGCCAAGCCTGCCGACGCCGACGAGGTTTTTGCCGCCCTGACCCGCAAGCCCGGCGAGCGCGCCGAGGTTCCGGAGAATCCGATGTCAGCTGACCGGGTCCGCTGGGAGCATATTCAAAGGGTCTATGAAATGTGCGAACGCAATGTTTCGGAAACCGCCCGGCGGCTCAACATGCACCGGCGCACCCTGCAGCGGATCCTCGCAAAGCGCGCACCGCGTTGAGTACGGCTTGGACCCGATAGAACCGGCGTTACCCGGCTGCAAGTTCGGCGAGAAGCAACCGGTCGGCGGCGGCGCGGGCAAATCTCAGCATCATCGCCTTGCGTGTCGCCGCCGCAAGCCGGTGTTCCGGAGCTTCCCGCATCAGATGACCTGACCAGGTGTCGGCGATGATAAGGCCGCAATCCTGGGGGAACAGACCGGCCGGCACTCCGGCGTGGGTGGCGAAGAACAGCCGGTCGCAGTGCTGGCGATAATCGGGCCATTTGGTATCGCATCTCAAGTCCTC
Source organism: Hoeflea sp. BRH_c9 (assembly GCA_000961635.1). Taxonomy (GTDB): domain Bacteria; phylum Pseudomonadota; class Alphaproteobacteria; order Rhizobiales; family Rhizobiaceae; genus Hoeflea. Next base: position 3,761 of record LADQ01000216.1, on the reverse strand, counting down.
GATCGAGGACTTGATCTCGACGATCCAGATCTCGCCCGTCCCGCTCAGCGCCACCAGGTCGGCGCGCCGTCCCGAGGCCAGCGACAATTCGGGCACCATCGACAGGCGCAGATCGGAAAACAACCGCTGAACGCCGCGGCGCACCATCAGCGCGCGATCGGACTGGCGGCCATCCACAAGCGGATTGTCTGAATGTGGCGAGATGATTGGCATGGCCCAGTAAATGCCCCAGTTTGACTCCAGCCGCAACGTCAAGGGCCGGGTTTGTTGCAGAAAAACAATGGCGCCCGACAAAGCGAGACTATTGTCCCTGTTTTTGCTTCAAGAGTGTTGCGTGGTAAGGACTTGTTTAAAATAACCGGTGTCAGATTGTGCGTGATTCTAAAATCGGCGCCAACGCTTTTCTCTCGGAAGATTCCAAAATGACACCTCGTTTTTCGCTCACCATCGCGGGACTTGTCGCGGCGCTCGCGCTTGCCGGTTGTTCCTCAAGCTCGGAGGACGGCGTTTCCGCCGCCACCCAGATTTTCACCTCCGAATATGGCACGGTCACGGACGCCGGATATGCCATTCCGGCGGTTCCGATCAGCAAGATCGACAAGAGGTTCCACCGTCAGATCGTCCGATATGGATCCCAGGAAAAGCCGGGAACCATCATCGTTGATACCCCGAACCGCTTTCTCTATCTGGTGCTGCCGGGCAAGAGGGCGGTGCGCTACGGCATCGGCGTCGGCAAGGCCGGGTTTGCCTGGGAAGGCGAGGCCTATATCGCCTGGAAGCAACAATGGCCGAAATGGACTCCGCCGAGGGAAATGATCGACCGCCGGCCGGATCTGGCCAAATTTGGCGATGACGGCATGAAGCCCGGACTGGAAAATCCATTGGGCGCCCGCGCGCTCTACCTTTTCGACCAGGATGGCAAGGACACGCTGTTCCGGCTGCATGGCACGCCGGAGTGGAAGTCAATCGGCACCGCCGCCTCGTCGGGCTGCATCCGGCTGATGAACCAGGACATCATCGACCTGTATGACCGCGTTCGTCCCGGCAAGAGCACGCGCGTCATCGTCAAGCAATAGGCTTGGGTCCACCCCCATGGAAAAGCCCGCCCGGACGATGTCCGGGCGGGCTTTTCTGTCTTGTCCGATGCATCAAGCGCTGATCAGGCAGCGCCGGCCTTGAGTTCGAGGCGGCGGCGGTGCAGCACCGGTTCGGTGTAGCCATTGGGTTGGGCGCGGCCCTCGAGCACCAATTCCACAGCCGCCTGGAACGCCACCGATTTGTCGTAATCGGGCGCCATCGGGCGATAGGCCGGGTCGCCGGCATTCTGGCCATCGACGACGATCGCCATGCGCTTCATGGTCTCGATGATCTGGTCGCGGCTGACGACGCCATGGTGCAGCCAATTGGCCATGTGCTGCGCCGAAATCCTGAGCGTCGCGCGGTCTTCCATCAGGCCGACATTGTTAATGTCGGGAACCTTCGAGCAGCCAACCCCCTGGTCAACCCAGCGGACCACATAACCCAGGATTCCTTGCGCATTGTTGTCGATCTCGCGCTGGATCTCCTCCGGTGTCCAGTTCGGATGTCTCGCCACCGGGACCGACAGGATATCATTGAGGCTGGCGCGGCCACGGCTGCGCAGTCCGGCCTGAACCTCCGCGACATTGACCTTGTGATAATGCGTGGCGTGCAGCGTTGCCGCCGTTGGCGAAGGCACCCAGGCGCAATTGGCGCCGGCCCTGGGGTGTCCGATCTTCTGCTCCAGCATCGCCGCCATCAGATCGGGCATGGCCCACATGCCCTTGCCGATCTGGGCGTGGCCCGAAAGCCCGCATTCAAGCCCGATATCGACATTCCAGTTTTCATAGGCCGCGATCCAGGCAGCCTGCTTCATGTCGCCCTTGCGGATCATCGGGCCGGCTTCCATCGAGGTATGGATCTCGTCGCCGGTGCGGTCGAGGAAGCCGGTGTTGATGAACACGACGCGCTCCTTGGCGGCGCGGATGCACTCCTTCAGGTTGACGGTGGTGCGGCGCTCCTCGTCCATGATGCCCATCTTGATGGTGTTGGGCGCCATGCCGATGGCCTGTTCGACACGGGAGAAGATCTCGACCGCGAAGGCCACCTCCTCCGGGCCATGCATCTTCGGCTTGACCACATACATCGATCCTGTCGCCGAATTGGCGCGGCGGCCGTTGGGGCCGATGTCATGCAGGGCGATCAGACCGGTCAGGAAGGCGTCCATGATGCCTTCCGGGATCTCGTTGCCGTCGCGGTCGAGGATCGCCGGATTGGTCATCAGGTGACCGACATTCCGGACCAGCATCAGCGAGCGGCCTTTCAGCGTTGCCGGCTTGCCGTCCGGGGTGGAGAAGACGATGTCGTCATTCAGTTTGCGGATGAAGCTCTTGCCGCCCTTGCTCACTTGCTCGGTCAGATCGCCCCGCATCAGGCCGAGCCAGTTGCGGTAGACCAGCGTCTTGTCCTCGGCATCGACGGCGGCGATCGAGTCCTCGCAGTCCATGATGGCGGTGACCGCGGATTCGAGCCCGATATCGCCGATACCGGCCGGATCGTCCTTGCCGATGAGGCTTTCGGGGTCGACGAAGACCAGCGAATGCAGGCCGTTCTTCTCGAAATAAAGCCGGAATGCGTGATCGTTCTCGCGGCTGAAGCCGGTGTATTGCGCCGGGTCGACCAGCGTCGTCTCAGCGCTTTCCGTCTTGATTTTCAAAGCGCCGTTCTCGAAATCAAACCCGGTGACATCGCTCCACTTGGCATCTTTCAAAGGGACGCTGTCATCAAGGAACGCCTTGGCCCAGGCAATCACCCGGGCGCCGCGCTCGGCGTCATAGCCGCCGGCCTTGGGCAGGTCGCCCAGCGCATCGGTGCCATAGAGCGCGTCATAGAGCGAACCCCAGCGGGCGTTTGCGGCATTGAGCGCGAAGCGGGCATTCATCACCGGAACCACCAGTTGCGGACCGGCGATCAAGGCAATTTCCGGATCGACATTTTCTGTCGAGACCTGCACCGGTCCGCCCTCGGGCAGAAGATAACCGATTGATGTGAGGAAATCCCGGTAGGCGTCGAGATCGATCGGCGCGCCGTTTTCACGATGCCATGCATCAATCTTGTCCTGCATCGCATCGCGGGTGGCGAGCAAGGCCCGGTTCTTCGGCGCCAGATCCGCGACCGCCGCGGCGAAAGCCTCGAAAAAGCCGTCCGCGTCGACACCGGTGTCCGGCAGCGCTTCGTTGACGATGAATTCATACAGCTCTGCGCTGATTTTCAGGCCATTCTTGTCAATTCTGTTCACACTCGATCTCCGCTTCTGGAATTGCTCCACGGCGAAGATGACTCCGCCAAAATGTGGCGGGACCCTGCCGCGCCGGGGATTGCCTGTCAATTCGTCCAAGGTGGGAATAAGATTCCAGATCCGGACGAAAATCACCTGGCGGTTATGCGCGGCCTGCCCGAAGCCGCCGCAATGAAGCGGGCCTCAATCAGTTTTTCCAGCCCCTCGATGAGCGGCATGTCGATCTGCTCGCTCTCTTCAACCACCGGGTGATCGGCGCCGCTGCGGGTCGCCGCCAGACGTGCTTCGGTCGCCGCCAGGTCCCGCGCCCGGGCGAAGGCTTCCGCACGATCCCGGAACAGTTGATGCTGGCCGGCGCCATTGACCGCGTAGCGCCCCTCGTCGGGTTCGGTGACAAAGACGGTGACGGTTTCGCGCACCTGGCCGACCACCGCGCCGACCGCGT
>LADQ01000166.1 GCA_000961635.1 Hoeflea sp. BRH_c9 | reverse complement strand
GGCGGCGGCAGTTCGTCGTCTGGATGGAACGGCGGCGCGCGGCGCGATCGGCCGGCAGTGGCGCGGCGGAAGGCAACAAGACTGATCAGGGTGATTGATCTGGAGGCCTCGCCCGGAATCGAACCGGGGTGCAAGGATTTGCAGTCCTCTGCGTAACCACTCCGCCACGAGGCCTCTGGCCGGTCAATGACCGGTCGGCTGGCAAATAGACGGAGAATCAAAGCCGCGCAAGGGGCAATTGGGTGGTTGCGTCCGCTTTCTCCTCTTAACCGGCAGGTGAAAACGGTGAATTCGACCTGGCCGCCGATGGTTCGGCTTGAAACTCCGGGGACGGGGCTTTAATGAAACCCCAGACGAGATGCACCGGAGAGACCAAATGGGCACCGACTATCAGGACGCGCGCCAGAAGATGGTGGACAATCAGATCCGCACAACGGACGTCACATCGCATTCGGTGTTGAAAGCGTTTCTGACCGTTGCGCGCGAGGATTTTCTCCCCACCCCACTCAAGCCGCTGGCCTATATTGACACCGACCTGCAGATTTCAGCGGGTGGCGAGGACAGCATTGCCCGCTTTGTCATGGAGCCGTCGCCCTTGGCCAAGATGCTGCAGCTTGCCCAGATCAGCCGGGATCATGTGGTGCTCGAGATCGGATGCGGCTCGGGCTACGCGGCGGCCTTGCTGTCTTTGCTGGCGGGGTCTGTCGTGGCGGTTGAATGCGACGCCACGCTGGCCGAGGCCTCAAGCGCCAAGCTCAGCGAGACCGGCTACGACAATGTCGCGGTGGTAACCGGCGACCTCGCACAAGGTTACGCCAGCGAGGGTCCCTATGACCGGATCTTTTTCAACGGCGCCGTGGATAGCGTGCCGGAGGCAATTTTCGAACAGTTGCGCGATGGCGGCAGGCTGGTCGCCGCGATCGGAACGGGTTTGGCCGCCCAGGCCCATGTGTTCGTCAAGGACGGCGGCGTGGTATCTGGCCGGCCCGCATTCAACATGTCCGTCAAGCCGTTACCCGGGTTTCGCCGGGCCCAGGAATTCGTATTCTGAGATGTGCAAAACGGTGTATGCTGGGCATGCAGCCTTTTGTCACGCTGTTGCGCGTTGGCAACGTAGCCGGGATTATTGTCCAATACGCGACTTGATTGATTGCGTGCGGCTCCGCGAGCCATCATATATTGTGTTTGCACCATGATCGTGTCCTGCGCTCATATGGAACCTAGGTTCCACGCATGCTGGAGAATGTAATCGTGTCGTTTGTCAAAAAGTCATTCGCTTGCGTCGCCCTGGTCTCGGCGATGGCATTGGTTTCTCAACCCGCCTGGGCGGAAACGGTTTATCAAGCCATGGCGATGGCTTATGAAAACAATCCCGATCTCAACGCGGCGCGCGCGGGGTTGCGGGCAACCGATGAAGGGGTCGCCCTGGCAAAATCGGGCTATCGTCCGACTGTTGCGGCCGAAGCGATTACGACGTCGACAAACACAAACGGCCACACCACGAATTCGGCCAGTCTCGGCGTGTCGATCACCCAGACATTGTTTGACGGGTTTCAGACACGCAGCAATGTGCGCGCGGCCGAGGCCCAGGTCTTCGCCGGCCGGGAGAACCTGCGCGGAACGGAAATCGACATCCTGCTTGCCACCGTTCAGGCCTATGCCAATGTCAATCGTGACAATCAGATTGTTGTTTACCGCAAGCAGAACATCGCCTTCCTGCAAGAGCAATTTTCGGCGGCGCGTGCGCGGTTTGACGTGGGCGAAAGCACCCGGACCGATGTGAGCCTGTCCGAGGCCGAGCTTGCCGGCGCCCGGGCCAGTCTGACCGCGGCGGTTGCCCAGGCCAAGTCGAGTGCCGCGGTTTACGCGCAGATCGTCGGTACGGTTCCCAAGGGTCTCAAGGCGGTGGGTTTGCCGCGCAAATTGCTGCCGCGATCGCTTGAGGCGGCAGTGGTGCAGGGAACCACCGAACACCCAACGGTGCTGGCCGCGCTTTATGGCGTCGATGCAGCCGGTTTCAACGTCAAAGCCAAGGAAGGAAGCTTCCTCCCCGGCGTCAAGGTCAGTGGCTCGGTCGCCGAAGGTGACGGTGGCGTCAGCACCGCCCAGGTGCAGGCGAAAGTGACCATTCCGCTCTACCAGGGCGGAGCCGCGTCCGCGTCGGTCAGGCAGGCAAAGGAACAGCTGGGTCAACAACGCATTCTGGTCGACAGCGCGCGCCGCGCCATCGAGCAGTCAGTGATTTCGTCCTGGACGCAGATGGAAGCTTCGCTGGCGACGATCGAGGCCAACAAGGCGCAGCTCTCCGCGTCCAATCTGGCTCTCAACGGCGTGGTCGAAGAACGCCGCGTCGGACAGCGCACCACGCTTGATGTGCTCAATGCCCAGCAAACCGTGCTGAATGCAAAGGAAGCCATTTCCCAATCGGAGCGCAACGCCATTGTGGCCAGCTTTTCGGTGCTGGCCTCGACGGGAAGGCTGACCATTGACCGGCTGGGCCTGCAGGTCGCCAGTTACCGGCCCGAAATCCACTACGAGGCGACCAAGGACCGTTGGTACGGCCTTCGCACCGTGGACGGGCGCTGATCAGCCTTCGCTTTCGTCTTGCCGCTGGTTGCCGCTGGCGCCCCGAATTCCTGTGCATGACCGCAAAACCTTGAAACCGCGTGATTCTCAAGTCGCCGGCAATGCCGTAGACTGACACGGTGATTCGCCGGTTGGCATGAGCCTGGCGACGAGAGTAATGGAGCGTATTCATGGGTCAGGCCGGCGCGCAGCGCGAACCGTCAATGGAAGAGATTCTGGCTTCCATCCGCAGGATCATTGAGAACAATGAGCCGGCCGAGGGCGAGACTCCAGCCAAATTCGATGCCGCGGCTGATCAGGATATTGATGACGCGGCCGACCATGATTTTGATGACGCTTACGCACTTGATGATGCTGGCGCTGCCGATGATCATGCGGATGCCGATACAGCGATGCAGGCTGCCGCCGTTGACCGTGAACCGGCTCCCCATCCGGTCTCGCTGGCCGATGTCGCCGCCCGCGCGCGGCTTGTCGCGGCAACGCCGAGGGAGAAGGAATTGGCAGCCGGGTTCGATGCCGGAGAGAGCTTTTCCAGCGCGACCGACAGCGATGCCATGACCGATATGGATACCGATATGGATGAAGTGGCCGCCGAAGAGCTTCGCGATGCTCTGGCCTCCAACGAACCGGTGGAAGCGCCCGTGGTGAAGTTGACGGTTCCGGCCGGCATGAGGCGGGAGTCGCCCGCCGTCCAGCAAGAAGAACCGGAAGCGCATCAGCCCGGCGCGGTTGACGCTGCGGAGCAGCAGCATGAGAATGCTGGCCAACTGGTTTCCCTGCACACAGTGGAAAAGGTCGCCGCCGCCTTTGGCGAACTCGACGCCGCGATTGCTGCGGGGCAACGCCGTTCATTCGACGAGATTGCCGAAGAAATGCTGCGTCCGATGCTGACCCAGTGGCTCGACGACAATCTGCCGACTCTGGTCGAGCGGCTGGTGCGCGAAGAAATCGAGCGTGTGTCGCGCGGAAACCGGCGCTAACTGCTTCTTTTCAGTCTATTTTCCTCAGTCGGATCACTGTGCGGCATATCGCGCAGCGATAGGGCTATTGGACGGTGCTACTATCAATAATCAAGGTGCGCGTTGCACTGGCTGGATGCCATGCGGTTTGGTAAAGTCGGCGGCCGGAGTTGCGCTGACGTCGTGCGTTAAGCCGCGCTTGTGTTGACTTCACCATGGCGTTCCGGTTTATGCCAGTCCTTTCCCACCCAATGCAGACGGTTCCCCGATATGCTTGAAAAAACCTATGACGCCGCCGCCATAGAACCCAAAATCGCGACACGCTGGGAAGAGGCAAATGCATTTGCCGCCGGCGCCGGCGCCGAGCCCGGGGCGGAGTCCTTCTGCATCGTGATCCCGCCGCCGAACGTCACCGGTTCGCTGCATATGGGGCATGCGCTCAACAATACGCTGCAGGATATCCTGGTCCGGTTTCAGCGCATGCGCGGTCGCGATGTGTTGTGGCAGCCGGGCATGGACCATGCCGGAATCGCCACCCAGATGGTGGTGGAGCGGCAACTGGCCGAGCGCCAGCAGCCCGACCGGCATGCGATGGGCCGCGACGCGTTCATTGAACGGATCTGGAACTGGAAGGAGGAATCCGGCGGGATCATCTTCAACCAGCTCAAGCGCCTCGGCGCGTCGTGCGATTGGTCACGCGAGCGCTTCACCATGGATGAAGGCCTGTCGCGGGCGGTGCTCGAAGTCTTTGTCAGCCTTTACAAGGAAGGGCTGATCTACAAGGACAAGCGCCTGGTCAACTGGGACCCGAAGCTGCTGACCGCGATTTCCGATCTCGAAGTCGAGCAGATCGAAATCAAGGGAAATCTCTGGCATTTCCGCTATCCGCTCGCCGATGGCGCCACCTATGAGCATCCTGTGTCCTATGACGAGGATACCGAGGTCTACACCTATGAGACCCGCGACTACATCATTGTCGCCACCACGCGGCCTGAGACGATGCTCGGCGACACCGCGATTGCGGTCAATCCGGAAGACATGCGCTATCGCGATCTGATCGGCAAGCAGGTGATCCTGCCGCTGGTCGGTCGCCGCATCAGCATTGTCGGCGATAACTATGCCGACGAGACCGCAGGCTCTGGCGCGGTGAAGATTACGCCGGCGCATGATTTCAACGATTTCGAAGTCGGCAAACGGCACCATCTCAAGGCCATCAACATTCTGACGCCCGATGCAAGGCTGACGCTGAAGGACAACGAGGATTTCCTCGACGGCGTAAAGGTCGAAGGCAAACTGATCGAGGTGATGGAAGAGCTCGATGGCATGGACCGGTTTGCGGCGCGCAAGGAAATCATCGCCAAGATGGAGGAAATCGGGCTGCTCGATCATGTCGAGCCGCACATCCATATGGTGCCGCATGGCGACCGCGGCGGCGTGCCGATCGAACCGTTCCTGACCGATCAGTGGTATGTCAATGCCGCTGAAATGGCCAAGCCCGCGATCGAAAGCGTGCGCGAGGGCCGCACCAATTTCGTGCCGAAGAACTGGGAAAAGACCTATTTCGAGTGGATGGAGAACATCCAGCCCTGGTGCATTTCACGGCAATTGTGGTGGGGCCACCAGATTCCTGCCTGGTACGGGCCGGATGATCAGGTCTTCGTCGAAAAGGACGAGGAAGCCGCGCTTGAGGCTGCGATCCAGCATTACCTTGCCCATGAGGGCCCCTGGAAGGCCTGGGTCGAGGAGAAGCTCGAGAACTTCAAGCCGGGCGAAATCCTGACCCGCGACGAGGATGTGCTCGACACCTGGTTCTCGTCGGCGCTCTGGCCGTTTTCGACGCTCGGATGGCCGGACAAGACGCCAGAGCTTGAGCGCTACTATCAAACCGACGTGCTGGTGACCGGCTTCGACATCATCTTCTTCTGGGTCGCCCGGATGATGATGATGGGCCTGCATTTCATGAAGGAAGAGCCGTTTCACACGGTCTATGTGCATGCCCTGGTGCGCGACATGCATGGCGCCAAGATGTCGAAGTCCAAGGGCAATGTGATTGATCCGCTCGACCTGATCGACGAATATGGCGCCGATGCGTTGCGCTTTACCTTGGCCATCATGGCGGCGCAGGGCCGCGACGTGAAACTCGATCCGTCGCGCATTGCCGGCTACCGCAATTTCGGCACCAAGCTCTGGAACGCCACACGCTTTGCCGACATGAACGGGGCAGTGCTCGATCCGGCTTTCGACCCGGCTACAGCCAAGCTCACCATCAACCGCTGGATTCTGACCGAACTGACCCGGACTTCGAACGAAGTGAAGGCGGCGATTGAGTCCTACAAGTTCAATGAAGCGTCAGGCGCGCTGTACCGGTTTGTCTGGAACCAGCTCTGCGACTGGTATCTTGAATTGCTCAAGCCGGTGTTCAATGGCGAGGATGAAGCCGCCAAGGTGGAGTCGCGCGCCTGCGCCGCCCATGTTCTAAGCGAGGCGGTCAAGCTGCTGCATCCGTTCATGCCGTTCATGACCGAGGAGCTTTGGCAGCATCTGGCCGGACCGAATGCCGGACTTGCCTGCCATGCGGCATGGCCCGAGCCGGTATTCATGGACGAAGCCGCGGCCGCCGAAATCAACTGGCTGATCGATCTGGTCTCCGGATTGCGCTCGGTGCGGTCGGAAATGAATGTGCCGCCTTCGGCCAAATCCCAGCTGGTGATGGTGGGAACCAGCGCGATGACCGGGGAGCGGCTCTCCCGGCATGAGCCGGCGATCCGGCAAATGGCGCGGGTGACCGACATTGTGCTTGCCAGCGCCGCGCCGGGAGGGTCGGCGCAAATCGTGGTGGGTGAGGCGACTGCCTGTCTGCCGCTGGGTGAGCTGATTGATCTCTCAGCGGAAAAAGCGCGGCTGGAAAAATCCGTGTCGAAAGTCATGGACGAGATCGACAAGATCGAGCGCAAGCTGGCGAACGAGAAATTTGTCGCCAATGCCAAGCCGGAAGTGGTTCTGGCGGAACGCGAAAAACTTGCCGATCTGTTGGGTCAGAAGGACAAGCTTGCGCAAGCCATCGACCGCCTTGGCCAGGCAGGCTGATCCGGCTGAACGAACCAATTCCTGCGCGTTCTGCCATGTGTGGCTTAGATCATGGCGGAACGCGTAAAATCATGGCAAATGTGACCGAATTGCAACAAATTCGAGGCATACGGCGAAATAGCGTGTGTTTTCTCGGTAGAGCGCCGTCTTGCGCGCTCAAGCGCAACGGTTTGGCGAAAATATTCGCTGTTTTCGGAGTTTTGTGGCTTAGATTGTGTCCCTCAAGCGCCGGCGTGTTCACGGATGCTGTTTACAAACGACCCAAATGCATTACGTAATCTCTTCAATCGTAAGCTATTAAGTTCTGGAGGGGACTCATGATTCGCGGTACTTTGAAATCATTGGTTGCTGTGATGGCAGCCAGCGTTGCACTCGCATCGGCGGCTCAGGCCGGGGGATATGGTCGCGGATCGGCCAATCTTGACCCGTTGATGGATGACGGCACACAATTTTCGACATCCTTTACCTATGTTTCGCCAAATCGTGGCATGTCGACGGTTCAACCTCTTGGCGCGCCGGCTGCCATTCCCGCCGGATTGATAACTCCTACCGCTGGCCTTGCCGCGCTCGGGGCCACCGGCAATGCGGCTGCGAAATACACGGAAGCCTATACGGTGTTCGGCGGGACCGCGGCCATGGACGTGGTGGGTCCGACCCGTTGCGCCGGCACCTTTGCCCAACCGTTCGGCGCCAAAGCGGATTACGGCTGGACACGGCTTATGTCCGGCGTCAGCACGACGACATCGTCTGAAATGAGCACGATGGAATTCGGCATGACCTGCGCCTACAAGGCGGAAGTCGGAAAAGGCAACCTCTACCTTCTCGGCGGCGTCTTCTACCAGACGATCGATTACGAGGAAGCCCGCGCCTTCGGTTTCGGCTCGATCCTTGGCGGGGGCGATATCGCCATGGACGACGGCAGCGTCGGTTACCGCGCCGGCATCGGCTACACCATTCCGGAAATCGCCTTGAAGGCATCGTTGATCTACCGGTCGCAGGTCGATCATGAGATGGCGGGCATTGTCCGCAACCCGGCTTTTCCCGGCGGCAGCGTAACAGCATTTGCCAACGCTTCCACACCGCAAAGCGTCAAGCTGAGCGTCCAGACCGGGGTCGCACCCGGCTGGCTGGTTTTCGGTTCGGTGGAATGGGCTGACTGGAGCGTGTTGCAGCAGGTGCAGGTCTACGCCAACCCGGGCCAGCTCGCCGCTGTTGCGGTTCCGCTCGCAGGCGTTACCGTTGACGCGTTCTTCCGCGATGGCTGGACAGTGTCCGGCGGCGTCGCCCACAAGTTCAATGACAGCTTCTCCGGGCTTGCCAGCTTGACCTGGGACCGCGGAACTTCCACCGGCCGTTCGAGCTTCAGCGATACTTGGACGATCTCCGCGGGCGGCTCCTACACGATCAACGAGAATGCCTCGATCCGTGCCGGCTTGGCCTACTCGTTCCTGGACTCGATCACCGAGGTCAACACGGCGGGCCACACCATCGGATACGGACGCGACTACTCGATCGGCGGCGGCTTGTCGCTCAGCGTGAAGTTTTAAACAGTCCGACTGTTGATCTGCTTTCAAACCCCGCCCATGTGGCGGGGTTTTTGCGTTGTGCGGGTTCAGCCGCGCGTTGCCCTGAAAATCATTGGAAAACCTGCCGATTTTTCCGTGAGATTGACGGTGATCACGCAATGTGACGATTCCGCAACACATTTTTGCGAAAGCATCTGCTATGCAATTCGGGGCGCTAGCCGTGCCCATTTCCCGCCACAAACGGGGCGCAGGGCAGGGCATCAGATTGGCTCCGCGGCTCGGTTCGAATGACAAGGACGCGTTTGAGGATCACATGACCGCCAGCACATTCGACAAGTCCAGGCTTCCAAGCAGATATACGACGGTCGGACCGGCGCGTGCGCCGCACCGGTCGTTCCTGTACGCCATGGGACTGTCGAGCGAGGAGATCGCCCAGCCGCTGGTCGGAGTGGCCTCCTGCTGGAACGAGGCCGCGCCTTGCAACATCTCGTTGATGCGGCAGGCGCAAGTGGTCAAGAAGGGCGTCGCCGCCGCGAAAGGCACGCCGCGCGAGTTCTGCACCATCACGGTGACCGACGGTATCGCCATGGGCCATCAGGGCATGAAAGCCTCATTGGCCAGTCGCGACCTGATCGCCGATTCGGTCGAACTGACCATGCGCGGTCATTGCTACGACGCCATTGTCGGGCTCGCTGGCTGTGACAAGTCCCTGCCGGGCATGATGATGGCCATGGTCCGGCTCAATGTGCCGTCGATCTTCATCTATGGCGGCTCAATCCTTCCCGGCAGTTTCCGCGGCCGGCAGGTCACAGTGCAGGACGTGTTCGAGGCAGTCGGCCAGCACTCGGTCGGCGACATGTCGGATGAGGATCTCTTGGAAATCGAGCAGGTTGCCTGCCCGTCGGCCGGGTCCTGCGGCGCCCAGTTCACCGCCAACACCATGGCGACCGTGGCCGAGGCCATCGGCCTGGCCTTGCCCTATTCCTGCGGCGCGCCGGCCCCTTACGAAATGCGCGATAAGTTCAGCTACGCCGCTGGCGAGAAGGTGATGGAGCTGATCGCCAAGCAGATCCGCCCGCGCGACATTGTCACGCTCAAATCACTGGAAAACGCGGCTGCCGTGGTTTCGGCCACCGGCGGGTCGACCAACGCGGCGCTGCACCTGCCGGCGATCGCGCATGAATGCGGCATTGAATTCGACCTGTTTGACGTGGCCAGGATTTTCGAGCGCACCCCCTACATCGCCAATCTGAAGCCGGGCGGCAAATATGTCGCCAAGGACATGTTCGAGGCCGGCGGCATTCCGCTGCTGATGAAGACCATGCTCGATCACGGCTATCTGCATGGCGATTGCATGACCGTGACGGGCCGTACTTTGGCCGAAAACATGGAGCATGTTCGCTGGAATGATGAACAGGACGTGGTGCACCCGGCTGACAAGCCGATCACCGTCAGCGGCGGCGTTGTCGGCCTGAAGGGCAATCTGGCCACGGACGGCGCGATCGTGAAGATTGCCGGCATGACACGGCTGAAATTTACCGGTCCGGCGCGCTGTTTTGATTCGGAAGAAGAATGTTTCGAGGCCGTGAACACGCGCAATTACAAGGATGGCGAGGTTCTTGTGATCCGCTACGAGGGCCCCAAGGGCGGCCCCGGCATGCGTGAAATGCTGTCGACCACCGCGGCCATCTATGGCCAGGGCATGGGCGACAAGGTTGCGCTGATCACCGATGGCCGGTTCTCCGGCGCAACGCGCGGGTTTTGTATAGGTCACGTCGGACCGGAAGCCGCCGAAGGCGGGCCGATCGGCCTGCTCAAGGACGGCGATATCATCGAGATCGATGCGTCCGAGGGTATTTTGAATGTGCAGTTGTCCGATGAGGAACTGGCTGCACGCAGGAAAAACTGGACAGCGCGGGAGACCGATTACGCATCGGGCGCGCTGTGGAAATACGCCCAGACGGTGGGATCAGCGCGACATGGCGCGGTTACCCATCCGGGCGGAGCGAAAGAAAAGCACGTCTATGCAGACATTTGATCGTACCCGTACCAAGCTTTTTTGCGCCGTGCTCGCCGCCGCCGTCGGCATGGGCGGACAGGCGCTGGCGCTCGACCCCAATGCTGGCGTGACCCGCGAATCGGGACCGTTTGACCTCTTCAAGTTCGGCTTTTCCGCCTACAAGAAAGGCCGCAAGGACGAGGCTGTCGAAGCCTACAGATATGCCGCCGAAAAAGGCCATCCGGGTGCGCGCTGGGCGCTCGCCAACATGTATGCCTATGGCGACGGCGTGGTTGAGAACGATTACGAGGCCTTCAAGATTTATGACGATATCGCCCGTCAGGGCGTCGAGCCGGGGTCGCAGGACACTGGTTATTTCGTCAATTCGCTGTTGTCCTTGGCGACCTATTATCAAAAAGGCATTCCGGGAAGCCCGGTGAAGGCCAATCTGGGTGCGGCGCGGCAGCTCTATTTCCAGGCGGCTTCCGCTTTTGGCGTCCCTGAAGCGCAGTACCGGCTGGGCCGCATGATCCTGGAAGGCGAAGGCGGCGCCGACGATATTCAACAAGCCAAGAAGTGGCTCAACCGCGCCCGGACCAGCGGCCATCCGGCTGCGTCCGCCGTGCTTGGCAATGTGGTGTTCGAAGAGGGGCAGGTGGTGCGCGGGCTTGCCTTCATGACCGCCGCTCTGGAACGAGCAACACCGTCGGACCGGCCCTGGATCCAGGCATTGCAGGAGCGGGCGTTTTCGCTGGCCGGCGAGGCGGACCGCCGCACCGCCGTGGCGCTGGCGCAGGACATGCTGGCCAAGGGCCTGAACTGATCCGAACTGACGGGCTTTATTTTATATTACGGCTGCAGGGCATTGCGGATATCGCGCTGACGGTATTCGGCTTGCCGACAACCGAACACGCTCCATCAGCCCGGGATTTGGGCCGCGGTCGTACCGGCCGATGGGGGCATTTGCGCCGTGGGACAGCCGTCCGAGATCTTCTTCCAGCTGGTGTTGTTGAGGTTGCGCTCGCAGCGCGCCAGATAGCGTTGTGATGAGCCGATCTGCAGGCAGATGACGCCGCCTTCCTTGATGCGTTTGCCGTTGCCCAGACATTCGCAATCCTGACCGGCGAAGGCTGAAGGCGCGGTGAAACCAAGCACTGCCAGAAAAACAATGCTTACCGCAAATCCCGATGATCGCGCATGTTTCATGACGGCAGAATGCGCCTGTTACCGCTTTTTTGCAAGGTTGTCGGTCGCCTGCAGGGTGTGCTCAGACAGCCAGTGAAATGGCGACGGGGACATGATCGGACGGTCTTTCCCAGCCGCGGACGTGTTTTTCGACATCGGCGGACCGCAGAAGGTTCGCGGCTTCCGGAGAGAGCATCAGATGATCGATGCGGATGCCGTTGTTCTTGGGCCAGGCGCCGGCCTGATAGTCCCAGAACGTATAGGTTTGCGGCCGGTCGTTGACGGCGCGCAGCGAATCGGTAAAGCCGAGATTTTCAAGCCGCCTGAACGCCATCCGGGTCTCGGGCCGGAACAGCGCGTCGCCTTCCCACACCTTAGGGTCATGGCAGTCCTCGGGCTCGGGAATGACATTGTAGTCGCCGGCCAGCACCAAAGGCTCCTCGAGCGCCAGACGGTCGGCGGCGAAGGCTTCAAGCCGTTCCATCCAGGCCAGCTTGTAGGCGAATTTCGGCGTATCGACCGGGTTGCCGTTGGGCAGGTAGAGCGACACCACGCGGATGACGCCGCCATCCACGGAAAAGACCGCCTCGATGAAGCGCGCCTGTTCGTCCTCGCTGTCGCCCGGCAGGCCGCGATTGACCTCGTCGGGCGTTGTCTTGGACAGGATGGCCACCCCGTTGAAGCCCTTCTGGCCATGGGTTTCAACATGGTAGCCCAGGGCTTCGAGCTCCAGCCGGGGAAACCCGTCATCGACCGACTTGATCTCCTGCAGGCAGGCTATGTCGGGATCACTCTCCTTGAGCCATGTCTGCAGATTGTCGATCCGCGCCTTGATGCCATTGATGTTCCAGGTCACGATTTTCAAGGCGGGTGTCCTCAAGCGTTACGATCGCATTTGGCCGGGCGATGATCGCCGGTCAGATCGAGAAACTGGTGCCGCAGCCGCAGGAGGCGACCGCGTTGGGATTCTTGATCTGGAAGGCCTGGCCCATCAGATTGTCGACGAAATCGATTTCCGAGCCCGCCATGTAGACCAGCGAGATCTGATCGATCAGCACCCGGGCCTCATCCCGTTCGAGCACGATGTCATCGTCGGCCGGTTGGTCGGCAAGATCGAACTTGTAGGAAAAACCGGAGCAGCCGCCGCCTTCGACGGAAACCCGGAGCGCGGACTTTCCCGCCTCGGACGCAACGATCTCCCTGATCCGGCGGGCAGCCGCTTGCGACAGGGTAACAGATGGGGTTTCGGGCATGTAACCTCCTTGCCGGGGTCAAGGTCCGGCAGAGACATGTTTCAAATCACTGTCTCTATAGGTATGAAGGCGGTGGCCCGACGTCAATGCTTGGATAGGCCGGGCGCAGACATGGTTGGGCCTGATGACGGGATGGGCATGGAATTCGACGTCACAAAGCTTGGATTTGGCACAGGCGCGCGCGCGCCCTGGGCCACCGACCCCTGGGCCAGCCGCGGACGGCTGTTTGCCGAGCCTGTAAGCCCGACCCGGTCGGAGTTTCAACGCGACCGCGACCGGATCATCCACACCACCGCGTTCAGGCGACTCAAGCACAAGACCCAGGTATTTGTCGCCCATGAGGGCGATCATTACCGCACCCGGCTCACCCACACGATCGAAGTGGCGCAGATCGCCCGGGCGCTGGCGCGGGCGCTCAAGCTTGACGAGGATCTGGCCGAGGGCGTCGCTCTGGTACATGATTTCGGCCACACGCCCTTCGGCCACACCGGGGAGGAGGCGCTCGACGAGTTGCTGGCAGACGCCGGCGGCTTCGATCACAATGCCCAGTCCCTGCGCATCGTCACCAAACTGGAACAGCGCTACGCGGAATTTGACGGGCTCAATCTCACCTGGGAAACGCTCGAAGGCCTGGTCAAGCACAATGGCCCCTTGATCACCGAGGGCGGCAAACCGGTGTCCGAGCCGATCCTTCACTACAACAAGGGCCATGATTTGTGGCTCTCCACCCATGCGGGCCTGGAGGCCCAGGTTGCGGCGATCGCCGATGACATTGCCTACAACACCCATGATATCGACGACGGGCTGCGCTCCGGCCTGATCACGCTTGAGATGCTGGAGGAATTGCCGCTGATCGCGCGGCTGCTGTCGGAGGTGCGCACGCGCTATCCGGGGCTTGCGGAACCGCGGCTGATCCATGAGGTGATGCGGCGGCAGATCACCGAGATGGTCGAGGATGTGATCGGCGTGGCGCAGGCAAATATCGCCGCGATCAAGCCGCAATCGGCCGATGACGTCCGCCATGCCGGGCGGACGATGGCGCATTTTTCCGAGGAATTCGTCGACGCGGACCGTCATATCAAGGCGTTCCTGTACCGCCATCTTTACCGCCATCCCGATGTGATGCGGGTGCGGGCGCACGCCACAGAGATCGTCCGCGATCTTTTCTCGGCCTTCATGGCGGATCCTTCCACCATGGGAGAAAAGCACGAGCATGCCGGGATCGAGGACATGCCGGAAATCTTTCGGGCGCGAAAGGTGAGGGACTATCTTGCCGGGATGACCGACACCTACGCCATCGCCGCGCATCGGCGATTGTTTGACCATACACCTGAATTGAGATAGGCAGCGGTCGACCGGCGCGAGCGCCGGTTTCACCCCGCTTTCCCGCCATATCGGACTGATGCCATGAATGTGTTCAAGGACTTCGAAACGAGAATCAAGCAAGCTGTCGAAGCGCTTGATGCCTTTCAGGAAAAGGGCGGCGAAGTAGGGTTTGAGCGATTGACCGTGGAGCCGCCGCGCGATCCCGCTCATGGCGAGTTATCCACCAATGCGGCCATGGTGCTGGCCAAGCCGCTGGGCATGAACCCGCGGGCGCTGGCGGAGTTGATCGCCGCCCGGTTTGACGGCGATAAGGATGTGGCGGAAACCACCGTGGCCGGTCCGGGCTTTCTGAATTTCCGCCTGACCGCCGCCTACTGGCACCGCCTGCTCATCAACATCCTGCAGGAAGGCGATGATTTCGGCCGCTCGACTGTCGGCGCCGCGCGCAAGGTCAATGTCGAATATGTGTCGGCGAACCCGACCGGGCCGATGCATGTCGGCCATTGCCGCGGCGCGGTGGTCGGCGATGCGCTGGCCAATCTGATGAGCTTTGCCGGGTATGACGTCACCAAGGAATACTACATCAACGATGCGGGTTCGCAGATCGATGTGCTGTCAAAATCGGCCTATCTGCGATACCTCGAAGCGCTTGGCGAAGACATCGGCGAGATCCCGGCGGGGCTTTATCCCGGCGATTATCTGGTTCCGGTCGGGCAGGCCCTGGCCTCCGACTATGGCGTCAAGCTCAAGCAGATGCCGGAAGCGGAACGCATGCCTGTCATCAAGGACCGCACCATTGATGCGATGATGGCGATGATCCGGGATGATCTCAAGGCGCTCAATGTCGAACATGACGTGTTTTTTTCCGAGCGCAGCCTGCATGCCGATGGCGAGCGTGCGATCCGCGCCGCCATCAATGACCTGACCTTCAAGGGCCATGTCTACAAGGGCAAGCTGCCGCCGCCGAAGGGGCAATTGCCCGAGGACTGGGAAGACCGCGAGCAGACGCTGTTCCGGTCCACCGAAGTGGGCGACGATATCGATCGTCCGCTGATCAAGTCGGATGGCAGTTACACCTACTTCGCCGCCGACGTCGCCTATTTCCGCGACAAGTTCGAGCGCGGCTTCACCGAGATGATCTATGTGCTCGGCGCCGACCATGGCGGCTATATCAAGCGGCTTGAAGCCGTCGCCAAGGCCGTGTCCGGCGGCGAGGCGAAACTGACGGTGCTGCTGTGCCAACTGGTCAAGATCTACCGCAACGGCGAACCGGTCCGCATGTCAAAGCGCTCGGGCGACTTCATTACGCTGCGCGAGGTGGTGGATGAAGTGGGCGTGGATTCGGTTCGCTTCATGATGCTCTACCGGAAAAGCTCGGAATCGCTGGATTTTGACTTTGCCAGGGTGACCGAGCAGTCCAAGGACAATCCGGTCTTCTATGTGCAGTATGCCCATGCCCGTTGCGCCTCGGTGCTGCGTCAGGGACTTGAGACCTTCCCCGATCTCGATTTGACACCCGCCGCACTGGCCTTGGCCGATCACTCCGACCTCACCCATGAGAGCGAACTGGCGTTGATCGCCAAGCTCGGCGAGTATCCGCGAATGATCGAGGCGGCGGCCTCCGGGCAGGAGCCGCACAGGGTGGCGTTTTACCTCTATGAACTCGCCGGCCTGCTCCATTCTCATTGGAACAAGGGGCGTGATGAACCGGGTTTGCGGTTTGTTAACGATAAAAACCGACAATCCACACTTGCCAGGTTGGGTTTGGTGCACGCCGTCGCGCAGGTTTTGAAGTCAGGTCTCACGATTACGGGAACTGACGCACCGGAAGAAATGCGCTAGACGTCACCTTTTCCCCACATTGCTCTGGCAGGGAATTTTGCGAGAGTGTGTGAGTGAAGCATGGTTGATCTATTGGATAACACCACCCGGTCCTCGAATCCGGACGTCGAAAGCGATGATCCTTTGGCGGAACTTGCCCGGATCATTGGCTACGAGCGGCCGGCAGCGCCGGTGAAAACGACCGAGGAAGAGCCCGACGCGAGTGCGTTGGATCTTGAGGCGGAGCTGATGCGCGAGCTTGACGTGCCGCAGGCGGTCGAGCCGGATGGGCCAGCTTACAGCCCCCCCGACAACCAGCCAGATGCGAGCCTGGAACCGGAAGCCAGCCTCGAGCCGCTAGACGACGAGTTTGCCATTGCAGATCCGTGGGACGAAGAGGGCGGCAATGATTTACCGGTTTGGGACTATCCCGAGGCTTCGGCTTCTGAGCCTGTGTCCGAGGAACCCGACGATGAGTTTGCCTTCGACACCAGCGCGGCGCTGACTTTGGACGAGCCGTTTGGGCCGGATGAAGAGCTTTCCAGCGTGTGGAGTGCGCCCGACGCCGGCCTGGATGAGGCCGTGCCGGAGGAGACCAACGAACCTGCGCCCGATGAACCAATTCAGGAAGAATTGGAAGAAGTGATCACACCGGAATTCGGGGCTGGTCCTCAGGACGTGCCGGCAGACAGTTCCGACGATGCTGTTCTGGCCGATATGTTCCGGTTTGACGTGCCGACGCGGGAGCAAACGATAGCGCGGTTCCAAGCGGAGCAGGCAACGGCGCCCGAAGCGGATGAAGCCGGCGATGCCGGGTCATTTGACGCGGCGTCAGCGTTTGAATCTGGTTTCATCGGCGATCTGGACGGCACGGACCCGGATATGGTTGATGACCGGTCCGGGTTTGAAGCCGCGTCCGATGCCGTGCAATCCGACGAACCGGTAGCAACCGACGTCCCGGCCGAGACGGCTCTTGATTTTGAAGCCTATCTGGCCACCGAGCTTGATGTTTTCGAGCATGAGGTCGCCATGAGCGACGCCGACGATTTTGGCCATGGCAGCACAGATCCTGCTCAACCGGAAACCAGCGCCGGGCGGGATGCTCAGTCGGTGCGGGCCGAGTGGACGGCAGATGGACCGGATGGCTCCACGGGCTTCGACGAGTCATCGGTTTTTGACGAGGCTGCCGAGGAACTGCTCGCTGACATCGCTGAAGATGATACGATTGTTGCGGTAGATAATGATCCAATTGTTGAGGCGGACTTGACGCCGGATGATATCACGCAAAGCTGGTCAATGGACAGTATTGAAGATGCTGCCGTCGAGGAAGAAAGCTGGTCAGTCGACGCCATTGAAGACGCTGTCGCCGAGGAACTCGACGAGGAACTGGAGGATCTGTACGGTCTGCCCGAGCCCTTGGCGGAGCCTCTGGATGAAAGCCTGGACGAGGCGGACGAGTTTGAACTCGATATTGAGCAGGTGCTGGCGGAATCATTTGTCGAAAGCGATGCCGCTTTGGCCGTGCCGGCAGAGATGACGCCAGATCCGGCTTCCGCCGAGGACAGGGCCGATATGGCTGGCTGGCAGCTTGAGGATGGCGAAGCACCGGATGAACGCGACGAAATGGCGGATGCCTTTCGCGGTCTGGTTCCGGAGCCCGACGACCTGGGGCCTGAGCCTGATTTCGCGTCCGGCCCGGTCGACGAGCCCGAACTGCGCCACGCGGCGGTCATTGCTGCGACTGCTGCCGTCGAGCCAGCGCAGGAAGACTGGCTGTCCGGGTTTGACGCCTCCGATCCGTCGATCCGGCCGGATGGCGACGACTATTATTTCGATGCGAATCTGATTTCCGAGCCGGACGACAGCCTGGAGCCGGTCGCCTATATTGACGTGCCCGAGCTCGTGCATGATGAGCCACGGTCCGTTGAACCCGAATATGAGACCGAGATCGAACGCGAATTCGCCGACATCGTCGATCGGCATGAATCGCTGCCGGATGCGGACTTCGCCATCGCCAATGACTTTGGCGGCACTGAGAGCTGGAGTCGCGATGCGTCGACAGCGCGCGGCTCCGAGCGCGCTTCCGACTATATCGAACTGGAACGCGAACTCGGCGTCGATCATGACCACTCGGCGCCGGATCATGACGAGACCGGTTACGACGATGTCGCGCTGACCGGCCTGGAAACCACCCAGGATGAACTGCTGTACGATGAAGCCGACCGCGAGGCCGGCTCGCGCGGGCCGGTGCTGGCGCTGGTGGT
>LADQ01000055.1 GCA_000961635.1 Hoeflea sp. BRH_c9 | reverse complement strand
CGAGAACCTGTTCCAGCCGTTTCGCGGCTCGGCCCGCTCGGGCGGCACCGGCCTTGGCCTCGCCATTGCCCGCGAACTGGTCATCGCCCATGGCGGGTCGATCACGCTTGATGAAACGGTCGCCCAGGGCACCGCCTTCCGCATCGAGCTGCCGGATCAACCGGTCCCGCTCGACACATTCCGGGCGCGCGCCTGATCCCGCAGGGTCCTTTGCCTGTCCGTGCGGGCCCCTTTGCCTGATCATGCGGGACGGAATGCGCGGCATTGGTTTTTTTCGCCAAATCCGCTTGCAATCCCCCGCTGTCCGTTTTAGGAGAACGCCTCGCGGACGGCAGACGTCTGCAACGCGCGCCCGTAGCTCAGCTGGATAGAGCACCAGACTACGAATCTGGGGGTCAGAGGTTCGAATCCTTTCGGGCGCGCCATTCTCAATCTATTGATTTTTATAGACTTTTCCTTTCCTGGCGCGGACCAGGATCAGGATGGTGCGGAAATCTGGCTTGCGGTGGTCCGCGCATAACGGCCGGGCGGCTGGCCGACATGGCGGCTGAAGGCCGTGCTGAAGGTGCTCGCCGATCCGTATCCGACCCGTTCGGCCACATCGGCGATGTCGATTTCCTGCCGCCGCAGAAGATCCTTTGCCAGGGCCATGCGCCAGGCCAGCAAATAGGCCATCGGCGGCACGCCGACATTGCGCGTGAAGCGATCGAAGAACGCGGAGCGTGAGAGCGCCGCCTCCTTGGCGAGCTGGGCCATGGTCCAGGCGCGCGCCGGATCGGCATGGATCTGCCTGATGGCTTCCGCCAGCCGGGTATCGCCCAGGGCGCGCAGCAATCCCGCTGGCGCGGCGGGCGATTGCGTAAGCCGCAAGGCTTCGACCAGCAAAATCTCGACGAGCCGGGTGAGCACCAGGTCGCGCCCCGAGCGCTCCAGGGCCGCCTCTTCGATCAGAAGCCTCACCAGAACAGACAGCCTCTCCACGCCGCGGACATGAACCTGTTGCGGCAGCAACGACACGAGGAGACCCGCGTCCTCGCTGTCGAACAGGAAGTAGCCGCCCAGGATGCGAACGCTGGGCGGCCCATCCTGCCGGCCGTGGCGCACCTCCCCGGTTGCCGCCGCCGCGGCATGGGGATCGATGAACTCCGCGATGACGGGCTCGAAGCCCGACATCGTGAAGCCCGGCGTTGTCGGCAGCAGGACGAAATCGCCCGCCTGCAGGTGCAGTTCCATCTGCCCGTCAACGACCAGCCGGCAGCACCCCTCGATCACGATGGCGAAGCTGGGGTGACCGAAATCACCGTAGCGGACACCCCAGCGTCCCGCGCCGCTGATGCCCTTGGTGAACACGGCTTGGGGGCGGAGCAGACCTATGACTTCAGAAAGAGGATCAACCATGTCTGGACGATAGCAAACTAAACATGGACGATCAATTGTAGATAGTCCCGATCGGCTGAGCTAGCTTGGCGCCATCAACACCTCAACAATGGAGATGAACCATGAAAACCATACTGATCACCGGCAGCTCATCGGGCTACGGGCTTGAGACGGCCCGTTATTTTCTCGCGCAACAGTGGAACGTCATCGCCACCATGCGCACCCCGCGCGAGGACATCCTGCCGCGCTCGCAATCCCTGCGCATCCTGAAGCTCGATGTCACCGATGAAGACAGCATCGCCGCGGTCATCGCGGCCGCCGGGCCGATCGACGCCCTGGTCAACAATGCGGGCATCGGCGTCGTCGGCGTTTTCGAGGCGACGCCGATGTCCCATATCCGCAAGGTCTTCGACACCAATACGTTCGGCGTCATGGCCATGACGCAGGCCGTCATCCCGCAGATGCGCGCGCGCCGGTCCGGCGTCATCGTCAACGTGACGTCAAGCGCCACCCTGGCTCCGATGCCGCTGGCGGCCGCCTACACCGCCAGCAAACAGGCCATCGAGGGTTTTACAGGCTCGCTGGCCCACGAACTGGCGCATTTTGGCGTCCGCGCCAAGCTGATTGAGCCCGGCTACGCCCCGACCACGAGATTCAGCCAGAACACGTCGGTTCGTGTCGAGGACCTCATCCCGGAAGCCTATGCCGATTTCGCCGCTCCCATCTTCGCGGAGTTCGCGCGGCCGGCCCTGACCACCAGGGAAATCGATGTGGCTGAAGCCGTGTGGAAGGCCGTCAATGACAGCGCCGGCACGCTGCGCTTCCCGGCGGGACCGGATGCGGTGGCGCTCTCCCGCGCCGCCTGACAAATGCGCCGCGCCGGTCTCAACCGTCAGAAGACCGGCGCGGCAGTTTTCAGCAAGGCCGACACCATTGTCCTGCTCGGCGGCGGCGAGGCGATCGGACAGGTGATCGACATTCTGGCGGCCGGTGAATTCGGCAAATCCATCGCCACGGCCATCGCCACATCCTTGATCCCCGAAGCGATCTACAAGCGGCCATCGGCGCAAGGCCTGATGGTGGCGATCCCGTCCACCGCCGATGTCAGCGTCATTGCCGATCGCTTCAAGGCGAAATTCGGCCGCGAGCCGAGCTATGACGCGGCGATCGGCTATGATTCGATCGCGATCGCGATCGCGGCCGGGCTCGTGCGGACGGGCCGGCCTGACGCCATCACGGTCGCCAATCTTACCTCCACGCAAGGCTTTCGCGCCGCCACCGGCCTGTTTCGCTTCCGCCCCGATGGAAGGATTGACCGGCGCATGGTGGTGCATCGCATCGTGGATGGAACCCTCAAAATCATTCAGGACGAAGGCGAAGGGTTCTGACAATGTGTCCGGCCTGATGCCGGTGTCGCATCGCGGCGTGGGTATTGGCCAACACCGCGTCCAGCTTTGCCGTGCGCCTTGGCGCGCGAAGGAACGCAGCGAACAGTATAGATTCCATAATTGTTTCAAATTCTTGCTGTCATCTTGCCGGCCGGTCGGCGGCTCAAGCAAGCCGGGATCTTGCGGGCGCTGATCAGGCTCTGCCATGTCCCGACCGGGCTTTGCATGCCGCCTTGTGGGCAATCTGAAAGTTGACGGCCGAGCGATCTATTCAATCCTTAATATGTTTCTTTCGAAAAATTGCGCGAACTTTCGTTTTCTGCTCCAAAGAGTTCGTTTACTTTCGGTATTGACTTTCACATGCAATCATATTTCCTTAACACAGCGTCGTAGTGCGCTTTTGTGGAGGAGACAAACAATGAAGAAACTATGGATGTCCACGGCGGCAGTCGTGGCCCTGGTCGCGTTTCATTCGCCCGCGTCGGCGGATATGGCGGCCGCGGAAAAATGGATCAATGACGAGTTCCAGCCATCGACGCTGTCTGCAGACGAGCAGAAGGCCGAGATGCAATGGTTCATCGACGCCGCCAAGCCCTTCGCGGGCATGGAAATCAACGTGTTGTCGGAAGGCATTCCGACCCACACCTACGAATCCACGGTGCTGACCAAGGCATTCGAGGAAATCACCGGCATCAAGGTCAATCACCAGATCCTCGGCGAAGGCGAAGTGGTGCAGGCCGTGCAGACGCAGATGCAGACCGGCCGCAATCTCTATGACGCCTATGTCAACGATTCCGATTTGATCGGCACCCATTCGCGTCTGCAGCTGGCGGTCAATCTGACCGACTTCATGGCCGGCGACGGCGCCGACGTGACCAATCCCGGCCTCGATCTTGACGATTTCATGGGCACCCAGTTCACCACAGGTCCGGACGGCAAGCTCTACCAGCTGCCCGACCAGCAGTTCGCCAATCTCTACTGGTTCCGCAAGGACTGGTTCGACGATCAGGCCAACAAGGACGCCTTCAAGGCCAAATACGGCTACGATCTCGGCGTTCCGGTCAACTGGTCGGCCTATGAGGATATCGCCGATTTCTTTTCCAACGACGTCAAGGAAATCGACGGCACCACGATCTATGGCCACATGGATTACGGCAAGCGCGCGCCTGACCTCGGCTGGCGCATGACCGACGCCTGGCTGTCGATGGCCGGAACCGGCAGCAAGGGCGAGCCGAACGGCGTGCCGATCGACGAATGGGGCATCCGCATGGAAGCGGGTTCCTGCAATCCCGCCGGCGCCTCGGTGTCGCGCGGCGGCGAAACCAATGGCCCGGCCTCGGTCTACGCCATTGCCAAATGGGACGAATGGCTGCGCAAATACGCGCCTCCGGGCGCCGCTGACTACGACTTCTACCAGTCGCTGCCGGCGCTCAGCCAGGGCAATGTCGCCCAGCAGATCTTCTGGTACACAGCGTTTACCGCGGACATGGTCAAGCCGAAATCGGAAGGCAACAACACCGTCGATGACGCCGGCAAGCCGTTGTGGCGGATGGCGCCGTCACCGCATGGCCCTTACTGGAAGGAAGGCCAGAAGGTCGGCTACCAGGACGTGGGATCATGGACGATCCTCAAATCCACCCCGACCGACCGCGCCAAGGCGGCCTGGCTCTATGCCCAGTTCGCCGTCTCCAAGACTGTCGACGTCAAGAAGAGCCATGTCGGCCTGACCTTCATCCGCGATTCCACCGTGCGGCATGACTCGTTCTCGACCCGCGCCGAAAATCTCGGCGGCCTGGTCGAGTTCTACCGCTCGCCCGACCGCGTGCGCTGGTCGCCAACCGGCATCAACGTGCCGGACTATCCGAAGCTG
Source organism: Hoeflea sp. BRH_c9 (assembly GCA_000961635.1). Classification (GTDB taxonomy): domain Bacteria; phylum Pseudomonadota; class Alphaproteobacteria; order Rhizobiales; family Rhizobiaceae; genus Hoeflea. The sequence goes on along the minus strand of LADQ01000055.1, from coordinate 19,259 downwards.
GCGCAGATCTGGTGGCAGCAGATCGGCGACGTCAACTCCGGCGCGTTCACGCCGCAGCAGGCGATGGACCGTCTCGCCGAGGAGATGGACATCACCATGGCCCGCATGCAGCGCGCCGATGAGGCGGGCAATGTCTATGGCGGTTGCGGACCCCGCCTCAACGATCCGGTGGATCCTTCCGAATGGCTCGGCAAGGAAGACGGACCGAAGGCCAAGCTCGAAAACGAGAAGCCGCAGGGCGAGACCGTCGACTACGACGAACTCGTGGCTCGCTGGAACCAGTAAGGCCTCGGGTGTAAACTCGTCAAACCAGGCCCGGCGCTCAGGCGCCGGGCGTCTTCACCCGCAACTGCCTGCCGGCTGTCCCGGCGGCATGAGGATACCGCGTCCGTGCTGGAACTGAAAAACATCACAAAGCGGGTCGGCGCCGACTTGCACATTCATCCGACGAGCCTCGTCTTCAAGCCGGGCACTTTCAACATTCTGCTTGGCACCACATTGGCCGGCAAAACCACCTTGATGCAGCTGATGGCGGGGCTGGAAAAACCCTCTTTGGGCGAGGTCTGGTTTGGCGGCGTCAATGTCACCGGCGTGCCGGTGCAGAAGCGCAATGTGTCGATGGTCTACCAGCAGTTCATCAATTATCCGAACATGAGCGTGTTCGACAACATCGCCTCGCCCTTGCGCGTCGGGCGTGTTGATGCAGGCGAAATCAAGCGCCGCGTCGGCGCGATGGCCGAGCTGATGCGGATCTCCGCCATGCTCGACCGGCGGCCATCGGAACTCTCCGGCGGCCAGCAGCAGCGCACCGCCATGGCGCGCGCGCTGGTCAAGCAGTCCGATCTGATCCTGCTTGACGAGCCGCTGGCCAATCTCGATTTCAAATTGCGCGAGGAAATGCGCGACGAACTGCCGAAGCTGTTCGGCGAACGCGACTGCGTGGTGGTCTACGCCACCACCGAGCCGACCGAGGCGCTGCTGTTTGGCGGCCACACCGCGGCGTTGCATCAGGGCCGGGTCGTCGATTTCGGCCCGACCGGCGAGATCTACCGCAAACCCGCAAGCCTGACCGGAGCCCAGGTGTTTTCGGAGCCGCCGATCAACACCGTCAAGGCGGTCAAGTCCGGCCACATCATCTCCGCTGGCGGCGCGTTGAGCTGGGTGGCGCCCGAGGATCTTGCCGATGGCGACTACACCGTCGGCATCCGTGCCCATCACGTCACCCCGTTCGAGACCATCGGATCGGTTCCGGTCGATGGCACGATCAAGATCGCCGAACTCTCGGGCTCGGAATCGATGATCCATTTCGATGCCTTTGGCGGCGACTGGGTGTCGCTGTCGCATGGCGTGCACCCGTTCGAAGCCGGCGCAAAAGCCACGCTTTACGCCGACATGGCGTCCTGTTTCTATTTTGCACCGGATGGCAGTCTGGTCCGTAGCGGCGAAGCCGCGGGAGGACGCTGAGATGGCGCGCATCACGCTCTCAGGCCTCCGCCACAGCTATATGGCCAACCCGTCACAGGACGCCGACTGGGCGCTCAAGCAGCTTGATCTCGAATGGGATGATGGGGGCGCCTACGCCCTGCTCGGCCCGTCCGGCTGCGGCAAGACCACGCTTCTCAACATCATTTCCGGGCTTCTGGTGCCGTCCCATGGCCGGATCCTGTTTGACGATCACGACGTCACGCAACTGCCGCCGGAGCAGCGCCACATCGCCCAGGTGTTCCAGTTCCCGGTGGTCTACGACACCATGACCGTCTACGACAATCTGGCCTTCCCGCTGCGCAATCGCGGCGTGCCTGAGAGCGAGGTCGACAGCCGGGTCACCGAAATCGCCGCGATGACCGACCTGTCGGGCATGCTGAAAAAGCGCGCCGCCGGGCTCACCGCCGACGGCAAGCAGAAGATCTCGCTCGGCCGCGGCCTGGTGCGCACCGATGTCAACGCCATTCTGTTTGACGAACCGCTGACGGTGATCGACCCGCATCTGAAGTTCCAGTTGCGCTCCAAGCTCAAGGAACTGCACCAGCGGGTCAGGCGGACGATGATCTACGTCACCCACGACCAGACCGAAGCGCTGACCTTCGCCGACCGGGTGGTGGTGATGAATGTCGGCGAGGTGGTCCAGATCGGCACGCCGGAGGAACTGTTCGAGGAGCCGCAACACACCTTTGTCGGCCATTTCATCGGCTCGCCCGGCATGAATGTGCTGCCCTGCCGGATCGAGAACGGGCAGGCGGTGTTCGCCGGCCAGACGCTTGAAACCTCCAACAAGGCCGGCGCCGGGATCGGCCTCAACGAAGTGGGCGTCCGTCCCGAGCATGTCCGCTTTGCCAGGGCCGGCCTGGAGGCCCGCGTGGTCAAGGTCAGTGATGCCGGACGCTTCAACATCGTCGAGGCCGAATGCGGCGGCCATTCGGTCAAGCTGCTGGTCAAGGAAGGCGAGAGCATTCCATCGGAGACCACCAGGCTCGAATTCATTCCCGAAAAGACCCGCATCTATCAGGATGGCTGGCTTGCCGGCCGCAGGAGCGCCTCATGAACAAGACCGAAAATCAGAAGGCCTGGTTCCTCGTCCTGCCGGTGCTGGTGCTGGTCGCCTTCAACGCCATCGTGCCGCTGATGACCGTGGTCAATTATTCGGTGCAGGAAACCTTCGGCAACAATGTCTTTTTCTGGTCCGGGATCAGCTGGTTCGAGGATGTGCTGCGCTCGCCGCGCTTTCATGCGGCGCTCGGCCGGCAACTGACCTTTACCTTCACCATTCTGGCGATCGAGGTGCCGCTGGGCGTGCTCATAGCCTTGGCCATGCCGCGCAAGGGCATCTGGGTGTCGGTCTGCCTGGTGCTGATGGCGATGCCGCTGCTCATTCCATGGAATGTGGTCGGCGCCATGTGGAACATCTTCGCGTTGCCGGAGATCGGGCTTCTGGGCAATGCGCTCAACGCGCTCGGCTTTGACTACAATTACACCCGCCAGCCCGGCGACGCCTGGTTCACCCTGATCCTGATGGATGTCTGGCACTGGACCTCGCTGGTGGTGCTGCTCGCCTATGCCGGGCTGGTGTCGATCCCCGACGCCTATTACCAGGCCGCCAAGATCGACGGCGCCTCGTCCTGGGCGATCTTCCGCTTCATCCAGCTGCCGAAGATGAAGCGGGTGCTGACCATCGCCATCCTGCTGCGCTTCATGGATTCCTTCAATATCTACACCGAGCCCTCGGTGCTGACCGGCGGCGGCCCCGGCAATTCGACGACATTGTTGTCGATCGACCTGGTCAAGATTGCGCTCGGCCAGTTCGATCTCGGGCCGGCGGCGGCGATGTCGCTGGTCTATTTCCTGGTGGTCCTGCTGATGAGCTGGATCTTCTACACCGTCATGACCCGCGATGATGAGGCCAACCAATGAGACGCTTTTCCTGGCTCGTGCCGACCGTCTACATCCTGTTCCTGATGCTGCCGATCTACTGGCTGGTCTCGATGTCGTTCAAGACCACCAACGAGATCCTCGGCTCCTTCACGCTGTTTCCGCAGAGCTTCACGCTCGACAATTACCGCGTCATCTTCACCGATCCGACCTGGTACATGGGCTATGTCAATTCGCTGATCTATGTGTCGATCAACACGGTGCTCTCGGTCTGCGTCGCGCTGCCCGCGGCCTATGCCTTCTCGCGCTACCGCTTCCTCGGCGACAAGCATCTGTTCTTCTGGCTGCTGACCAACCGCATGGCGCCGGCCGCCGTGTTTGCGCTGCCGTTCTTCCAGCTCTATTCGGCGATCGGCATTTTCGACACCCATCTGGCCGTGGCGCTGGCGCACACGCTGTTCAACATTCCGCTGGCGGTCTGGATCCTCGAAGGCTTCATGTCGGGCGTGCCCAAGCAGCTCGATGAAACCGCCTATATCGACGGCTATTCATTCCCGTCGTTCTTCGTCAGGATCTTCATCCCCACCATCGCCGCCGGCATCGGCGTCGCCGCCTTCTTCTGCTTCATGTTCTCCTGGGTCGAGTTGCTGCTGGCCAAGACATTGACGGCAGTCGCCGCCAAGCCGATCGCCGCCACCATGACCAAGACCGCGTCCTCTTCCGGCTACGAGCTGGGGCTGCTGGCGGCGGCAGGCACCTTGACCATCATCCCCGGCGCGATCGTGATCTATTTCGTCCGCAACTATATCGCCAAGGGCTTCGCCCTCGGACGCGTCTGACCAGCAAGGATTGCCGCGATGCAGGATATTGTCATGTTCTCTCAAGACTGGTGGACCGAGCCGCTCGGCACCTGGATGGCCTGGACCCGAGCCACCATCGCCTTTTTCCTGTTCATTGCCGCGGCCATCGCCTCGATGGGCATGTGGGAATTCTACAGCCCCGGCGGCGCCCCGCGGCATGGCCTGTTCGCCATCGACACCACCCGCGGCGACCGGCTGTTCCTGTCGCTTCTGGGCAGCGCCTTCATTTTCATGGCCTGGCTCTATGTCTTCGGCACGCCGCTGTGGTGGCCGCTCGGCATTTGCATCCTCTGGGCCATCTTCATCTTCCGCTATGTCTAGCTGATCAAATAGCGCGAGGTCCGGGGATCCCTTTGCGGACAGCCCCTTGCGGCCCCTGAACACTGTCGTCTAAAAGCGGGCGAGCCCGCCCTCTCGGAATGGTCCGGACAGGGCAGTGGCGGCAAGCAGGCGTGGCATGAGCACATCGGGCGGCATCGAGGCCTTCATCATCCATCTGGCGCGCGCGACGGCGCGGCGGCCGCAGGTGGACCGCATCCTTGCGGCCTCTCCGGTGCCAGCCACAATCATCGACGCGGTCGATGGCCGGGGACTGTCTTCTCAGGAAATAGATGCGGTCTATTCGCGCCAAAGCCTGCACGCGCCGCGCTATCCCTTCACGATGGCGGTCGGCGAGATCGGCTGTTTCCTGAGCCACCGCAGGGCCTGGCAGGCCATTGTCGACAAGGGCCTCGAGGCCGGTCTCATCATCGAGGATGATGTCGAAATCGATGCGCCGGTGTTTGCCCAAGCCTTCGGGCTTGCCCGCCAACATGTGGCCGAGCTGGGCTATATTCAGTTTCAGACCCGTCCGGTCCGGGGCCGGTCCGCGGTTGTCGCCCGCAAGGGCGGGTTCTCCGTCGTCAGGCCACAAGTCGGTCCGCTGCGCACCTCGGCCCAGATCGTCAGCGCCGGACATGCCAAATTGTTGCTGGAACTCACCGCGCGCATTGACCGGCCTGTCGACGGTTTCCTCCAATTGAGCTGGGTCACAACCAAGGCCATGTGCTGCGTGGTGCCGCCCGGCGTAAGCGATCGCACAAGCCAGTCGGGCGGCAGCACGATCTCCGCGTCAACGCGCTATTCAGCCAAGGTCTCGCGCGAAATCAACCGCTTCATCTATCGCCGCCGAATCCGGGCCTGCTCGGCGAAATTCGCAAGTCAGGCTGGAGAATAGCAATGGCGGTACTGGTCACGGGCGGCGCCGGCTATATTGGCGGCCATATGGTCCTCAAACTGCTGGATGAGAATGAGGACGTCGTGGTCATCGATGATTTTTCAACCGGCCAGGAATGGGCGGTTCCGGCGCAGGTGCCGCTGTTTCGCGGCGACATGGCCGATCGCAGCATCCTCGATGCGATATATTCAGAGCATGACATCGGCTCGATACTGCATTTTTCAGGCTCAATCGTGGTCTCGGAATCAGTGGACCTGCCGCTCAAATACTACCGCGAAAACAGCTGCAAAACGCTCGAGCTGATCGACTACGCCGCCGGCAAGCAGACCGCTCACTTCATCTATTCCTCAAGTGCCGCGGTCTATGGGGCCCCGGGGCTGGAGCCGGTCACCGAAACTGCTCCTAGCGCGCCGGAATCGCCCTATGGAACATCCAAGCTGGTGACCGAGTGGATGCTGCGCGATTTCGCCGCCAGCAATCCGGCGTTCCGCTACGCGGCGCTGCGTTACTTCAATGTGGCTGGCGCCGATCCGCTGATGCGCGCGGGTCAATCGTCCGGAGTCTCGACCCATCTCATCAAGATCGCCGCTGAAGCGGCAACCGGCAAACGCGACGGGCTGCAGATTTTCGGCGATGATTTCGAGACCCCGGACGGCACCTGCGTGCGCGACTATATTCATGTCACCGATCTCGCCGACGCGCATTATTGCGCGCTGCGCCACTTGAGGGCCGGCGGGCCATCGGTCGTGGCCAATTGCGGTTACGGCAGCGGTTACTCGGTCCGCCAGGTGGTCGATGCCGTCAAGGCGGTGTCGGGAGTGGATTTCAAGGTAACCCAGGCGCCGCGCCGGCCAGGTGACGCGGCGATGATCGTGGCCGATTCGACGTTTGCCCGCACCAAGTTGGGGTGGTCGCCCGAACTGGACAATCTCGAGACAATCATCCGCCATGCGCTGGAATGGGAACATAAACTGATCGATCGGCAGATCGAGACATCTGCGAAGTGAAAACCCGTCTGGCCCAACATTGGTTCCGGGTCTATCCCACGGGGCGGGGATGAACCGGCGGATTTCGCACTTGCCGGGCAGGGGCTTGTTTGACATTCCTGCGCCATTCAAACTGCTTGAACAAAATGAAGAAGGTGGGCCGGCGGAATGCAGATCTGCATGATAATGCCAAACTACAATGGCGAAAAATACCTCGGGTCCGCCTTGGACGGCTTTGCGGTCCAGGACCATTCCGACAAGAAACTGATCGTGGTCGATGGAAAATCCACGGACAAGTCCCACGCGATATTATCGGAGTTTGCCGGACAGCGCGAAGATGTCATCTGGAACACAACAAGCGACAGCGGCATTTCCGACGCCATCAACATTGGCGCGGACTTGGTCGACGACGATGCCATCTGCGGTTATCTGGGGTCGGATGATATTTTGAGGCAAGGCGCGCTGTCGGGGGTTTCCGATCTGTTTGAGGAATATCCCTTCATCGACGCGGTTTACTGCCGTTCCTATTTCTATGACGGCCACGGCCTGGTTCGCCTGCATGTGCCGCTGCCGTCGTTCAGCAAGAAACTGCTCCGCCGGCATGGCACCATCGCCGGACTGCAGAATTTCTTTGTCCGCGCTCCTGTGCTGAAAAAGCTCCGCATGGATGCCGGGCTCAGATATGCCATGGATCTCGATTTCTATTTTAGGATGATCGCCAACAACCACTCCAGAATTTTGCCGTCCCCGATCATTTCGACATTGAACATGGGAGATGGAAGCATATCCACGTCACAGAAAGCCGCGTCTTCCAGGGAACGGCACCAGGTTATTTTGAGGCACTGCGGGTTTTACCCGAAAAATGCGTTGAGATACGCCTGGGCGTCGGCAAGGTTGATGTTCAAGACCTAGAATCCGGTTGCCGAATCCGATCGAATGAACCCGCCTGAAAGCGAAGAGTGCCATGATCATCACCCACATCAATGGCGGTCTGGGCAACCAGATGTTTCAATATGCCGCCGGCCGGGCGCTGGCGCTGCGCCATGGCGCCGATCTGGTTCTCGACACGCGGGATTTCGACGGCACGACCCAGTTCGGGCTTGGCCTGGATCACTTCGCCATCGCTGCCCGGCAAGGCGTGGCCGCGGAACTTCCGCCCGACCGAAAGCAAGCGCCATTGCGCTATCTGATCTGGCGCGGCTTGAGGCTCAAGCCGCAATGGGTCCGGGAGAACGGCCTGGGCTACAATGCCGGTTTTGCTGATCTCGGCGACGGCGTCTATCTCAAAGGCTACTGGCAGAGCGAACGCTATTTTCAGGATGTGGAGGCGACAATCAGGCGGGATTTTACGATCGGGACCCCGCCGGACCCGGTGAACCGGGCGATCCTTGCCGAACTGGCCGCCTCGCCCGCGGTCTCGCTGCATATTCGCCGCGGCGACTATGTGATTGATCCGCGCACCAATGCCACCCACGGCACCTGCACGATGGACTATTACGCCCGGGCGGTCGCCCTGATCGCCGAAAGAATGACTGAGAAACCGGTTGTCTATGCCTTCTCCGACGATCCGGCCTGGGTGCGCGAGAACCTTGTCCTGCCCCATGAGATGCGGGTGATGGATCACAATGACTCAGACCACAATTACGAGGATCTGCGGCTGATGAGCGCCTGCCGGCATCACATCATCGCCAACTCTTCGTTCTCCTGGTGGGGCGCCTGGCTCAACCCGTCGGCGGACAAGATCGTTGTCTCTCCCGACCGCTGGTTCGCCAACCCCAAAATGGTCAACGAGGATATCTGGCCGGAAAGCTGGATCAGGTTGGCCTGACAACGCAATACCGGTTCAGTCCTGGCGGAAGGCTGCCTTCAGCGCCGCGGCAAGCTGCTCCATCGGCGCATCAAGCGGGTAATGATGATTGCCGATGAACAGCCCGTTGCTGTCGGCCAGTTCGGCATTGGGCAGCCCGCCATGGATCTCGTGGTCCATATAGCGCGTCACCACTTCATTCTTGGCGAAATTGCCGGCCACGATCGGACGCGCCTCAATGCCGTGGCGCTCGAAACAGGCGACCAGCTCCTTGCGGCTCACGCCGCAGTCGGGATCGATGATCATCGAGAAACCAAACCAGCTGCTCTCGCCGGTCTCGCGCTGGATGCGGATCTGCTGAAAGCCCGCCATCACCTCTTTGAACAGCTCTGCGTTTTTGCGGCGGTTTTCCACGATCATCGGCAGCTTGGCCATCTGCTCGATGCCGATCGCCCCGCTCATTTCCAGCGGCCTGAGATTGTAGCCCGGCAGCACGAAGCGGAACGCCTCCTCGAACGGATCGGACCCCTTGGCCCCGGTGACATGATTGGGATCGGGCAGGTTGCGGGTCCAGCCATGCGCCCGAAGGCTCAGCATGATGTGAAACAGCTCCTCGTCACCGGTGACGGTGACGCCGCCCTCCATGGTCGAAATATGGTGCGAGAAAAACGCCGAATAGCTGCCCGCCAGCCCGAATGTGCCGGCTTGCCGCCCGTTGAATGTCGCGCCGAGGGACTCGCAATTGTCTTCCAGCAAGATGATGTCGCGGCCGCCGATGATCGCCTTGATCCGATCAAAATCATTCGGATTGCCGAGCAGATTGACCGCCAGGATCGCCTTGGTCTTGTCGGTCACCGCGGCTTCCAACTGGACGAGATCGAAGTTCAGCGTGTCGAAATCGATGTCGACGAATTTCAGCCGCAGCCCATACTGGTACAGCGGGTAATAGGTGGTGCTCCACGACACCGCCGGCACGATCACCTCGTCGCCGGGCGCCAGATGATAGCGCGAGTGATAGCGAAGCGCCGCGACAAACAGCAAGTTGGCCGACGATCCCGAATTCGACATCACCGCATAAGGCGCGCCGAGCTGTTCGGCGAACAGTTTCTCGAACGCCGCGACTTCCTTGCCCATCGAGAAGAAGCCGGATTTGACCACGCGGTCGATTGCCGCATATTCCTTTTCGTCCCATGAGCTGGTGGCCAGCGGAAACGCTTTTTCTGTCACGGATGGGTCTCCTCGGCCGCTGTCGGCAATGCGCGGAAATGGGCATAGGTCTGGGCGATCGCCTCATCGAGAGAGGTTGAGGGCATCCAGCCGAACTGGCGCTGCAGCGCGACCGAGACCAGCTTCTGTTGCATGCCGACCGGCTTGCTCAGATCATGGCTGAAACCGCCCTGCCAGCCGATCACCCGGGCCACCGCTGCATAATAGTCATTGATGGAGTGATCGCGGCCGACGCCCATGTTCATCATGCCCGGCAGATCGTCAAACCGATCGACAGCAGTCCAGATGCCGTCGGCCAGATCCGAGGCAAACATGAACTCCCGGCGCGCCTCGCCACTGCCCCAGATCTCGACGCTCTTCGCGCCGGTTCGCTTTGCCTCATCGACCTTGCGAATGATGGCGGGCAGCAGGTGCGATACAGTGGGATCGAACTTGTCGTGGAGGCCGAAAATGTTGCACGGGATCAGCGTCTTGTAGGCCAACTCCGGGCTTGACCGGCGGACATAGTCACACAGCCGCGCCGTCAGCACCTTGGCCAGCGCATAGCCCTCATTGGTGGGCTCCAGTTCGCCGGTCAGCACCGATGTTTCCTCAAGCGGATTGGGCGCCGCGCGCGGATACATGCAGGAGCTGCCGATATTGATGAGCCGCGGGATCCCGGCCTTGCGGGCGGCCATGACGATGTTGCGTCCCATGTCGAGATTTTCGACCAGGAACTCGACCGGGTGGGCGATGTTGGCCTGAATGCCGCCGACCCTGCCTGCGGCATGGATGATCATGTCCGGTTTCACATTGGCGACATAGGCTTCGGTCGCCGGCCCGTCGGTGAGATCAAGCTCGCGGCTCGGTGGCGCGATCAGCTCGTGCCGGCCGGCCCCGGCATGATCTCTGATATTGCGACCGACCATGCCGTTGCCACCTGTCAGCAGGATCTTCATCGCGCCGCGCCCGTCGCGGACAGGCAGGTGGTGTCAGCCATGCCGCTTGGCCTCGGCAAGATCGGCCTCAGCCATTTCGGCGACGAGATCGGCAAACGAGGTCTGCGGGGTCCAGCCAAGTTTTTGCTTGGCCTTGGAGGCGTCGCCCAAAAGCGTCTCGACCTCGGTCGGACGAAAATAGCGCGGATCGACGCGGACGATCACCTTGCCGGATGCGTCGCGGCCGATTTCGTCGACGCCTTCGCCTTCGAAATGGATCGTCATGCCGAGCGCGTCGGCCGCCGCCAGCACGAAATCGCGCACCGAATACTGAACGCCAGTGGCGATGACGAAATCATCCGGCGCGTCCTGCTGCAGCATCAGCCACTGCATCTCGACATAGTCGCGGGCATGGCCCCAGTCGCGCAGGGCATTGAGATTGCCGAGCTTGAGCACATCCTGCTGGCCGAGCTTGATCCGCGCCAGCGCGCGGGTGATCTTGCGGGTGACGAAGGTCTCGCCGCGCAGCGGGCTTTCATGGTTGAACAGAATGCCGTTGCAGGCATAGAGCCCGTAGGCTTCGCGATAATTGATGGTGATCCAGTAAGCGTAGAGCTTGGCCACGCCATAGGGCGAGCGCGGGTAAAACGGCGTCCGCTCGGTCTGCGGCGTTTCCTGAACCAGCCCGTAGAGCTCGGAGGTCGAGGCCTGATAGAACCGGCTCTTGTCCTTCAGCCCGAGAATCCGGATCGCCTCAAGCAGCCGCAGCGTGCCGAGCGCATCGGAATTGGCGGTGTATTCGGGCTCCTCGAAACTGACGGCGACATGGCTCTGGGCGGCGAGATTGTAGACCTCATCCGGCTTGGTCTGCTGCAGGATATGCGTCAGCGACGAGGAATCGGTCATGTCGCCATGATGCAGCACGAACTGGCCTGACCGGCCATATTCACCGTCGAACAGATGATCGATGCGCGCCGTGTTGAACAGCGAGGTCCGCCGCTTGATGCCATGCACCTCATAACCCTTGGCGAGCAGGAACTCGGACAGATAGGCGCCATCCTGTCCCGTCACGCCGGTGATCAGGGCTTTTTTCCGTGAAGTGTCCTCAGTCATGATGCGGTCTTCCTGCTTCGGGCGCTTTCCCGCATGACGATGCGGGCGGCAGCCTTTTCATTATCAGCGTAGCGTGACGCCTTGTCCCTGTTTAGCCGGACAAATTCAAGTCTCGCCTGATAATCATCCTCTGACAGCCGTTCGATGGCGGCGGTGATGGCTGCAAGATCATCTGCGACAATCATGCCGCGCGGGTCGAAAACATCGCCGATGTCCGGATCGCCCCAGTAGATCGGAACGGTCTCGCACAACAGGCAATCGATCAGCTTCTCGGTGATATAGCCCGGTTCGCGCACATTCTCGATGATGACCGAATAGCGATAGGGCGCCAGTCCGTCGGATTTCTTTTCGAACGGCGCATAGCCGCGCCCGAGAATGTCCACATCGGCGCCGTTGTCGCGCGCCCAGGCAACCACCTGGTGCCGCAATTTGTGCCCTGGATAATGGTTCTTCGCCGATGCGATCAGCGAAACCAGGCGGGTTTTCTCAATCTTCAGGGTCCGCCACTCCGGCACCCATGTCGAACCGAACAGAAAGCGAGCGCTGTTTGGCACGGTCGCCAGAATTCCGGTATTGGAACTCAGAACCAGATGAAAGCGGCGCCACAGCAGTTTCAGCCAGGCAAACTTGCGGCCATGCACCGCCTGCGGTTCGACCACCAGAACCGAGACCCGCGCGCGGACGCCGGGGCGCGGCATATAGAGCAGCCGCGAGTTGAGATAGACCAGCAAATGATCCTCTGGTCCCATATCGGCGATCGTGCCGCGCATGAGCCGCTCGGGCCGGCCTGTGGGCCAGTGCAAGTCATCGAGCGGCACCCCGGCGAGCCGCAATGTCATCCGTGTGCCATAGGGCAACACCGCCACCGCCGGGGCATTCTGATGGAAAGAACTGTCGGTCATGCCGGAGATCGCCGATACTCCAAAGCGCGGACGCAAGGCCGCCAAATCGATGCCAGCAGGTTCCTGAGCGTTTTTGGGCATTTTTTCAAGATGCCGCCGCCGCATTGCAACGCGTGGGAGCCGGGCAGTCCTTAAGCGTCTGGCGCGATGACGCCCTTGCGGAACATGAAGCAGCCGTAAAAACGCCGTTCGCCGGTCTGGATCACCGCGAAAGCCTGTTTTGCCACCTCATAGAAGGCGAAGCGCTCAATGCCGATCATCGGCCGCGATTTGCCTTCCGCCGCATCGATCATGGCCTGCACTTCCGCCTGCACCGGCGCGATTTCATCCGGCTTGCCGACGATTTCCATGCGGGCCGCGAAATCATCAACGAATGTATCGAGCGGCAGCACCGACAACACCGCTTCGGCTGCTTGGGCCGAGGTCAGATTGTCCATCCTGAGCAGATCGCCGACCACGGTTTGCCGGGCAAGCGATTCAGCCGGAAAATTGCTGTCGGCCAGAATCAGCATGTCGCCATGGCCCATGGCGCGAAGCGCGTACAGCACGTCCGCCGTCAGTCGTGGATCCAGTCCCTTGAGCATCCGGCCTCCTCATTATGGTTCATCGCTGCATGGTTCACCGCTGCGCCTTGCGCCGCCGCGTTGGCTCAATCGTGCAACCGGACGCGGCGTCATTCAAGCCCAATCCCGCTCCTGCCAGAATAAAGTGTGACAATTTGATCGGCCAGCCTGCATCCGGGGGATGCGGTTTTGTTCAAGATGGATTAGCTTGCCGGCTACGCAGGGAGGCGAGGATGCAAGTAAAGACGCGACATTGGGACCGGATCGGGAATGGCGGGCTGACATTCACCGAGCTCGGATTTGGCACGGCGCCCTTGGGCAATCTCTACCGCGCCATCAGCGATGACGAGGCGCAGGCGGTTCTCAGCCGGGCCTGGGATCTCGGCGTGCGCTATTTCGACACCGCGCCGCTCTATGGGCTAGGCCTCGCCGAAACCCGGCTCAACCGCTTCCTGCGCGGCAAGCCGCGCGGCGACTATGTGCTGTCGACCAAGATCGGGCGGCTGTTGCGGCGCTGCGAAGAGGGCGAGACCCGCACCGGCGAGGGCAAGTTCTTCGAGGTGCCGGCGCGCAGGGAAATCTACGACTACAGCTATGACGGCGTCATGCGGTCGTTCGAATTCTCGCTGGAACGGTTGGGCGTCGACAGCATCGATATCTTGTATGCCCATGATCTCGACGTCTTCACCCATGGCAGCGCGGCCGCGCGCGACGCCCGGCTCGAGGAATTGATGGCGGGCGGCTACAGGGCGCTTGTCTCCCTGCGCGAGCACGGCGTGATCAAGGCGTTCGGCGCCGGCGTCAATGAATGGCAGGCCTGCCAATGGCTCACGGAGCGCGGCGATTTCGACCTGTTCCTGCTGGCCGGCCGCTACACGCTGCTGGAACAGGAGGCGCTCGAGAGCTTCCTGCCGCTGGCCGGACAGCGCGGCATCGGCATCGTCATTGGCGGTCCCTACAATTCCGGCATTCTTGCCACCGGACCGAAGCCGGGCGCCTTTTACAATTATGACCCCGCGCCGCAGGCAATCCTTGATCGGGTGGCGCGGATCGAAGCCGTCTGCCAGCGCCACGGCGTGCGCATGGTCGACGCCGCCTTCCAGTTTCCGCTCCGCCATCCGGCCATCGTCTCGGTCATTCCCGGCGGGCAGGGCGTGGCCGAGATGGAAGCCAATTATGTTGCCGCAATGGCCGAGATTCCGCGCACCCTGTGGGCGGAATTGAAGGCAGAGGGTTTGATGCGCGACGACGCGCCTGTTGGAGAGTTTCCCCGATCATGACAACCGAGATGAACCAGACCATTCGCCTCAACCCGCAGGACAACGTGATCATTGCGCTCAAGGATCTGGCCCCGGGCGCCGTGGTGCCGGGCCTCGACGTGCCGCTTGCCCAGGCGGTGGCGCGAGGACACAAGATCGCCACTCGCCCGATTGCCGAAGGGGAGAAGGTTCTGCGTTACGGCCAGACCATCGGGGTGGCGACCTGCGCCATCGCCGCCGGCGAACATGTCCATGTGCACAATCTCGGCATGGGCGGCCACGCCGAGGCGCAGGAGTTTTCAACCGAGGTCCATCCGCTTCCGGTCCCCACCGAAACACGCCATTTCTTGGGCTATCACCGCGCCGATGGCGGCGTCGGCACCCGCAATTATTTGGGCATTCTCACCTCGGTGAACTGTTCGGGATCGGTGGCCCGCTTCATTGCCGAGGCGGTGGAAAAACAGGGCTGGCTCGACGAATTCGAGAATGTCGACGGCGTCGTGCCGATCGTGCATGGCACCGGCTGCGGCATGTCGGGCAAGGACGAGGGCTACGAGACGCTTTTTCGCACCCTGCAGGGCTATGCCCGCAATCCGAATTTCGCCGGCATCCTGCTGTTGGGGCTGGGCTGCGAGGTCATGCAGATCCCGGATCTGGTCGGCCGCGGCCGGATGCGGGCGGACGGCAATATCCGCTACATGACCATCCAGCAGTCGGGCGGCACCCGCAGGTCGATCGAACGCGGCGTGGCGGAGCTCAGGGAAATGGCCGCCGTCGCCAACAAAGTCACCCGCGCGCCGGCGGGTCTGGAACATCTGATGATCGGCATGCAGTGCGGCGGATCGGACGGTTATTCCGGCATCACCGCCAATCCGGCGCTGGGTGCGGCGTCCGATCTGCTGGTCGCCCATGGCGGCACCACCATCCTGTCGGAAACCTCGGAAATCTATGGCGCCGAGCATCTGCTCACCCGCCGCGCGGTCACCCCCGAGGTCGGCGCCAAGATCGTCGAGCGCATCCGCTGGTGGGAGGACTACGCCGCCCGCAATGGCGGCGAGATGGACAACAATCCCTCGCCCGGCAACAAGAAGGGCGGCCTGACCACCATTTTGGAGAAATCGCTGGGTGCGGTGGCCAAGGGCGGCACGGCGCCATTGACCCAGGTCTACAAATTCGCCGAGCCGGTGACCGAGCGCGGTTTCGTGTTCATGGACTCACCCGGCTACGATCCCTGTTCGGTGACCGGCCAGATCGCCTCGGGCTCCAACCTCATTGTCTTTACCACCGGCCGCGGTTCGGTGTCGGGCTACAAGCCGACGCCCTGCATCAAGCTCGCCACCAATTCGGAAATGTATGGGCGCATGTCCGAGGACATGGACATCAATTGCGGCGACATCATCACCGAGGGCGTCAGCCTCGAGGCCAAGGGCCGCGAGATTTTCGAACTGTTCCTGCGCGTCGCCTCCGGCGAGCAGACCAAGAGCGAGGAACTGGGCTTCGGCGGCGCCGAATTCGTGCCCTGGCAAATGGGCGCGGTGATGTAGGTACACCCGGCTAAGGTGCTCTATAATGGGCACATTCGGCTGGACATGCGAAAACGGCGCCCCGAAAGGCGCCGTTGACTGAGTCTGGAGCGGGAGTTTTAGAG
Organism: Hoeflea sp. BRH_c9; assembly: GCA_000961635.1. Taxonomy (GTDB): domain Bacteria; phylum Pseudomonadota; class Alphaproteobacteria; order Rhizobiales; family Rhizobiaceae; genus Hoeflea. Next base: position 3,395 of record LADQ01000055.1, on the reverse strand, counting down.
GTTGCCTGCGCTCATTTCCCGGGCGATGTGATCGGCCTGGCGGATGGCCAGCGCGACGATTGTCAGCGTCGGGTTTTCCGAGGCGCCGGTGGTGAACTGCGATCCGTCCGAGACGAACAGATTGGCGATGTCATGGGTCTGGCCCCATTTGTTGACCACGCCGTCGCGCGCCTTCTCCGACATCCGGTTGGTTCCCAGATTGTGGGTCGACGGGTAGGGCGGGGTCGGAAATGCCCGCGTGGCGCCAACCGCGTCATAGATTGCCATGCCCTGCTTGTAGGCATGCGCACGCATCGCCTTGTCGTTGGGGTGATCATCGAAATGAACATTCGGCGCCGGCAAGCCATGCTGGTCTTTCAGGTCATGGTTGAGCGTGATCCGGTTGGTTTCCTGCGGCATGTCCTCGCCGACGATCCACATCCCGGCCATGTTCTCGTAGGAATCAAGCGCTGTGGTGAACTCCCGGCCCCATCCGCCCGGATCAAGGAAGGCGGCCATGAACGGCAGGCCCAGCGCCAAGGTCTCGAGCTCGTACCCGCCGACAAAACCGCGTGACGGGTCATGGCGTGCTTCGTCCTGGATGATCCCGGCCATGGTCGTGCCGCGCCACATCCTGACCGGCTTGTCAAACACCGCATAGACCGATCCGGTCATGTGCCGCATGTAATTGCGGCCGACCTGTCCCGACGAGTTGGCGAGCCCGTCCGGGAACATGGCGGAGGCGGAATTGAGCAGCAGCCGCGGGCTTTCGATCGAATTGCCTGCGACGCAGACGATTCTCGCCTTTTGCAGATGCTGATTTCCGTCCTTGTCGGCGTAAAGCACGCCCGTCACCTTGCCGCCGTCGTCATGCTCGATCTTGAGCACATGCGCGCGCTCGCGGACTTCCAGATTGCCCGTGGCTTCGCCGCGCGGGATGTCGGTATAGGCCGCCGACCATTTGGCGCCCCATTTGCAGCCCTGGAAGCAGAACCCGGTTTGCTGGCAGGCCATGCGGTCATCATATTCGGCGGAGTTGATCGCCATGCGGCCGGTATGGACGTCCTTGTAGCCCAAGGCTTTGGCTCCGGCTTCGAACACCTTGAAGTTGTTGTTGCCGGGCAGGCCGGTGCGATCACCGGTGCGGGTTACGCCGAGCTTCGTCTCGGCCTTTTCGTACCAGGGTTCCATTTCCGTCAGGTCGATTGGCCAGTCGAGCAGATTGGCGCCCTGAACATCGCCATAGGTCGTCTTCGCCTTGAACTCATGCGGCTGGAAGCGCAGCGACGCGCCGGCCCAGTGGGTGGTGGTTCCACCGACCGCCTTGACGATCCAGGCAGGCAGTCCGGAGAAGTCCCTGGCGACCCGCCAGTCGCCGGAGGTCGAGCGGGCGTCCAGCCAGGCCAGCTGGCCGAAGCTGTCCCATTCGTCATTGATATAGTCGTCCGGCAGATACCGTCCGCCGGCCTCCAGGGCGACCACTTTGACGCCCTTCTGGGCCAGTTCGTTGGCCAGCACGCCGCCGCCGGCGCCGGTGCCGATGATCACGACGACCGAGTCGTCATTAAGTTCAAACTTCGCAACCATGTCCGACGCCTCCCCTCAGAGCCAATTGATGTCGTTGAAGCCGCGGTCGATGTAACCGCCCTGGCTGAAACTCTCACCCTCATAGCCAAACAGCGGCCAGACGGCTTTCTGGTTGTAGAGGCCTGTGACCAGGCCGCCGCGAATGCGCTGGAAGAAGGCGCTGTCTTCCATGGCGCGAAGGATGTCGACGCGGTCCCGCTCCCAGCCGGTGTCGAGGTAGGAGGCGTGTCCCTTGCCGCGGGCCGCCGCATCCAGGGCCGCGATGCCGGCTTCGATGTCCGGCGCGGTCTCGGCAGTGTCGTAACCCTTGACCGCGATGGCATAGAATTCGTCGGCGACATGGTCATGCGGATAGATATCGCGCGCCATCTGGATCAGCGTCGCCATCGATTCCGGCTTGAGCGCTGTGGTTTCCATTGCCCAGGCCGCGTCGGCCCCGGCGATAAAACCGGAACCGACGACAAATGTCGCTCCGGCCGCAACCGTTCGCGACAACAGCTGGCGGCGCGTCATCCCTTGCCGCTTGGTTTGAACTGTCATGATTTTCCTCCCTTGGTGGTATTCTGGCATGGCCAGGCCGGCTCCCTCCCGGCTTGGCCATGCCGCAGCTACAGATATCGGCCGGCGCGCTGGAGCACCTCGATCTGGTATCCATCCGGATCGGCTATGAAAAAGAAGCGGGCGATCACTGTGCCGGCGGGCGCGAAATCAACGAGCTTGCGAGGCTTGAGGCCGAGCGCGGTCAGGCGCGCATGTTCGCTGTTGACGTCTTCGACTGAAAACGCCAGGTGCCCATAGCCGTCGCCCAGCTCGTAAGCGGTGGCGCGGTCTTTGTTGACCGTCAGCTCCAGCTCAAATTCTGTTTCCCCATTGCTGAGATAAATCAGGGTGAAGCTGTCGAAATCGAGCCGGTCGGCGATCTTCAGGCCGAAGGCTTCTTGATAGAATTCGACCGAGCGTGCCTCGTCGAGCACGCGGATCATGCTGTGAATGGCCTTGGCCATGGTTCCTCCCGATTGGTCCCGAACTTGTAAGCCGAGTTTGGATGTCCTGCCGGAAGGCGGGGTAGTAGTTGTATACTACGGCTGTTTTTTACTCCGCGGCCATCAGCCGCTCGGGTCCAACGCCGCTGGTTTCAAGGTGAACCAGGCAGCAACAGCGCAACAGCGAAGCAAAATTCTTGGGCTCCCCGTGCAACTCCAGCACCTCGGAATGCAGCTTCGACATGAATCCCGGCGTGGTCATGCCCTGGGCTTCCGCGAGTTCGTCCATGATGTCCCAGAACGTCCGCTCAAGACGAATGGACGTGCTTTGGCCGTTTAGCCGGAGCCGGCGCGTGATCTGCTCATAGCGTGATGGATCCTGTCCGGCGAATATCTTGCACATTGTTTCCTCCTTCTCATCGCTTAACCAATGAGGTTCTGCGGCAGTTGGTTTGCCGTCAGTGATCAAGTGTGCAGCAATCGGACCGGACTTGCCACTCACGAATGCATACATTTGAATGATAGCGCACATGCTTCATTTCAAAGCTGCAGTGTTGCTGCATGCGCCCGGTCTCGGAATTCTGATCGTCCATGGCTAGGCCGGGCGCCTGCATCGTCTGCGACACCATGGTCGTCATCCCCTAAAATCAGCACATTGACTCCCGCCGCGACTCTGGCGTTAAATGGAACATAACAGGAACAATATGGATCGACCATGAGTCTCTCGAGGCTGCAGATCGCGACGGATATTCTCACTGCGCGCACCCGTGCGCAGGAGGCCCAGTCGTATCAGGCGCACCGCGGGAGGGCGCTTGGCGATGCCGGAGGCTCGCGGCCCCTGGCGCT
>LADQ01000056.1 GCA_000961635.1 Hoeflea sp. BRH_c9 | reverse complement strand
GGTCGGCTTCGCCCCGGACGGCGGCTGGACTGCGCTGCTGCGCGAACGCATCGGCGCGGGGCGGGCGCTCGAATGGCTGCAGTCGGACCGGCGGTTGTCTGCCGCTGCCTTGTGCGAGGCAGGTCTGGCGACCGCCATTTCTGACACGCCCGAGGCGATGGCTGCCGAGCTTGCGGCGAACGGGGACATCGGCGCCCGGCTGGCGATCAAGGCGCTGATCTGGGACGAGGCCAGCCGTGCGCGGATCAATACGCGGCTGGAGGCCGAGACCGCGGCATTTCTCGACCGGATCATCCAGCCCGGCACGGCTCTCGGCATGGCACGGTTTCTCGAACGCATTGGAGGCACGGTCGATGTTTGACACAATTCCCGACATGGCGGCCAAGCGGGCCGAGATCTCTCCGGACGCGATCGCATTTGTCGATGCGGGCAGCGGGCGGGAATGGCGGTTTTCAGACATCAACATCGCCGCGAACGCGGTGGCAGCCGGTCTCGGACAGGCAGGCCTGCGGGGTGGCGATCGCCTGGCGATCCTGTGCCTGAACCGGGTCGAGTTCTTCATCACGCTGTTTGCCTGCCAGAAGACCGGGATTATTCTCTGCCCGCTCAACTGGCGGCAGCCGTCGCCCGAATTGATCGAAACGCTTGAACCAGTCGGCGCCAGGGCGCTGGTTCATGATGCGTCCCAGGAAAAACTTGCCGGAGAGGTGGCGCGATCCAGTGGCATGCCACTTTTCGGTTTCGAGACCGATCTTGCTGGATGGATCGAAGCGGGAGCGGCAGCGCCCGTCGTCGAGGTTCTCCCGAACCAGCCCTGGTATCTGCTGTTCACCTCGGGAACCACAGGCCGGCCAAAGGCGGTGATCCAGACAGCGCGGATGGCCTGGGCCAATGCGGTCAATATTTCCCAGGCCACGCGGATGACGGCGGACGACCGGTCCGTCAATTTCCTGCCGCTGTTTCACACCGCCGGCATCAATCTCTACACTTTGCCGTTGTTTCTCCTGGGCGGATGTTCGACGGTTCTGCCGAAATTTGAACCGGATCAGATTTTTCAACTGCTCAGGCAAGGCAAGGTGACGCAGTTCTTCGGTGTTCCGGCAATCTATCAGGCCTTCAGCCTTTTGCCCGATGTCGGCGAGATCGAGTGGGGCTCGGTTCGCTGCGGCTGCGGCGGCGCGCCTTTGCCGGAACCGCTGATCCGGTTTTTCGCAGGGCATGGCGCCAAGGTTCTCAACGGTTTCGGCATGACCGAAACCGGGCCGACCGTGTTCCTGATGGACCCGGAAAACGCCGAGAGGAAAATCGGTTCCGTCGGCCGGGCGCAGATGCTGACCGAGATGCGGCTTGACGAGGTTGCTGCGGGGGAGCCGGGGGCCGGCGAGATCCAGCTCAGGGGCCCCAACATCACGCCGGGCTATTACCTGAACGACAAGGCCACGCGCGACGCCTTCACCGATGATGGCTGGCTCAGGACCGGCGATGTCGGACGGCGCGACGAGGATGGCTACATCTTCATCATCGACCGGATCAAGGACATGTACATTTCCGGCGGCGAGAACGTCTATCCTGCCGAAGTCGAGCGCGTGCTCAACGAGCATGCCGATGTGCTCGAATCAGCCGTCATCAGCATGGCTGACGCCAAATGGGGCGAAGTGGGCGCGGCCTTCATCATTGCCCGTCCGGGCGCCACCATCGACCCGGTGGAGCTCAAGAGCTGGAGCCGGCAACGCATGGCTGCCTACAAGGTGCCGGTCAGGATCACGCTGGTGCAGGATTTCCCGCGCACCGCTGCCGGAAAGGTCCGCAAACCTGAATTGAGGTCGATGCTGCCATGAAAATTGAACTCTCTGCCGTGTGGACGCCGGCCCAGCATGAATTCGACCTGTTCGCCCGCATTTCCGGCGATGACAATCCGATCCATGTCGATCCGGAATTCTCGGCCCGGACAGCCTTCGGGCGCACGGTCAGCCACGGTATGCTGATCTATACCAAGCTGTGGGGATTGCTGACGGCCTCGCACCCCGAGGTCTCGCAAACGGCCCAGTCGATGATGTTTCCCAACCCCTGCTACACCGGCGAAGCGGTCGATCTTGTCATCAGCGGCGACTGTCCGGGAGTGCTGTCGGTGCAGGCGATCCGGTCCGCCGACGGCGCCGAGCTTCTCGTCGGCGAAACGGAGGTCGCGTGATGGACGTCGGACAGTCGGCAACCGTCAGCCGCAGCTTCAGCCGGGCCGATCTCGAGGATTTCGCCAAACTCAGTGGCACGGATGTTCCCACCACCGTTCCGGAGCCACTGATCGCGGCGCTGTTTTCCTATCTGCTCGGCGTGAAACTGCCGGGTCCGGGCACCAATTATCTCAAGCAGGAACTCAGCTTCCTGGCGCCAGCGCCGGCACAGTCCGAACTGACCGCGCGAGTTGAGATCACCAGGCTTCGCCCCGACAAGCATCTGGTCGATCTCTGGTCGACCTGCACCGACGCCCATGGCGTGCTGATCTGCGAAGGCCGCTCGCTGGTCAAGTTCAGGAAAACGTCGGCATAATTATTTATGCATTATGGATCCGGTACTTCGCCTTTAAAGAGCGTTGGCGAATTCAACGAGCCTGGCGGCGAAAGCCTCTGGTTCCTCCAGATGCGGCGAATGGCCGGAAGCCTCAAACACATGCATCTGACCGCGCGGGGCGGTTGCGGCCAGCCATTGTGCGGTTGACCCCGGATAGACCCGGCTGAGCGCGCCGCAGGCCGCAAGCAAGGGGCAGGTGAGCCGTGCGATCACCGGCCGCTTGTCCATGCCGGCCAGCGCATTCCACATGGTGATCATTTTTCCCGGATCATTGGCCAGGATCTGGTTGAGCGCGGCCTGCCGGCTGTAGCCGGGCGCGCCATCGCGCTGGCCGAACATGGTGGTCGCGATCGCCTCCGCCATGCCGCGCCAGTCCGCGATCATCCGCTGTGTGGTGAGGCTGAGATCATCCTCGCCCTGCCCGATCAGCCCATGTGGCCAATCCGGTTCGCAGGCGAGCTTCGGGCTCATGTCGACCGTCATCAGACCTGCAATCCGGCTGGCGCCGAAGCGTTCGATGTAGCGCCATGCGACCGCGGCGCCCATCGACCAGCCGACCAGAACAACATCGTTGAGATCGCGGGCCTCCAGCAAGGCGGACAGCGTTTGCGCCGCAGCGGCAAGCGAGGGCTCAGCCGCGGCCTGGTCGCCATGCCCCGGCAGGTCGGGGGCATGGCAGTCAAACCCGTCCGGCAATCCGGCGATGAGATTGTCGAAGATCGCGCCGCGCATGGTCCAGCCATGCAACAGCACCACCGGGCGTGGCCGCGGCATGATCGGTGCTGCCGTCAATCTTCTGACCTTAGCCGGCCGACGATGCCGGTGGGGAAGAAATAGACGCTGAGGATGAAGAGCACGCCAAGCCACAACAGCCAGCGGTCGGGGTCAAGCAATTGCGGAATGAGCGGCAATCCTTCGGTGGCGCCGGAGGCGACGCCCATCAGGTTCTGCAGATAGTTCTGCGCCAGCACGAAAATGGTGGCGCCGATCACCGCGCCATACATGGTGCCCATGCCGCCGATCACCACCATCAGCAGAATGTCGAGCATGATCTCGAACGACAACGTGGTGTCGGGTCCGACATAACGCAGCCAGATCGCGAACAGGCTGCCGGCGATGGCCGCGACCGCTGCGGACAGGCAGGTCGCAAGCGTCCGGTACAGGACGACCCGGTAGCCGATCGCCTCGGCGCGGAAATCGTTTTCCCGGATTGCCTGCAGCACCCGCCCGAACGGCGAGTTCACCACGCGGAGCAGCAGCAGGAACAGCATGAGCGAGGCGAAGAACACCAGGTAGTAATTCAACAGCTTTCCGGTGATGCTGACGCCGAACAGCGTACCCAGCCGGAAAGCCGGGGTGAGTTCGCGCGGGATTGAGTAGTTGAGGCCATCCTCGCCGCCGGTCAGGCCGGAAAGCTGACTGACCAGCACCGCCACGGCCGAGGCGACAGCCAGCGTGATCATGGCGAAGAAGATCGCCCGCACCCTGAGCGAGAACAGCCCGATCAGCAAGGCCAGCACGGCGGCCGCGACGGCGCCGGCGATGGTGCCGACGGCCAGCGCATCGTAGCCGCGGCCCATATGGGTGGAAGCCAGCGCCACGCCATAGGCGCCAAGTCCGAAGAACATGGTGTGGGCGAAGCTGACAATGCCGGAATAGCCCAAGAGCAGATCATAGCTTGCCACCAGCACGATGAAAATGCAGATCCGCGCCGCCGTCTCGAGCGAGCGTACGCCCGGAAACAGGAACGGCGCCAGCGCCAGTCCGGCGAGAATGGCAAGCAGCACGAAGGACAGGATCAGGGAACGCGGACGGTCGCCGGAGAGGAGCTTTGTCAACATCTTACTTCGCCTTCACAACGGGCATCATGCCCTGTGGCCGCCACATCAGAATGGCCGTCATCAGGGCGATGTTCGAAATCAGCGCCAGCTTCGGTTCGAGAAACGCCACGTAGTTTTGCAAAAGGCCGACCATCAGCGCGCCGATGAAGGCGCCCTCGACCGAACCGAGGCCGCCGATGATGACGACGATGAAGACCAGGATCATCATCTCCTCGCCCATGCCGGCGGTGATGACTTCCTGGTAGAGTCCCCACATCACCCCGCCAAGGCCCGCGAGCGCGGAGCCGGTGACAAAGACCCCGATGAAGACCAGCCGCAGCCGGTAGCCGAGCGCCTGGACCATTTCGCCATTCTGCACCCCGGCCCGCACGATCAGCCCGATCTTGGTGCGCTTGAGCACAAGCCGCATCGCGATGAACAGCGCCAGCCCGAAGACCACGGCAAGCAGCCGGTATTTCTCGATCGCGGCGCCGGCGAAGGTCACCGCGCCCTTCAGCATCTCCGGCCGGGTGATATAGATCTCGTCAGGGCCCCACAGCACATGGATCATCTGCTCGATGACGATGAGGCCGCCGACGGTGACCAGGATCTGCTTGAGATGCGCGCCATAGACGGGCCGCACGATGACACGTTCGAAACCCCAGCCCAGCGCGCCGGTGACGCACATGGCGGCGATCACCGCCGCCAGCACCGCAGCCACATTGAGCATCAGCGAGGGCACGCCGGTCCATCCCTCAAGCGCCAGCAGCGCCGAGATGCCGACATAGGCGCCCACCGAAATGAATGCGCCATGGCCGAAATTGATGACGTCCATCAGTCCGAACACCAGCGTCAGCCCCGACGCCATGATGAAGATCATCATGCCCATCGCGAGGCCCGACACGGTGAGCGTCAGCCAGCTTGAGGTCGAGCCGATCGACAGGAAACCCAGCAGCACCAGAACCGGAACAAGCAAGAGCGGCATTGCCCTTCCGATTTTGTCGGACAGCGGCAATTGCGCATATTTTGGCGCGTGGTCGGGGGCAGCAGCCATGATCAATGCGCCTCCATGCTCAGGCCCATCAGGCGCTCCTGCAGACCGGAATCGCCCGCGAGTTCGGCCATCTCGCCCGCCCAGACAATCCGCCCGTCATCCATGACGGCGGCGGTGTCGCCCAGCGCCTTGGCGACGGAAAAATTCTGTTCGACAAGCAGGATCGAGGCGCCCTTTTTCTTCAGGTCACGAAGCGCGCCGGCCATGGTCGAAATGATCGCGGGCGCCAGCCCCTTGGTGGGCTCGTCGATCAGGTAGAGCTGCCGCTCCTCGGCCATGGCGCGGGCGATCGAAAGCATCTGCTTCTGCCCGCCCGACAAATTGCCGGCCTCCGACTTCCAGAAGGTCCTGAGCGGCGGGAAGGCCGCGAAGATCCATTCGAGCCGCGCCGGATCGAGCGGACCGGAGGCTGCCGCCAGGATCATGTTTTCCTCAACGGTCAGATCCGAAAAGATGCCCATGTCTTCCGGCACGAAACCGATCCCGGCGCGAGCCCGGGCAGGCGTCGGCAGGGTGGTGATCTCAGTGCCGTTGAAACGGATTCTGCCGGCCTTGCTCTGCCAGTGACCGATGATGGTGCGCAGCGTCGTGGTCTTGCCGACACCGTTGCGGCCCAACAGCATGGTCACGCCGCCGCGCGGCACCGCCAGATCGACGCCCTGCAGGATGTGATATTGCGCGATGTCGGTGTGGATGCCGGACAGTTCGAGGATCGGATCAGACATCGGCAAGGTCCCGTCCCATATAGGCTTCCTGCACCACGTCCGACGCCATCACCGTGGCCGGATCGCCATCGGCGGCGAGAGCGCCGTTGTGCAGCACGATGATGCGGTCGGCGAGCGAGCGGATCACGTCCATCTTGTGCTCGACCAGCAGGATTGTCCGGTCGGTGTCGGCCTTGAGTTCGGCAATGAGGTCCAGCACCACCGGCGCTTCGTCGACGCTCATGCCGGCGGTCGGTTCGTCAAACATGTAGACCACCGGATCGAGCGCGATCAGGAGGGCGACCTCGAGCTTGCGCTGATTGCCGTGGCTGAGGGCGCCAACCTTGTGTTCGCAGAGGCTGTGGAGGCGCACCCGCTCGAGCACAGCCATCGCCGCCACCGTCAATTCGGTGTGCGCGCTCGCCATGGACAACAGGTTGAACCCCATCCTGCGCCGGGCCTGGATGACCAGCCGGACATTTTCGAGCACGGTGAGATTGGGAAACAGATTGGTCAGCTGGAAGGCGCGCCCCAGCCCCTTGCGGCAGCGCTCGGCCACCGGGTCGCGCGTGACATCCTCGCCCATCAGCCGCACAGTGCCTGCCGAGGCGGTGATCTGCCCGGAGATCAAATTGAAATAGGTGGTCTTGCCGGCGCCGTTGGGCCCGACGATGGCGGTGAGTTCACCGGCCCGGAACGCGCAACTGACAGTGTCCACCGCCACATGGCCGCCGAAGCGGACGGTCAGGCTGTCTGTTTCCAGAAGCGTCTGTGTCATGCGCGCACCTATGCGGGGGGATGGAGCCAAGGGCGGGCGCCGCAGCCGGCGCCCGCTGCTTGCGGCGTCAGTTGCGGATTGGAATATCCATCTCGTCAATGCCGATCTCGCGCACCAGCACCGGGACGCCATAGTCCTTGCCATCCTGGATTTCGGTGCGGAAGTGATACATCGCCTGCAGCGCCTGGTGGTCCTCCTTGCGGAAGCGCATCAGGCCCTTTGGCGTCTCCCATTCCATGCCTTCCATCGCCGAAATCAGCGCTTCGGTGTCGGTGGAGCCGGCCTTCTTGATTGCCTCGACCACGGCAATTCCGGCTGCCATGCCGCCCGCGGTGAAGAAATCCGGCGGCGAGCCGAAGCGGGCCATGTGCTCCTTGACCAGCCAGTCATTGACCGGATTTTTCGGGATCTCGTAGTAATAATAGGTGGCGCCTTCCATGCCCGGCAGTTCCTTGTAGGCCGTCAGCGCCGCCAGGATGTTGCCGCCGGTCGCGATCTCGATTCCGAAGCGGGACGGGTCCATGGCATTGATCTTGCTCATCGGATTGCCACCGCCGGCCCAGATGATGAACAGCTTTTTCTTGCCTTCAATGGCGCCCATGGCGTTGAAGATGCGCTCGGCCGCCGCGGTGAAATCGGTGGTGTCGGTGGGCACATATTCTTCGTGCGCAATCGTTGCGCCGGTTGCGGCCAGGGCCTCACGGAACGCAGCCACGCCATCGCGTCCGAAGGCATAGTCCTGCGCCAGGGTTGCGATCGTCACGCCTTCGCCGCCAAGCGCGACAGCGTTGGAGATGGCGTCCTGCGAGGAGTTGCGGCCGGTCCGGAAGATGAACCGGTTCCAGTCCGCGCCGGTGATCGAATCGGCCACGGCAGGTTCGACAATCAGGATCTTCTCGTATTCCTCGGCCACCGGAAGCATCGCCAGGCCAACGCCGGAACTGACCGGCCCGACAGCGATGTCGGCCTCGTCGTCGCCATAGGCTTCGGCCAGCACGGCCTTGCCGATGTCGGGCTTGAGCTGGGTGTCCTTCTCGATGACGACGATCTTCTCGCCATCGATTTCCATGGTCCCGCCAGTGGCGTATTCCAGGCCGAGCAACAGCCCCGCATGCGACTGGGCGGCATAGGCCTCGAGCGCTCCGGTCTTGCCGTAGACATGCGCAATCTTGATCTCGGCGAGCGCCGGCACTGTCAGCATGACAGCAGCCACACCGGTTGCCAGTATCGTTCTCATCTTCATTTTGGGTCTCCTCCCCTGAGCGAACAATGGTGAAAACATGAAACATGAATCAATATTCATGTCAAGATTCCAAAGCGGCCTCCAGCCGCTGTGTGCGCCTGATTTGGAATCCCGGGTCTTGCCCGCCCTGGGCTGGAGAAAAAGACCAGACCACGGCCGCCCGCGGCTGATCACGCAGCCCGGAACCGCAGCGTTCCCAGCGCCTTGCGCATCCTGACACATTCAAATCGGGATTGGTCGGGGAGGTCCAGCGCCGTCACCTCCACGGTCTGATAGCCGAGCCGCTGGTAAAGCGCCACGCCGGAGAGGGTGGCGGTAAGCTGCAGCGTCTCGGCGCCATGATCGATGGCATCCTGTTCGGTCCGCGCCATGATGGCCGATCCGACCCCGCGGCGGGTGGCGGCGGGATCGACAAACACGCTGCGGACCGTCGGCGCATCAGATGGGTTCCGGGTTCCGGCACTTGCAGTGGCATAGCGCGGCCGCGACCGTGTCCAGCCGCCGCTGCCGAGGATTGCACCACGATGATCTTCAGCAACGAAATAGTGACCTTCGTCCACCACCGCATCATCCATCGTCCCGAACAGGGTGAGGAAGCCGGCGATTTCGCTAGGCGTATAGAAGTCGCCGCCGAGCACCCACATGGAGCGCTCCTGCATCGACCGGATTGCGGGGATATCAGCCGGACGGGCAAGACGGACAAAGTATCGAGATAAGGCTGTGTCTTCAGTCATGATTTTCTCCTTCAGCAGGGTGTTTGTGGGCGCGGCGCCGGGCAGGCAGACCCGCCGGGATGGTTCCCGGCGGGCTGCTCTACAAAGGCGTTACTCGCCGCCGAATTCGGCCTTGAACGCGTCGAAGTCGATCTGCATGCCGTTGAGGATGGCGCTCCAGTGGCGTGTCAGCCCGGCCTGGGCCACGGCTTCGGCGATCTCGGCGTCGGTGGCGCCGAGTTCGCGGGCGAACTTGCTGTCGAGCCAGATGCAGTAGCGGCAGGGAATCTGCGCCGCCACGGCGACATTGATCAGCGACTTGATCTTCGGATCGAGCGCGCCCTTTTCAACTTCGAGCGCCTTGGTCAGCGCCCAGGCGGCGGCGATGCCCTGCTTGGGGTAGACCTTCATGTATTCCGGCGTCACGCCGTAGACAGACTCGATATCCTTATAGGTGTCTTCGAGAGTCGGCTTGTCCTGCGCACCGGCGATCGAAATGCCAAAGGCGAGGGTCGAGACCGCGGCAAGTGCCGCCGCTGTGTTGATGAGTTTCATAGGTAAGTCCTTTCTGGTTGCTTGGTGTGAAGGCGTGTTGAGAGAAGGCCCGGACTGCCTTCGCGTCCGTGCCGTGGCTTTCATCGTCCTTTGGGCGAACAAGCCTGTCGGGTGGCGGGTGGATGCTTGGCTGCACCCGCCTGCCACACCCCGGGCGGAGCGCCCGGGGAATTTTTCAAGACTGCGCGGCAGCCGGAGATTGCCGGCTTGTGGCCTGCGACGAAGCTGGAAGACGCGAGGCTCGGCAGGCCTCGCCGCCGTTGCCGGACGGGTCGACCCGATTGCGCTTCCGTGCAAAGATCGCCGCCGTCACACGGTCCCGGCGAACCCGCACCTGGGTTCCGCCGGCTGATCTCAAGCTTGCCTCGAGGTCGGCGAGCGGCAATTGATGCCCCTGCCACCTGGTCTTCACCCGGCGCATGAAAATCCGGGTGATCAGATCGATCGGTTGCTCGGGTTCGATGCAGATCGCCATGCAGAGTGTGCCGCCCGGCTTGAGGACCCGCATCAGCTCGGCGAGGCCGGCGTGCGGCTCTGCCAGCGTTTCCAGCACCCAGGTGCAGATCACGGCATCGAATGTGCCGTCGCCAAAGGGCAGTTCGGTCACGCTGCCTTCAATCGTCCGCGCCTTTGCATTGACGATCCGGGACAGCATGTTGGGTGCGGCATCCAGCAGCGTCAGCTCGATCCCCGGCTCCATCGTCTGAAGAAACCCACCCAGCCGGCCCGTCCCGCATCCTGCATCCAGGATCTTGAGCCCGGGCTCCAGGATCGCGGACAACATGCCCTCGACGGCCGATTGCGTTGCGCCCCCGGCGATCCTGAGGAACCGGTCATGCTTTCGCCCATAGAGCCGGGCGTGGCGATTGTAGACCTCGGCTCCCGGCTGCGCCGCGGCCTGGAGCTGCCGGATCGGCTCGCATCGTTGCATCGATAACATCTAATCTGTTTCCGTGGCTTGTTCGCAGCGAGATCCTGGAGGCGGACGACGCTGGAGGCCGTCAGGCGGCCTTGCTGATTGAAAAATGACCGCCTGACGGCGCTTTCCGCCTCTCCCCGGTTGACCCGGGGGATTGCCTTATTGGGGCTCCATCCAGGGAACGCCGGCGGATTTCCTGGGCTGGTAGCCGATGTCCCTGAGGAAATGGTCGTTGAGTTCGCAAAGGGCGGCGCGGCGGGCGCGTTCGGCGCGAAAGCGCCTGCGCCGCTCCCGCCAAGGCCC
>LADQ01000195.1 GCA_000961635.1 Hoeflea sp. BRH_c9 | reverse complement strand
GAAGTGCGGCGGTCATTTTCCTTGTTCTTCTCTTCCAGCGTCTTGAGCGAATCCTGCACGGATTTGCGACGTTTGTTGACTTCATTGAGCCTGTCGCGCGCCGCCGTCGCCTTGGATCGGTCGGTTTCGGCCGATTTGACCCGTTTGACGCGGTTTTCAGCCTTGCGATCATCCTCGATCCGGCTGTAGAGCACGCCATAGCCCAAGGCGCCCGCTGAAAGCGCGGCCAGCCCGATGATGGCAAGTACCACTGTATCCACACCAAACACGCGACGTACTCCCTACGAGGTCATTTTTTCCATGGCGTCAAGCGCCGCGGCAAGGCGCTTGTCTTCGCCGTAGTAACGGGCGCGATCCCAGAAATGCGGCCGACCGATTCCTGTGGACCGGTGTTCGCCGACGATGTTGCCGTTGGCGTCCTCGCCCAACATGTCGTATTTCATCAAATCCTGGGTGATGATCACATCGCCTTCCATGCCGATGACTTCGGTGATGTGGGTGATCCGGCGCGACCCATCGCGCAGCCTCGCGGCCTGAATGACCACATCCACCGATCCGGAGATGATCTCACGCACGGTCTTGGCCGGCAGCGAAAATCCGCCCATGGCGATCATCGATTCCATGCGGCTCAGACACTCGCGCGGGCTGTTGGCGTGGATCGTTCCCATCGACCCGTCATGGCCGGTGTTCATCGCCTGCAAAAGATCGAACACTTCCGGGCCGCGGACCTCGCCGACGATGATCCGCTCGGGACGCATGCGCAGGCAGTTCTTGACCAGATCGCGCATGGTGATTTCACCCTCGCCCTCGATATTGGGCGGACGGGTTTCAAGCCGCACCACATGCGGCTGCTGAAGCTGCAGCTCGGCGGAATCTTCGCAGGTGATGATCCGCTCATCCAGATCGATATAGGCCGTCAGGCAGTTGAGAAGGGTGGTCTTGCCGGAGCCGGTACCACCCGAAATCACCACATTGCAGCGGACGCGGCCGATGATCTGCAGCACCGCGGCGCCCTCGGGCGTGATCGCGCCGAACTTGACCAGTTGATCAAGGGTCAGCTTGTCCTTCTTGAATTTACGAATGGTCAGCGCGGTGCCGTCAATGGCGAGCGGCGGCGCGATGACGTTGACGCGGGAGCCGTCGGGAAGGCGGGCGTCGCAGATCGGGCTGGATTCATCCACCCGGCGGCCGACCTGGCTGACAATGCGCTGGCAGATCGACAGCAACTGACTGTTGTCGCGGAACCGGACATCGGTTTCTATCACCTTGCCGGCAACCTCGATGTAGGTCATGCCGGCGCCATTGACCATGATGTCGGCGATGTCGTCGCGCGCCAGCAGCGGTTCCAGCGGGCCATAGCCCAGAACATCGTTGCAGATGTCGTCAAGCAGTTCCTCCTGCTCGGCGATGGACAGCGCGAAATTCTTGATGGTGATGATATCATTGACGATATCGCGGATTTCCTCGCGGGCGCTTTCGGCATCAAGCTTGGCCAGTTGCGACAGGTCGATGGTGTCGATCAGGGCCGAGAACACCTGGCTCTTGGTGTCGTAATAGGCTTCGTTGCGGGTCGATTTGCGCTTGGTCTGGGGCTCCTCGCGGCGCGGCGCCGCCTGCTGCACGGGCTGCGAAGCAGGCAATGGCGCAATTGTCGCAGCCGGCGCGGAGGCAGGCTGCAACGCCGCGCCTTTGAATGCGGACGTATCCGGTGCTTCGGCACGGACCGGAGACTTGGCCACCGGGGCGAGCGGCGGCCTGCCCGATGCATCATTGCTGCGTTTGCCGAACATGTTCAGTTCCACTCCAGACTTGCGTTTACTTACGGCCCAACAGACCCATCAAGGACGACAGGCCCGCCTTCTTGCGCTTCTTCGCTTCAGCTCTGCCGGTGACGACATGAGCGATCTGGGACAGCGATTCGGCAATGGGCGACTTGGCCGAGGATTCGGCTATCATCCGGCCGGAATTGGCCGCTTCGCCGAACAGCGGCGCATCGAACGGAATGATGGCCAGCGGTTCGATTTCGAGCGGGTCACAAAATACATCAGGGGCGATCTCCGGCCGCTTGGCCATGCCGACCTGGTTGAGAATCAGCATCGGCGGATGATCATTCGGCCGCAATTTGCGCAAGGTATCGAACAGGTTCTTGGTGTTGCGCAAATTGGCGAGATCGGGTGTCGCGGTAATGATGATCTCATCGGCGGCACAGAGCAACTTGCGGGTCCAGTCCGACCAGATATGCGGCACATCAAGCACCGAGACGGGTGCATTGCGCTGGATGATGTCGAGCACCGGCAGGAAGGCCTCGCCGGAAAAATCATAAGTCCGGTCCAGCATCGAGGGTGCTGCAAGCATCGACAAATGCTCCGAGCATTTGGTCAGCAGGCGGTCCAGAAACACCTCGTCCAGACGGTCCGGCGAAAACACCGCCTCGGCTATTCCCTGCGTCGGGTCGTTATCGAAATTGAGGTTCGCGGTTCCGAATGCCAGATCAAGGTCAGCAAGAATGACCTCGCTGGAAAACAGGTTTGAAATGCTCCAGGCGCAATTGTGAGCCAGCGTGGACGAGCCAACACCGCCCTTGGCGCCGACAAAGGCGATCGACCGGCCAAGCGGCGCGGCATCGGGATCAACAAAGATGGTCGAGATCACGCCGATGACATCGGCCATGGACACCGGGGCAACGATGTACTCAGACACACCGTTGCGGACCAATTCGCGATACAGCGACACATCATTGACGTGTCCGACCACGACAACCCTGGTATCCGGATCGCAGACGCCGGAGAGTTCACCGAGTTCGTCAATCAGGGTCTGGGCGTCGGCGCGGGTTTCCAGAATCAGCAGGTTCGGCGTCGGTGAGCCGGCAAACATGTTGGTGGCGGCCGAGACGCCGCCGGAGGTGACACGCAGATTGACCTTGGCCATACGGCGGTCCTGGGAGCAGCGCTCCATGGTCTTGGCCAGGCCCTCGGATTCAAAAAACACATGCACCGAGATCCGCGGCAAGGGCCTGATTGCCTCGAAGTCGCCGCGTGCCGGAGCGCTGTCGCCTTGCTCCGGCTGTTTTGCCTGCTCAAGCTCGTAATCAAGGTTGGTCATTTGCCTGTCCTGCTTTCAATAACTGAGCGTGGCGGCGCGCATCAAAGTGCGGAGCCATTGTCACGATAGGAGTCAATCACCGTCGCACGGCGCCCGGCGTCAATCGGCGTCATCCCACGCGGCGCCAGCAGGTCGCCGGGATTGGCGATCTGGGCGGCCAGATTGTTCTGCGTGGCGCAGCCGAAATTGGCGTAATGCTTGTTATCCGAGCTGTTGGCGAGCATGTCTTCCGGCCAGCGGCCACATTCGGAAGTCGAGGCCGTGATCGCCATGAAGCTGATGCGGATCGGCGCCGCGTCATTGACCGAGCCGGCCTGGTAGCGCGTGGAGATGATCCGGTTGCCGGGAATGCCTTCCTTGCGCAGCACATCGCCAACTTCACGGACCAGCAACGAGGCGGCGCCGGCATTCATTGAACCGAACGGCGCCATGATCCGCACCGCTCCCGATGCGCTTGCACGATATTCATTGGCCACGCCGCGAACGGATTCGCGCATGGAAACCGTCAATTTCCGGTCACCCGAGGCCACGGGAATATCGAAGACACGCTCCTTTTCCGCGACGATGATCGGGTGGTTGGTCCGATAGTCATCGGGGATGGCGCCAACCGTGACACTCGTGCCGCGAAAGCCGGCGCAACCGGAAAGCAACAGGGCGACCAGGCTCAGCGACAGGGCCATCGACCGGGAGCGACCGGCCCGGCGGGGGAAGTGCCTCTTATCGGGGCACGAAAGGGCAAAGGAATTGGTTCGCATAAGATGTCCCCTGATCACTTATAAATGAAGCCAACGACGCCGTGATAGCGGCCGGGCGGAAGGTCGGTTTCCATGCGGCCATAAACGCGGTTGACACGTCCGAGAAAGAAACCTGCGCCATCACTGGGCGGATTGAGATTGTCGTCGGGACGGGCCAGCGCATTTCGCGCCACCGGCTTGACCAGATAGGGGGTGGCGATCACGACCAGTTCGGTTTCAACGCGCGAATAGGATTTGCTGCGGAACATCGTGCCGAAGATCGGGATCTTGTTGGCGCCGGGCACGCCCTTGGTGTCCTGCTGCACGGTGTCGCGAACCAGCCCGGCCAGTGCGATCGACCCGCCGGAGGGAAGTTCGACGGAGGTTTCGATCTGCCGCTTGCGGAATTCGGTCGTGCTGCCCTCGGTCAGCGGCTCGGAAACCTCGGTGGATATCTTGAGGCTGATGCGACCGGCCGAAAGCACAACCGGCGTGAAGTTGAGCTTGATGCCGTATTCATAGGATTCGGTAGCGATCGAGCCGTCCGGCTGATACACGTTGCGCAGGATCTCGCCGCCCGAAGTGAAGGCGGCGCTTTCGCCGGAAATCGCCGTCAGGCTCGGCTCGGCCAGTGTGCGGATCACCTTGGCCTGCTCCATGGCGTTGAGAACGCTTTCGATGCCGTATTTGCCGAGCGAGCCGGTGATGGTGCCGCTGATCCCGCCGCTGGCGATATTGGCGGCGTTGTTGAGCGTCAGCACGTCGACGCCGGCGCTTTTTGACACGGAGTTGTTGAATCCGAGCTGCTTGAGCACTTCGCGGCTGACTTCAGCGACGGTGATCTTCAATGTCACCTGGTCTTCGCCGTCGATCTTGAGCAGATTGACGATCTGGGACTTCTGACGGGCCTCGGCGCTGATGGCGGCGTCGCCGCCTTCGCTGGTCGCGGTTGTCACGCGCGTCGTCGCCTCGCCGCCGGTCAGGAAGATCTGGGCCAGATTGGCGGCCTGGGCCGCATCCTGTGGCGTGCGCACCGAGCCTGTCAGGACAATGTTGTCGGAGATGATTTCGACATTGATGTCGGAGTCGGGGAGAAAGCGGGCAAGGTGGGCCTGAAGGCCCGAGACATCCCGTTCGATTTCGAGATCGATGGCGACGATCTCCTCGCCGTTCGGACCGAAAATGAAGATGTTGGTCTGGCCAATCGTCTTGCCGAACAGATAGAGCCGGCGCGAAGTGCGGGTCACCGCGTCGGCGAGGCTCGGGTCGGCGACCAGGATATCATGAGCATCGGTCGGCAGATCGATCACGATGGCCTTGTTCAGCCCCAGCTTGACCCGCCTTTTGACGCCGGGTCCGGTCTGTTTGATCTTGACGACGCTTTCCGCCGCCGCGGCCGAAGTAAGAAAACGGCCGCCGGAGGGTTCCAGGCCCAGGCCCGCGACCATGACGGTTCCCACCAGGGCAATGCCGGCGATGGATGACAGGAGCGATTTTGCAATGTGACGCACGTTCAATCTCCGCTTCAGTTGGTGGCGCCAACTTTGGTTATTGCGCCGGAGCGGATCAGCTGGATGGCTGTCGAGCCGTCTTCGCCGCTCAGTAGATATTTCGCACCGTCGTTGTCAGGTTCCTGGACATCGGCGACGCTGCGCAAGGCAAGGGTCAGCCGGTCGGCCATCTGCTGGGCTACGGTGATTATTTTCGCCTGTTCCGGCGTCAGCTCCAGCGTCGCCGTGGTTCCGACCGCGGTGCGGTTGCCCTCGGCGTCCTGCTCGATCCGCTGGTCGATCGCCAGGATCCGGATATTGGACAGAATGACTTCGGTGAGAAACCCTTCCTCCGAGGTCTTGCGGCGCACCATGATCACATCGACACGGTCATTGGGGAGAATGAAGCCGCCGGCGCTGGTGGCCACCGAGATCTCGGTCGCGATCGCCCGTTTTCCGGCGGGAAGCAGCGAGGACATGATGCGCGAGGATGAATCGACGATTTTTTCCGGACGCAATGGTTCGCCGGCGAATATCGGCAGACGAACCACCGCGCCGGTGAGCTCGGTGATCGCCTCGGGACGGGCATCCCGGCGGACCAGCCCTTCGACCACGCCGTCTTCCGGCCAGCCTTTCCACTCCAGTGTCTCTTCGTTCAGCCGCGCGCCCACCGGCAGGCTGGCGGTTGTCACCAGCACATCGATGGTCGGCATCTTCTCGATCACCGGCGCGGAAGAGGATTCATTGACCTGGACCGTGGGGGAGGTCAGGCTCATGGCCAGATAGCCGGCCAGGCCTGCTGCCAGGACTGCCACTGCCATGATGACGACGCGGGCGGGTTTCATGCTGTTTCCTCAAACGAGTATTGGATAGGCTCGCCGCAGAATGCATGTTCAATCGTGTAATTATGGTTAATGCGCCGCTAGCAAACAGGGTTAACGCAAGATTGACTGCGGTGAAGTAGACGATCGTTCCACGGCCACGCCGGTGAAAGCCCGGCGCTTGCGGTGCAATGCACGGCGGCGGGTAGAACCGCGCCTCAATGCAGGCGGGCGAGCGCCAGGGCGAAGATCTCGGTGTCGGGAAAAGTGGAGAAGGCCGCCGCGCCAATGGCGACGCCATAGGGAATTCCGGCGCGATCCTTGAAAAAATGCATCGGAATCGGGATCGGAGAAATCAGCAGCACATTCTGATTGGCGCGGATCATCAGCACGATAAGCGCCAGAAAGCCGCCGAAAATGCCGGTGAGGCCAAGAAAGGCGACCAGGTCGATGTTGAAGCCGTACCAGAGCGCGGCGGCGCTGAGGATCTTGGCGTCGCCGCCGCCCATCACATTGAGGGCAAACAGAGCGAAACAGCCGGCAAACACCGCAAGTGCCGCGGCGACCGACCAGCCCAGCGTCACAGCATCCATGCCGCTCAACGGAGCCACCACGAAGAATGACGCCGCCAGTACAAGCGGCACGCGATTGGGGATCTTCATCGTCAGGATGTCTGAGAATGCCGCCATGGCCAGGCAAAGCGGGAAAATCACAAATATTGCGGCCTCGACCATCGGCTTGCTCCTGAATTCGATCGCAGTCTAACCGTAAGACCTTAAAAAACACCGACCTGCGAAATAGAAAAGCCGCCCCGA
>LADQ01000221.1 GCA_000961635.1 Hoeflea sp. BRH_c9 | reverse complement strand
GGCGCGGGCGCGGGCAACGAGGTCGCGCATGGCGGCCATCACCTCGGCCAGGGACTTTTCCTCCGCCGCCGGGATCGCCGGAGCCACCAGACCGCCGCCGCGCAACGCGACCGCGACTCCTGCATTGACGACTTCGGAGGGATGGAAGGATCCGTCCTCGAAAGTCCCGTTCAACCCGTCAACGGCTTTGGCGGCCAACGCTGTTGCCTTGACAAAGAGCGCCCCCATCAGCAGCCGGCCGGCCGGCTCCAGACCGGCATTCTTCGACGCCAGCCAGTCGGTGGCCTGTTGAAGATCGATCTCGTGGGTCATGTAATAATGCGGGATCTCCCGCTTGGAACGGGTCATTGCCGCGGCGATGCCCTGACGCATGGCTTCGATATCGAAACCTCTCACAGGTTTTGAGGATGATGCCGGGCCGGGAGCAGGCGCTGCCGCGGCAGGTCCCGCGGCGCCCTCGACATCGGCCAGAACAATCGCTCCGCCGGGCCAGGAACCGGTGATACTGGCGAGATCGATCCCCTTCTCCGCCGCCAGGGCGCGTGCTGCAGGAGATGCTGCGATGCCCGCGCCTGTTGTGGCGGGCGCCGGCATGATCGGTGTCGGTGTTGGCGGCGGCACGGCGGGCGCCTCTGGTACAGGGGCTTCTGGCGCCGGTGCGATCACCGCCGTAGGCTCAGGCGTTACGGGTTCTGCCGCCGCGGGTTCCTGTTCCTGAGGCGCGGCGGGCGAAACAGCCTCCTGTGCCGGGACCGGCTTCGGCGCCGGAGCTGGCTTTGCCGCACCATCGCCGATCATGGCCAGGGTGGCGCCGACGGGCAGTGTGGCGCCCAGTTCAGCCTCAAGCGACTGCACGATCCCGTCCTCGAAAATCTCGATCTCGATCGCACCCTTCTGGGTTTCGACCACGGCGACAACGTCGCCGCGATGGACCGCGTCGCCGGGCTTGACCAGCCATTCGACCAGTTTGCCGTCCTCCATGTCGGCGCCAAGCGAAGGCATGACAAAGACGCTCATCAGCTCTGTCCCCGCCCCATCGCTGCGCGGCCTGCGGCGACAATGTCGGGAACCTGCGGGATCGACGCCGCTTCGAGGTGGCTGGGATAGGGGATCGGCACCTCCTTGGCGCAGACCCGGCCAAGCGGCGCATCGAGATGCCAGAAGGCCTGCTCCGAGATCCGCGCCATGATCTCGGCGGAGATCGAGCCGCTGCGCCAGCCTTCGTCGATCACCACCGCCCTGCGGGTATGGGCCAGCGAGGCCATGATCGTGGCGTCATCAAGAGGCCTGAGACTGCGCAGATCGATCACTTCCGCCTCAATGCCCTCGGCGCTGAGCTTCTCCGCGGCCTCCAGCGTCTTCCACAACGAGCCGCCATAGGTGATCAGGGTCACGTCCCTGCCCTTTCTCCTTACGGCGGCGCGATCAATGTCCACCGCGCCCGCCGCTTCGTCGAGCGCGCCGGTCATGTTGTAGAGCATCACGTTTTCGAAGATCAGCACCGGATCGGGGTCCTGAAGCGCGGTCCAGAGCATGCCCCTCGCGTCCTCGACCGTGGCCGGCGCCAGCACCCGAAGGCCGGGGATATGGCCATACCAGCCCTCAAGGCTGTGCGAGTGCTGCGCGGCGAGCTGCTTGCCCGCGCCGGTCGCCATCCGGATCACCAGCGGCACCCCGAACTGCCCACCCGACATGTGGCGGATGGTGGCGGCGGTGTTCATGATCTGGTCAAGCGCCAGCAGGGAAAAATTGACCGTCATCAGCTCGACGATGGGCCTCAGACCGGCAGCGGCGGCGCCGATGCCAAAACCGGTGAAGCCGGATTCCGACAGCGGCGTATCACGGATGCGGGCCTCGCCGAATTCCGCCATCAGCCCCTTGGTCACGGCGTAGCAGCCGCCATAGGCGCCGACATCCTCGCCCATCAAAAAGACCCGCTCGTCGCGGATCATGGCGTCGCGGATCGCCTGCTTCACCGCTTCGCGGTAGGTCACCTCCTGAGTCCGGCCCGAAGGCGCGGCGGGAACCGGCGCGGGCGCCGGTTCATCGGCGACGACGTGCCGCATCAGCGTCTCCACCGGCTCCAATGTCCCGGCCTCGGCGAAGGCAACCGCATCGGCGATTTCGGCGTCGACCTCGGCTTCGATGCGGGCGATGTCGCTCTCCTGAAGAAGATGGTTTTGCAGCAGCCATCCCTGAAACCGGACGATGGGACCCTGGGCGCGGAATTTGGCGACCTCCTCCTTGTCGCGATAGAGCTGCGCGTCAAACATCGAATGGGCGCGGAACCGGTAGGTGCGGCATTCGAGGAAATAGGGCTTGCCGGTCTCGCGAATGCTGGCGATCGCCCGCCGGGCGGCGGCCTCGACCGCGACCACGTCCTGCCCGTCCACGCTCTCGGACGCAATGCCGTAGGCTGCCGCCTTGGCGTGGATGTCGGTCTCCGATTCCGACCGGCCCAGCGCGGTGCCCATGGCATAGCCATTGTTCTCGCAGACAAACAGCGCCGGGACCTGCCACAGCTGCGCCAGATTCATCGTCTCGTGGAATTCCCCCTCCGCCACAGCTCCTTCGCCGAAGAAGCAGACGGTGACGCCGGGGGCGCCGGACAGTTTGTCGGCGAGCGCGAGGCCACCGGCCAGGGGCAATCCGCCGCCAACGATGGCGTTGCCGCCGAAGAAATTGGAAGGCGCATGGAACAGGTGCATGGAGCCGCCGCGCCCGCCCGAACAGCCTTCTGCCTTGCCGTACATCTCGGCCATGACCTCGGGCATGGGCACGCCGCGGGAAAGCGCATGGCCGTGTTCGCGGTAGGTCGCCACAATCCGGTCCCCGGCGCCAAGCACAGGGATCACCCCCATGGCGATCGCCTCTTCGCCGTCATAGAGATGGAGGAACCCGCGGATCTTCTGCTGGGTGTAGAGTTCGGCGCATTTGTCCTCGAAATGGCGGATGCGGATCATGCCCTTGAGCAGCTCGGTGACATGGGATCGCGACAGGTGGGTCTTTTCGGCCGTGGTCATGATTCATCCGTCTCCAGCGTGGAAATGTCACCCTCGGGCAGGCCCAGCTCGCGCGCCTTGAGCAGGCGGCGCATGATCTTGCCCGATCGTGTCTTTGGCAGGGTCTTGCGGAATTCGACCGTGCGCGGTGCCACCGCCGGACCCAGCTTCTTGCGGGCATGGCCGCGGATCGATTTCTCCAGCTCTTCGGAGGGCTCGTAGCCGGGGTTGAGCGAGACATAGGCCTTGACCACCTCGCCGGCCGTCTCGTCGGGCAGGCCGATCACGCCGGCCTCGGCCACCGCCTCGTGCTCGATCAGCGCGCTCTCGACCTCGAACGGACCGATCAGGTGGCCGGAGGATTTGATCAGGTCGTCGGCCCGGCCGACGAACCAGAAATAGCCATCCTCATCCTTGAGCGCCAGGTCGCCGGAGATGTACCAGCCGTCCACGAAACACTTCTGGTAGCGCGCCTCTTCATGCAGATAGGCCCGCATCATCGAGGGCCAGCCGGCCTTGAGCGCGAGATCGCCGATTTCGCCCGGCTTGCAGGGCCTGATGCCGCCATTGCCGCGGTTGAGTACCTCGGCCTCGATCCCCGGCAGCGGACGGCCCATGGATCCGGGCTTGATGTCCATGTCGAGCGTGTTGGCGATCATGATGCCGCCGGTTTCGGTCTGCCACCAATTGTCATGAAACGGCAGGCCAAAGACATCATTGCCCCAGACCACCGCCTCGGGATTGAGCGGTTCGCCAACGCTGGCGAGGAAGCGCAGCGAGGAGAAATCAAATCCGGCGGCGGCCTCCTTGCCTGCCCGCATCATCATGCGGATGGCGGTCGGCGCGGTGTACCAGATCTCGACCTTCTCGCGCTCGATCGTCGCGTACCAGCGCTCAAGCTCAAACTCGGCCTCGTCGATGATCAGCGTCGCGCGATGCACCAGCGGCGCGATGATGCCGTAGGAGGTGCCGGTGACCCAGCCCGGATCGGCCGTGCACCAGTAGATGGCGCCGGGCTTGAGCTCCAGCGCGTACCGCCCCGTCGCGGCGTGGTTGAGCACGGCCTGATGGACGTGGACGGCCCCCTTGGGACGGCCCGTGGTGCCTGAGGTGAAATGGATCAGCGCCTCGTCCTCGGGGCGCATCGGGACCGCGGCGAAATCGGGCGACGCCGCTTCCATGGCGGGGCCGAGCGCGACGCAGCCTTCCGGCGCGGTGTCGCCGACGATCAGCACAAGCCGCATCGACGGGATTTTGCTGATCCACGGCTCGATCTTGCGCCGGTAAATGGCTTCGGTGGTGATGAGCGCATTGGCCTCGCCGATTTCCATCCGGGTCTGGATCGGTTCGGGGCCGAACGCCGAGAACAGCGGCGTGAAGGTCATGCCGGCCTTGAGCGTGCCAAGCGCCGCATGGAAGACTTCGGGCTGACGGCCAAGCAGCGAAAACACCCGGTCCCCACGGCCAAGCCCATGGCTGGTCAGTACCGAGGCGAACCGCGCCGAGGCGGCGCTCAGATCGGCATAGCTCAGGTCCAGACGCTCGCCCGACTTGCCCAGCCACCGCAGCGCCGTGGCGGAGCCGAAACCATGGGCGACATGCCGGTCCACCGCCTCATAGGCGATGTTGAGCGCGCCGCCGGGAAGCCCGTCAAGCAATTCCTTCTCGATCGTCTCCCATGAGAATGCGGCGCGAACGCCGGACGTCAATTGCGCCTTTGCGCGAACCGACTCCGGCTTCCTGATAGTCTCCCACATCGGCAATCCTCCCTGACCGGCAGTATCGCGGCAACGGGGACAGACAACATTGATGCACATCAAGGAAACAGATCATCCGCCGGAGGCGCGGTCCGATTTCAACCTGGCGGGGCCCGGGATCATTGCCGGGCAGCGAGGATGACAGCCTGGATGGCCTCAATCGGCATGTCGGGGCGGTCAGCCGGCAGTCACGGCTGCCGGGTCAGGACGTAGGTCTTGCGCAGCTGTTCATGGATGGTCCATTCGCCTTCCCAGCCGAGCGGCAGAACCAGCAGATCTCCGGGACCGATGCGGCGTTCGTCGCCGCCCTGCTTGCCTGCAACGGTGGCCGAGCCGCTGAGGATGTGGCAGATTTCCGAGGTTTTTGTCCGGTCGGCGGAAAAGCGCCCCGGCGTGCATTCCCAGACGCCGATCCGCGTCACGCCATCGGCTGACGCCCACAACTCCTTCGCCGCTTCCACCTGGCCATCGGTGAAGCTGGTGGGTTTGGGCGCGAACGCTCCCAGTTCCAGGCTTGAGAGGTCGCCGAAGCTGTTGAGATCGATCATTGTTTTTCCTTGATGATGGGTGCGTCGTCTGCGGACGGATGCCTGGCTGCGGCGCCTCGAAATGCGCGCAGGAATTCGATTCTCTCTCAAGCTATTGGTATCGCAGCGACTATTCAACTCCCGATCCGAACCCGCCGGGTCAGCGGCCAAGGATCAGGTCGGCGGCGCGTTCGGCGATCATCACCACCGGGGCATGAGTGTTGCCGGAGACGATGCGCGGCATCACCGAGGCGTCGGCGATCAGCAGATTGTCGAGGCCGCGCAGATTGAGTTTGGAATCAACCACTGCCATCGGATCGTCGGCGTGGCCCATCCTGGCGGTGCCGACCGGATGAAAGATCGTGGTGGCGACGCGGCCCGCCGCCGCGACCAAGTCCTGGTCACTGACGAACTCCGCCCCCGGCGCCATCTCGTGTGGCGCATAGCGCTTCAGCCGTTCGGTCGCCATCAGCCGACGCGCCAACCGGATCGAGGCGACGGCGACGTCGCGGTCCTGGGCCGCGGAGAGATAGTTCGGCGCGATCACCGGCGCGTCGCGATGATCAGCGCTCGACAGCTTCACCGCGCCGGTGCTTTCGGGCCTGAGATTGCACACCGAAACGGTGACCGCCGGATAGGGGTGCAGCGGCTGGCCGAAGGCGTCGAGCGATAGCGGCTGGATGTGGAATTCGACATTCGGCGTGGCGTAATGTTCGTGCGAGCGGGTGAAGAGGCCGAGCTGGCTCGGCGCCATCGACATCGGACCGGCGCGTTTGATCCCGTATTCGGCGGCGATGCGCAGCTTGCCCCAGAGGCTCGCCGACAGGTCGTTGAGCGTGCGGGCGCCTGAAATGCGGTAGCTGGTGCGGATCTGCAGATGGTCCTGCAGGTTCTGGCCGATGCCGGGCAGATCACTCACCGTCTCCAGTCCCAGCGATTGCAGATGCGCGCCCGGGCCGATCCCCGACAGCATCAGGATCTGCGGCGTGCCGATCGAGCCCGCGGCCATCACCACCCTGCCCCGCGTCAGGGCAAAGCCGGACGCACCCGCGCGCTCGATCTCGACGCCAGCGGCGCGGCTGCCATCGAGCCGGAGCTTGGTTACATGCGCATTGGTAAGGATGGTCAGGTTGGTGCGGCGGCGGACCTCCGGCGTCAGGAAGGCCTTGGCGGCGCTCCAGCGCAGGCCGGCGCGCTGGGTGACTTCGAAATAGCCCGAGCCCTCATTGTCGCCGAGATTGAAATCTTCGGTGCGCGGCACGCCGATCTCGTCGGCTGCCTCGCGCAGCGCATCGAGGATCGGCCAATGCAGCCGCTGCTTCTCGACCCGCATCTCGCCGTTGGCGCCATGGCCTTCCCTGGCTGTGTGATAGTTTTCCGATCGCTTGAACAGCGGCAACACATCGCCCCAGCTCCAGCCGGGCAATCCAAGCTGGGCCCAGCCGTCATAGTCGGCGGCCTGGCCTCGCATGTAGATCATGCCGTTGATCGAGGAGCAGCCGCCGATCAGCTTGCCGCGCGGATAGCCGATGGCGCGGCCGCCGAGGCCTGGTTCAGGCGCGGTGCGGTACATCCAGTCGGTGCGCGGATTGCCGATGCAGTAGAGATAGCCCACCGGAATGTGCACCCAGGGATAGCGGTCGGACCCTCCGGCCTCGATCAGCAGCACCTTCGTCGCCGGATCGGCGGAGAGACGGTTGGCCAGCACGCAGCCCGCCGAGCCCGCGCCGACGACAATGTGATCGAATGTACCGTAGGATTCAGTCATCGTTCATTCCGGCCAGCGCCGCCCAATGCGGCGTCAGGGCCTGTTCTATACCCTGCCACACTGTAAAGCGTCGCTGGTAAATTTTTGTGCGCTGCGGGTCGGGCAGGAGTTCGGTGGCGGGCGCCACC
>LADQ01000102.1 GCA_000961635.1 Hoeflea sp. BRH_c9 | reverse complement strand
TATCCGATTCAGGAACATGTGGCCGGGAATTGATCTGGCGCGCACTGCACCGCTCCCTGGCATTATTTTGACCAACCCAGGCGGGTTCGGAGCAGGTTCCCCTTCGAACAACCGTCAGACAACGTGAACGGACTATCGCATTGGAGAGTTAAGCCACGATTAACCACAAAAGGGTGATCAACGGAAAATCCCGCGGCGGAACCTTGTGCGCCTGCTCAGAAGAGCCGGCGCGGACCGTTGGACACAGATTTACCGCCTCCAAAGCGCCACCAAACATTGCGCTCGGCGCCGAATCCCTCAACATGGCCTTATGCGCATTCATCAACTGCCAGAAACCCTGATCAACCAGATCGCCGCCGGTGAAGTCATCGAGCGGCCGGCCAGTGTTGTGAAGGAGCTTGTCGAAAACGCCATCGACGCCGGGGCGCACAGGATTGAAATCGCCACGGCGGCCGGCGGCAAGGCGCTTGTCCGGGTTATCGACGATGGTCTTGGCATGGACGCCGATGATCTCGCTCTCGCCGTGCGCCGCCATTGCACCTCCAAGATCGACCAGCGGCTTGATGAGATCCGCACGCTCGGGTTTCGTGGCGAGGCTCTGCCGTCGATCGGTTCGGTGGCGCGGCTGACGCTGAGGTCGCGTCCGAAACATGCACCGCACGCCCATGAAGTCACGCTGGCGGGCGGCGTTCCAACACCGCTCAAACCGGCTGCGGCCAATCAGGGAACCACGGTCGAGGTTCGCGACCTGTTTTTCGCGACACCTGCACGGTTGAAATTTCTCAAATCCGATCGGGCTGAAACCGCGGCGATCACCGAAGTCGTGCGGCGCATCGCCATCGCCTTTCCCTCCGTACGTTTCACATTGTCGGGGCCGGATCGCTCGACACTGGACCTGCCCTCGACCGGAGACGACCGGTTGGCGCGCATCGCCCAGGTGCTGGGCGATGAATTCGCCGCCAATATGATTTCAGTTGACGCCATGCGTGAAGAGGTTGGCCTTTCTGGCCATGTCGGACTGCCAACCTGGAACAAGGCAAATTCGCTGTCGCAATATGCCTTCGTCAATGGGCGGCCGGTTCAGGACAAGCAGATCCTCTCGGCCATTCGCGCGGCCTATTCCGACACATTGCCGCGCGGCCGCTATCCGGTGGCGGTGTTGTGGATCACGCTTGATCCGGCGCTGGTGGATGTCAATGTGCACCCGGCGAAGGCCGATGTCAGGTTCCGGGATCCAGGACTGGTCAGAGGCCTTATCATCGGCGCGATCCGGCAGACATTGACCGCCGAAGGCGATCGCGCTTCCCCAACGGCGGGGGTCAGCCTGGCGCAGGCCTTCAGGTCAGGCGAAAGTGTCCGGGATGGCGCCACGGGTTCCGGGTGGAATCGCAGCGGTTTTGGCGGGTTGGCCCGGCCGCCCGCAAACGCAGGATGGCAGATGGATCAGTCGCCCTCACGGTCGCTCAACGCCGCCGGACCGGGTTTTGGCGAACAGGACCAACCCGGCATCGCCGGCGCGGCGCTGCCCTCGGCGAGGGCGGGCGATCTGGAAAATGACCAGGCCGCCATTGCCCACCCGCTTGGCGCGGCGCGGACACAGATTCACGAGAATTACATCATCGCCCAGACCCGCGACGGGCTGGTGCTGGTCGACCAGCACGCGGCGCACGAGCGGCTGGTGTTCGAGCGTTTGAAAACAGCGCTGCGGGCCGGGAACGTCCCGTCGCAGATCCTGCTGTTGCCCGAGATCATCGACCTGCCGGAAGATGATTGCGACCGCCTCGCCGAGCGCGCCTCCGATCTCGCGGAATTCGGTCTGGTGCTCGAGCGGTTCGGACCGGGCGCGATTGCCGTTCGGGAAACGCCGTCCATGCTGGGCGACACGGATGTGACCGGCCTGATTCGCGATCTCGCCGATGAGATTGCCGAATGGGACAGCGCCGGCGGTCTGCGCGACCGGTTGGAGGCCGTGGCCTCGACGATGGCCTGCCATGGATCGGTGCGGTCCGGGCGGCGATTGATGCCGGAGGAAATGAACGCGCTGTTGCGTGAAATGGAGCGCACGCCCGGTTCAGGCCAATGCAATCACGGACGCCCGACCTATATTGAGTTGAAACTCACCGATATCGAGAAACTGTTTTCTCGCCGCTGACCAATGGCCAGCCTCAATCTTGCATTTCGGATGCCGAAGCGGCATAGAACAACAGTGAACCAGACGGGAGCAGTCCGGCATGAACCGCTTTGAAGGCCCCGGCGATCGCCCGGCTAAAATACGCTACCTGGATGGGGATTTTCAGATCCTCACCCCGGGCAACCATGTGGTGTGCGCGGTCACCGGCAAGATCATTCCGATCGAAGAGCTGAAATACTGGAGCGTGGCGCGGCAGGAGCCTTATGTCGACGTTCATGCGTCAGTGGCGGCCGATCAACGCGCCGGTCTGTTGCCAAGCCGGTCGTAACGCAGGTTCAGGCGCTGGTGCGCCGCCGTTTGAACGCCGTCACCGCCGCGTCAATGATAGCGCCGGGAACATCTGGACTGTCAAAGACCATTTCAACTTTCAAAACGGCGGTTTTCTTGACGAGATCAAGCGCTCGTCCATGCCCTGCCAACAGGCGGGCATAATCCTTTTCCGTGGTGATCAGATTAAGGCCATACAATTCGGCCTCCGCCATGAGATCGTTGATCTCATCATCGCTGAAAGGATGATGGTCGGAAAATCCCTGACGGCGCGCCAACCGGACATGGGCCTCTTCAAGCGTTGCAAAAAACTTCTCGGGATCGCCAATGGCGGCAAAGGCCAGGCAGTTGCGATCCCTGAACTGGGCGGCATTTCGCGGCTGAAGACGGGCCAGATGGATCGGCTTGGCGGCCCGCGCCGCCAGCCGGATCATCGGATCGGCGCCATTTCCCTCACCCACCACGATCAGCGCATCGGCATGACGGATCTGGTCGAGGATCGGCGCGCGCACCGGGCCGGCGGGCAACACACAGCCGTTGCCGACGCCGCGGCGGGCGTCCACCACCAGCAAGGCCTGGTCGAAAACCAGCCTGGCGCTTTGAAATCCGTCATCCATGATGATCAGATCCGCGCCATGGCGAACCAGCAGATCGGCGCCTTCAACCCGGTTTGCCGACACCACCGTCAGCGCCTTGGCAGCGAGAAGCATCGGCTCATCGCCTACAAGACGTGCGGTGTCCCTGGCCGGATCGACCACGGTCGCGTGACGCACTCCGCCGCCATAGCCCCGCGACAGGAAACCAGGCTTGAAGCCGCGGGCAATCGCCGTGTCGGCCAAGGCCAGCGCAGTGGGCGTCTTGCCGGATCCGCCGACGGTGAAATTGCCGACACAGATGACCGGCGCTGCAACGGCCTTGCGCACGCGGCGATCCAGGATACGGCGCGCCACACGGCCATAGACCCAACCAAGAGGAGATAACAGCGCGGACTGGATTCCGGCTGATTGCCACCAGAACGGAGGAGCCTCACTTACCACTGCCCGCCTGCCCGGTTCTCCGTATTCTCGTTTTCGCGCGGCAGCAGCCGGGCTTTGACGGTTAAGGGATTGATATAGGGTTCAAGCGCGCGAATGGTGGCCTTGAGAGCGCCGCGCATGTCGCGCAAGGTCTTCTCGCCGCCCTCCGCCATGAGTTTGCGAGCCTGCGGATTGGACAACAGGAAGTGCACGCCCTTGGCCAGCATCTCGCCGTCCTTGACAAACCGCGCGCCGCCATTCTTGATCAGCTTGGCATAGCTTTCGCGGAAATTCTCCACATTGCTGCCCGACAGCACCGAACAGCCGAGCATGGCCGGTTCGAGCGGGTTTTGCCCGCCGCCGCCCTTCAGCGACTTTCCGACAAAGGCAATCTCGGTCAGGTTGAGATACAGTCCCATCTCGCCGATGGTGTCGCCAAGAAACACGTCGGTCGCAGGCTCAATCCTGTCATCGCGCGAACGGCGCGCAACCGTCAGACCTCTCGCCACCAGCATGGCTTCGATGGCGTCGGCGCGGTCAGGGTGCCGGGGAACCAGAATGGTCAGCTGTTTGTGGCGTGGCTTGAGCGCACGATGCACCGCCGCGACAATCTCGTCCTCGCCCTCGAATGTCGAAATCGCCGCCCAGGTTGGCCTGTCGCCGATCTGTGTTTTCAGTCTCAACAGTTCATCGGCGTCCCAGGGCGGGGCAGTCGTATCCACCTTGAGATTGCCCGACACGCTGACCGGCCTTGCTCCGAGCGCCAGGAACCGCTCCGCGTCGAGATCCGACTGGGCAATGACGTGGGAGAGGTTTTCAAACAGGGCGTCGGCGAGACTTGGCCGCTTGCTCCATCGCGCGAATGAGCGGTCCGACAGGCGCCCGTTGACCAGCACCTGCGGCGTTCGTCTGACACCCAGTTCAAGGATGGTCATCGGCCAGATTTCGGACTCCGCAATGATCGCCAGGTCCGGCTTCCAATGATCGAGGAAACGGGAAACCGCGGGCTTGAGGTCTAGCGGCACATATTGGTGAATCACGCTGTCGCCAAGCCGCTCGCGCGCCACGCCGGCTGAGGTGACTGTTCCGGTGGTCAGCACAACCGAGATGCCGCGCCGCCGCACTTCCTTGATCAAGGGAACCACAGCCGAGGTTTCGCCGACACTGGCCGCGTGGAACCAGACAAGAGGTCCAATCGGCCTTTCGATATCGGAACGGCCATACCGCTCCTTGCGGCGGGCGCGCTCCTCCTTGCCCTTGGCGGCGCGGATGGCCAGATAGGGTCCGAGAAGGGGATACATGGCAGCCCCGAACCAGCGGTAGCCGACCAGCGCCGCACGTGCCCAGCCGCGGCTCATGCGCGCGCCTCGACCGCGCGATTGGCTTCTTCGGTGACGCGATTGAGTTCAGCGGTGACCAGTGCGCGCTTCTCGGCCATCTCTTCCTTTCCGGCCTTGGCGGAAACATAAATGGGCGGAGCGAGCCGCACGCTGCGGGCGCCAAACGGCAAATTGATGGTGGTCTTGTCCCAGGTTTTCTCAAGCACATGGCGGCGGCTGGTCGCCAGCGCCATCGGCACAATCGGCCGGCCTGAAATTCGCGCCAGGGCGACGATCCCCTCGCCGGCCATGCGCGCCTCGCCCTTGGAAATATCGGCAATCATGACGACGCTGACGCCACGCCGCAGCGCGTCGCGCATGGCAAAGAGTGCCCTGACGCCGCCTTTTCCCGCGACCATGCGGGCCTCGCGCCCGCCCGAGCCGCGAATGACTTCATATCCGGCCCGCTCGATCACCCGCGCATTGATCTCGGCATCGGTGCTGCGAGACACCAGTGAGGTGAATTTCCGGTCGCGCGGTCCGGCATAGGGAATAAGCAGATGCTGCCCATGCCACAACGCGAAGATCGCCGGCCAATGCCCTTCAAGCAACGCTTCCCCATCCGTGGAGGTTCCGTTGTCGCGATTGGTTCGCCAGATCGCAGCGAGCGCCCAGTGGATCACGGCCGAACCGGCGCGCTGGACCCAGTCTGATTGCAACAGTTTCTTGCCCAGACGGCGTCGGATCATCTTCTCGCTGAGCTGATTGAGCCTTGGCGCGGCCTCGGCGTCCGGTTTGGTCATCTTGTCTTTCGTCCGAGCCCTAAGACGCGGTTTTGCTGTCGTCGCGCGGATCAAGCATCCGGTGCATATGTACGATGAAATACCGCATATGGGCATTGTCCACGGTCATTTGCGCCTTCGACTTCCAGGCCTGATGGGCCGATGCATAATCAGGAAATATTCCAACGATGTCGAGCGCATCCAGATCCCTGAAGTCCATGGACTCCAGGCTCTTGAGTTCGCCGCCAAACACGAGGTGTAAAAGCTGTTTCTTTTCGCCATCAGCCATGGTGTCGCTCCACGAATACACGGTGCTGTCAATCAAGGCGCGGTTTGAGGCAATTCCGGAGAAAGGTCAATGCCCGTCGGCAGGCTGCAACAATCCGAGCAGACCCGGCATCTGTTCACGCGACGCCGCGACCAATAACCCCCGCGACGGATCGGGGGCGTTGTAGACCATCCGCCCGCCGGTCCTGTCGACAAGGATATGACCGGTTTCAGCCAGCATTGAATCGGCCGCGGCCAGATCCCATTCGCTGGAGCGCGGCCGGATGTAGAGGCCGTCCAGGCTCCCCTGCGCCACCGCCGCCACCCTGAGCGCCAGAGAGGGACCTCCGGCGACCTTCTCCAGACTGTCCTGCGCGCCGGGCCGCATTTCCCTGGCGACCACATCGGGAACGGCCACGCGCAAAGGCATTTCCGGCTGGTTGCCACGACCCGCAACGAGTCGGACACCATTGAGAAACGCGCCGCCGCCCAGGTGGGCCAACCAGACTTCGCCGCGTGCAGGCGCCGCCAGCACGCCGGCGACGGGTTTTCCATCCTCGACAAGAGCGATGCTGACGCACCAGTCCGGCCGGCCCGAGACATAGGCGCGGGTGCCGTCAATCGGATCGATGATGAAGACACGGCGGTGGGAGAGCCGTTGCTCGGTATCCTCCGCCTCCTCGGACAGCCAGCCATAGTCGGGCCTGGCCGCGAGCAGAAATTTCCGGAGCAACAGGTCGATGGCAATGTCGGCTTCGCTGACCGGGGATCTGCCCTCGTTCTTGTACCAGACTTCCGGATCCTTGCGGAAATGCGACATGGCGATATCGGCTGCCAGACGCGAGCCTTCAAGCATCAGCGCCAGATCGTCGGCATGTTCCCTAGTCGCCTGCAAGCGTCATGCCTTCCACCGCAATGGTGGGCGCCGCCACCGCGTATTTGGGGTCAATGTCATTGGCAAGAACCATGCGCTTGAACATGTCCTTGAGATTTGAGGCGATGGTGACTTCGGAGACCGGGAAGGTCAATTCCCCATTCTCGATCCAGAAACCGGAGGCGCCGCGGCTGTATTCGCCGGTGATGGCGTTGACGCCCTGTCCAATCAGTTCAGTGACATAAAAGCCGTTGCCGACAGAGGCGATCAGCTCTTTCGGCGTCTGCGGACCCGGATTGACGATGACATTGCTGGAGGATGGTCCACCCCGGCCGGCCCGGCCGTTGCTTTTCAATCCCAGTTCACGCGCCACCGACGTGCTGAGATACCATTGCTGCAGCACGCCGCCCTCGACCATGGTCAAAGGCCCCACCGAGACGCCTTCGCCGTCAAAGGGCCGCGACCCCGATCCGCGGCGAACGAAGGGATCATCCACCAGCGTTAGGCCATCGATCGCCACCTGCTTGCCCATCATGTCCTTGAGAAAACTGGTCTTGCGGGCAACGGCCGCGCCATTGATGGCCGACACCAGATGACCGATCAGGCCGCGCGCCACCCTGGGATCGAAAACCACGGTCACGTTCGAAGCGGTCTTGACCTTGCGCGGATTGATCTTGGCGACCGCCCGTTCACCGGCGCGGCGGCCGATCTCTGCGGCGTCATCGAGATCAGCCAGGAAAACCCGGCTGTCGAAATCATAGTCGCGTTCCATCTTGACGCCCTCGCCGGCAATCACGCTGACCGACGTCGAAAATCCGGATCTCTCATAGGCGCCCGAGAAACCATGCGACGTGGCGAGCACCATGCCGTACAGCCCGGATCCCGCCCCGGCGCCAATCGAACTCGCCACGCCCGGAACGCCCAGTGCGGCGGCCTCGGCGGCGGTCGCGGCCTCGATCAGGGAACTCGCCGCAAGCTCGGTGGAATCAAACAGAT
Source organism: Hoeflea sp. BRH_c9 (assembly GCA_000961635.1). Classification (GTDB taxonomy): domain Bacteria; phylum Pseudomonadota; class Alphaproteobacteria; order Rhizobiales; family Rhizobiaceae; genus Hoeflea. The sequence goes on along the minus strand of LADQ01000102.1, from coordinate 193 downwards.
CCAGATCGGGCCAGGTCATGGCCAGCATCCCGGCGTCGGCAAGACAGGCATGCGGATCTTCCGGAGAGACTCGCGCCATGGCGACGGCGCGGGTTGCAAGGGCTTCCTCATCGGCGCCCTGCCCGGCCTGCACGGTTGCAACTTTCTGCCCGACAAACACCCGAAGGCTGAAGTCATCCGATTCGGACGATTC
>LADQ01000240.1 GCA_000961635.1 Hoeflea sp. BRH_c9 | reverse complement strand
GCTAGCGCCGCCAGCCCGGCCGGGATCTGCACCCTCAGCCGCCCGCGCGGCTGGCGTTCGGCCGAGCCCACCTCATCCTCGAGATTGGTCACCGCCTCGGTGATGGCGCGGGCCTTTTCCAGGTAATACTGCCCGTCCTCGGTCAGCCGCAGGCTGCGGGTGGTGCGCTCGATCAGCTGAACGCCGAGATATTTTTCGAGCTCTGTGACGATCGCGCTGGCGCCGCCGCGCGACAGCCCCAGATCAAGGCTCGCAGCCGTCAGGCTGCCGCGCTCGGCAACCCGCACAAACACCCGCATTGCCCTGATCTGGTCCATCGATTGTCCCGAAATTCCAGACACTCAATCCAAAACTGACCGGTATTTCAAGTAAAAATTATTGGCTATGTCGCGCTCCATTCAAGCGCCTGGCTGTCTGGCGCTCAACGGAGATCACACCATGAATGCCCATTCTGACATCAAGGCTTCGCAGGAAGCCAAGGAAGACCTCTATTACGCCGTCCACAAGGGGTTGCGGCTTGCCAATGCCCGGATGCTGATTGCGCTCGGTCAGCTTGACCCCTTTGACGACGACGCGGTCGCAGCCACCGTCACCCAATTGTCCGATCATATCGGCATGAGCATGAGCCATCTCACCCATGAAAACAATGAGGTTCACACCATTGTCGAGCAGCGCCTGCCGGGCGCCGCCGATCATGCCGGCGATGACCATGAGCACCATGTCGAAGCCTTCGATGAACTGCGCATGCTGGCGGGCGATCTGGTTGCGGCAAAGGATGACCGTCCGCTGCGGCTGCGCAAGCTCTACCAGCGCTTTGCCCTGTTCGTCGCCGACGATTTCAGGCACATGCACGAGGAGGAAACCGAAATCATGCCGCAGATCGAGGCCAGTTTCTCCGCCGCTGAAATCACCGGCATCCGCGAGCGCATCGTTGCCGGAATCGCGCCTGAAAAGATGGTTCTGTTCTCGCGCGCAATGCTCGGCGCCGCCAGCCGTCCCGAGCGGATCGAAATGGTCACCGGCATGAAGGCCGGCATGCCGGAAGAGGTCTTTTCGGGCTTCATGGCCGCGGTGCTTGGCAAGCCCTGGCGGGATGGCGACTGGGACGCGCTGGAGGCGGCATTATGCTGACCCTGGCTGTCGATGATCGGACGCCGGTCAGGGCTCCCGCGCCGGTTGGCGCCTGCAACAGGATCCTGACCGCGACATGCCTCGGCTGTCCCAATTGCCTGCACAGCGGACGGGTGCTGGATCAGGCAGAGCGGAAGCGGACCGCAAGGTGATGTCTGCCGGGGCGGCGCCCGTCGCCTGGGCCTTGCAGTGAACCGACGCGCGGCGGGGTCGAGGCGGTTAAGACTGCCTGCCGGACATGTTCGGTGAAGGCGTCACTTGGCATCGGGCGCGAAGGTGATTCCGGCGGCGCGCAGGCTTTCTATCCCGGCGGACAGCGTCTGGCTGTCCCCGCCACGGGCCGCATTTGCCGTTGCGCGCGCAACGGTCCGGCCCTATCCTGCGCCTCCCGCGGTCGCGCTTGGCGGCCCTTCCAGAGAAAGCTCCCCGATGTTGTGCGTCCGCCCTGCCGGCCTGGCCCTGTTGCTTGCATTTGCCCCCGCGCCTGTATTTGCCGACAGTCTTGTCGCCGTCTCCTCCACCGCCATGGCCATCACCGGCGACATCCAGTTCGATGATTTTTCGATTGTCTTCGAAAACGGCGAGGAGCTGGTCTTCGACGAGTTGTTGGGCGACAGCTTCATCGTCGATGGCGCCCGCGTCGGGGCCTCGGTCTACAGCATCAAGACACCGGCCGATCCGGTGCTCAACAACGGCAATTTTCTCTGCGGCCAGGGCAAGGTCACCTATCTCGCCAGCTGGGGTGATGCGGCGGACGACGCCCTGACCATCATCGCCGTCTTCGACACCCAGGACGTGCCCGGCAGCGATGCCGAGATGTGCGCCTCCTACACTTATGCCTACGAATGAGGCTGGCGGCATGATCCGGCGCGGCCTGGCCAAAACGCTCACCTTCATCATCTGGGTCTTCGGACTGGCGGCGGTGGCGTCGCTGGCGCTTGCCATCGTCGGGGTGACCGGACTGTTCGGCTTGGAACCGGACCCCTTCGCCGCCATCTTCGCCATTCTGTTGGCGATGCCATGGTTCTTTCTGCTCGACAGCTCCGCTGGAGGACATCCTGAATTCTGGAGCTTCGTGCTAATGTCGGCCGGGATGGTGCTGAACTTTCTCATTCTGCTCAGTCTGCGCTGGTGGCTGCGGCGCGGGCTTGGCGTGCTATAGGGCCGCGCAGGTGAAACCGATGCGACGGAAAGTGCAATGATCCCCTGGACCCGGCTTGACGCGGTCAAGCTCGAAGATGGCGTTGAACTCAAGCTGATGCGGCGGGGGAGCGAATTCTCGATCATGCTCGGCGCCAATGAATTGATGAACAGCCGCCTGAGCGGTTCGGAAGAGGCCCTGGCCGAACTGGCTGCCGCAAAGCTCAAGGGCAGGGCGGAGATCCGCATGCTGATCGGCGGTCTCGGCATGGGGTTCACCCTGCGCGCCGCCTTGAAGGTCCTGGGCGAGGGCGCCTCCGTCACCGTCGCCGAACTGGTGCCTGAGGTGATCAGATGGGCGCGCGGGCATATGGAACCGGTGTTTGAGGCCTGCCTCGACGATCCGCGGGTGAAGCTGTTCGAGGGCGATGTCGGCGAGCTTATCCGAGGCACAGACCGCGGCTGGGACGCCATCCTGCTCGATGTCGACAATGGCCCCGACGGGCTCACACGCAAAGGCAATGACGCGCTCTACTCCGCGCAGGGTTTGGCGAGCGCTTACCGGGCGCTGTCGCCCGGCGGCGTCTTTTCGGTCTGGTCGTCGGCGCCCGATACGGCCTTTACACGGCGGCTCAGGCAGGCGGGGTTCGAGGTCACCGAAGCGCCGGTCCGCGCCAGCACGAAGAAAAGGGGCGCGCGCCACATGATCTGGCTGGCGGTCAGGCCCGGCTGACGCTCTCGCATTCAGCCACCGGCTCGGCTAATCTCGGCCGGTTTGAGGGATTCTGCCGGAGGGCAATCATGCGGTCATTTGACCAGATCTTCGATATCGCGGCCGGCCGCAAGGGCGGCGCCGAGGCGCTCAACGCCATGCTGAGCGGGCCGAAACCCGCCACTGAGCTGGCTGCCATCCCCGATGACCGCTGGCTCGCGGCGATGACCCGGGGCGTGTTCCAGGCGGGTTTTAACTGGAAGGTGGTCGAGGCCATGTGGCCGGGCTTCGAGGCCGCGTTTGACGGCTTCGATGTTGGCCGTTGCGCCATGCTCACCGACGAGGATTTCGACCGGCTGGTCTCCGACACCCGCATCATCCGCAACGGCGCCAAGATCCGTTCGGTGCAGGAAAACGCGGTTTTCATCCAAAAGCTGGCCAAGGACCACGGCAGCGCCGGCAAGGCCATCGCCGATTGGCCGTCGACCGATTTCATCGGCCTGCTGACGCTGTTCAAGAGCGGCGGAAGCCGGCTCGGCGGCGCCACCGGGCAATATTGCCTGCGCAGCCTGGGCAAGGACAGTTTCATCCTGTCGCCCAGCGTCACCGCGCGGCTGATCGCTGAAGGCGTGATCGACAAGGAGCCGACCTCGAAAAAGGCCTTGGCCGATGTCCAGTCCGCGTTCAATGTCTGGATGGAGCAATCGGGCCGGTCGCTCACCGAAATCAGCCGGGTTCTGGGGATGAGCCTGTGAGCCTGTGAGCCTGACCGGAGCCGACTGACCGGTTCAAACTAAAGGAAACGTCCATGGACTGGACCCTCGTCTTTGTCAGCGTCTTTGCCATCTTCATTCCGGCCCTGATGCTGCCGGGTCCCGATTTCATCGGCGTCGTGCGCTCGTCAATGGCGCGCGGCGCCCGCGCCGGCCTGATGACCACGGTTGGCGTCACCATCGGACTCGGGTTCTATGCCAGCCTCAGCCTGATCGGGCTCTCCGCCATTCTGATCGAATATCAATGGCTGGCCTGGACGGTGCGGGTCTGCGGCGGACTCTATCTTGGCTATCTCGGCATCAGGCTGCTGCTGACAAAACCCGCCGCCCTCGATCTCGATGGCGGAGACGATGCCGGATCCGGCAATCCGCTGCTCTTCGGCTTTCTGGTCACGCTGACCAACCCCAAGGCGATCGTGCTGTTCACCAGCGTGTTCGCCACCGCGGTCACCGACGCCATGCCGCTGTGGGTGATGGCGGCGATGATCGGCCTGGTGATGGCGAGTTCCTTGACCTGGTACACGCTGGTCACGCTGTTCATGTCGTCGCGACCGGTGATCGCCCGGTTCCAGCATGCACGGCACTGGATCGAGCGCGCCGCCGGCGCCTGCTTCATCGCCATCGGCGCAAAAATCCTCGCCGACAGCCGCAACCCGCTGACGCCGTGACGCCATGACAGCGGCGCTGCGATCCATCCGCGGCCGCCGCTTCTCCTCCGGGGGCTGGCCGGCAATGTGTCGAAATGTCGCAAAATGCGACAGCACGGCAGCGGTGGCGGGGGACAAGCGCCTTTTGCCTCGTTTCCAGGTGGCTTGGGCCAAATGCTGAAGAAACAGTTTATTCAATATTAGCAATATTCAAACCTTTTTGGGCGCAAGACGGTGAGCGTCGAATGCATGTTTTGGCGACGGCGGATGACAGATCCCGCTCGTTGCGTCTGTGAGGAAAAACACCATGAAGCCGCACGCCACACCCGAGAGCGAAATTGCCAGGAAACTGAAGTTCCTGGGCATGGACGAGCCGCAATTGGCGGCGCTGCGGGCAGCCAAACCAATGATAGAAAGCTCGCTGGGGCTGGCCCTGGACCGTTTCTACGCTCGGGTTTCCGCAAATCCGGAAACCGCCCGTCATTTTCGCGATGCCGCCCACATTGACCACGCCAAGCACAAGCAGATGGATCATTGGAGCCTGATCGCGACCGGCAAGTTTGACCAGGACTACATCGACGGCGTGACCCGGATCGGCAAGATCCATGCGAAGCTGGGGGTCGAGCCGCAATGGTATATCGGCGGCTATTCGCTGATCATGGAAGAACTGGTCAAAACCATCATCGAAACCGAGCTCGGCGGCTTTGGCAGGGGCAGGAAAGCCACGAAGACCGCTGCCAGCATCGCCGCCGTTCTCAAGGCGGCAATGCTGGACATGGACTACTCCATTTCGGTCTATCTTGATGCCTTGTACCAGGAACGCGCCAAGGCCGAGGCCGAACAGGCGCGGTTGAAAGCCGAACAGGACAAGGCGCTGGCCGCGCTGGAGCAGGCGCTGACCGGATTGTCCGAAGGCGATCTGGGCTCGACCATATCGGAGCCGCTTGCCCCGGAATTCGACCAGCTCAAGCTCAATTACAATTCATCCGTCGCCAAGTTGAACGACGTGTTCATCGACATCGTTGCATCGATCAATCAGTCGAACAGCGACACACGCGAAGTTTCAGCCGCCACCGCCGACATGGCCAGGCGCACCGAAAAGCAGGCGGCGGCTCTCGAGGAGACCGCCGCGGCGATCGAGCAGATCTCCACGGTTGCCCGCCAGTCGGCCGAACGCACCAATGAAGCCCGCCAGGTCGTCGACAAGACCGCCGAGCAGGCGGCCCACTCGGGCGAGACCGTCACCGAGGCGATCGCCGCGATGGGCAAGATCGAGGGGTCCTCCAAGAAGATCACCCAGATCATCTCGGTGATCGACGAGATCTCGTTCCAGACCAATCTGCTGGCGCTCAATGCCGGCGTCGAAGCCGCCCGCGCCGGCGATGCAGGCCTCGGCTTTGCCGTTGTCGCCCGGGAAGTCCGCGAACTTGCGCAGCGCTCGGCCTCCGCCGCTAAGGAAATCAAGCAACTGATCGAGACGTCCTTCAACGATGTTCTCACCGGCGTGTCGCTGGTCAACAAGACCGGAGCGGCGCTCACCAGCATCGGCGGTCAGGTGCGCGTCATCAGCGAGCATTTCGTGTCGATCTCGCAGTCGGCGCAGGAGCAGTCGCTGGGCATTTCCGAGATCAACACCGCCGTCAGTTCCATGGACCAGATCACCCAGCAGAACGCGGCGATGGTGGAGCAGACCAACGCCGCCACGCAGAACCTGCTGGGCATCAACCAGACGCTTGCCGGACTCGCCGCTAGGTTCACGGTTTCGGGCAAAGGCAGCCACGCCATGGCGCAAGACCGGTTCGCCAGCGTCGCCTGATGCTGCCGCCAGGCTCGGATCAGCCAGGCGCTACGACGGGGCTTTTGACAGGGCGCGGGTCCGCATGTCGACCCGGGCCCTCAGCGCCTTGAGAAGAGGATGCCGGTCCGTGGCCGTCACGCCATAGCTCAGGTTGAAAGCGTAATCGAAATCGTCGGCGTTCTTTCCGGTCGTGTGGGTCAGCATGGTCTCGATCTTGTCGAACCCCTTGGCCAGCACCGCTTCCGCGGAACTGGCTTGCGCATATTCATCCCAAAGACCGATGATCTCGGTTTTGAGGTCTTCGGGCAGCGGCATGCAGAGCGTCATGAGATCGGCGCGCTCGCGCGCCGCCCGGTCATCTCCGGCGCGTTGCGCAACCGCCGGAACGTCTCCCGAAATCGCCTCGCCGAGATCATGCACGATGCAGATCTTGATCAGCCGCAGCAGGTCGACGCCTTCGAGCTCATCGCCAAACAGCATCACCAGCAGGCAAAGCCGCCAGCTGTGTTCGGCGGTGCTTTCGCGCCGGCCCTGCGGCGTGTGTCCGCTGCGCAAGGTGTCCTTGAGCCGGTTGGTCTCGTCCAGGAACGTAAGAATCGCCGTGATCCGTTCCGGCGAGGGAAGTTTTGGGTCAGTCATCGAGCCAGGTTCCATGTCGTGCCGCTGATGAAAATCATGAACCGGTTCCCTGAACATGGCGGACTCGCTTGCCCGGATGGTAGGGCCATGGTCTGTCGCGGGCAAGATCCGCAAATCACGGTCCGGCAGCAGGCCGCGAACCGCCGTCATGTGAGCTGTTTTGACCGGCCGGACGATCCCGTCAGGTGATCATTCCTTAACAGAATTGCGCCATGATCGGACCGATTGAGCTCTACGAGGAAGACCCGCATGCGCATCCTGTCCGCTTTCGCTGTCGTGATCACCGCCGTGATGGCGGCGGCGCCGGCCCAAGCGCTCGATTTGGAAGGTCTGGTCAAGCGGGTCTTCGGCACCTCCGATCCAAGCAAGCTCGGCGGTCCGATCTTCGCCCTGATCGGCGTGGCGACCGTGCTGTTCTTCTGGATTGCCATAAGGATCGGCAGGAAACGGCAGCGCCGGATGATCGAATCCTACGATGCCGAGATGCGCAACTACTCGACCCGCCTGCGCCGCGGCAAACAATCCTGAACGGCGAGTTCCGGCATTCATTCCAATCCGGAATGCTGGCTTTCGCGAAATTCATTTCACATCGCCGGTCAATGCTTTAGGAAAACGGGGAGGGCCGACGGCCTTCCTTGTTGTCTTCGTTCATGAGGCCGCCATGCCCGCCCAGCTCTCCGTCAATCTCAATGCCATCGCCATGCTGCGCAACCGCCGCGATCTGCCATGGCCAAGCGTCACCGGCCTCGGCCGTATCGCGCTGCTGAACGGCGCCCACGGCCTGACCGTTCACCCGAGGCCCGACCAGCGTCATATCCGCTTCTCCGATCTTCCCGATATCCGTGCGTTGATCGACGATGAATTCCCTGAAGCCGAGTTTAACATCGAAGGCTATCCTACCGACGAGTTTCTCGATCTGGTCGAAGCCAATGCGCCCGAACAGGTGACGCTTGTGCCTGACGATCCGTCGCAGGCGACCTCCGATCACGGCTGGGATTTCGAGGGCAAGGGCAATGTGCTGCGCGCGGTTGTCCAGCGCTTGAAGAAGGGCGGCGCGCGCGTGTCGCTGTTCTGCGATCCCGACGCCAGCCGCGCGAGCCTTGAAGCGGCGAAAGCCACCGGCGCTGACCGGATCGAGTTCTACACCGGACCCTATGGCGGAACCTATGACGACCCGGTCCGCGCCGAGGAAGAGCTGAAAAAGCTCGAGATCTCCGGTCGGATCGCCGCTGAACTTGGCCTCGGGGTCAATGCCGGCCATGATCTCACCGTCGACAATCTGCCGGCGCTCGCCCGCGCGGTTCCGGGTCTGCTCGAAGTCTCCATCGGCCACGGCCTCACCGCCGATGCGCTGGAACATGGCATGGCCGCAACCGTCCGCCGCTTCGTCAAGGCCTGCGGCTGAACCTCCCCGCACGAAAGCGGGGAGGGAAGTGGCCTCTGCTCATCAGCCCGCAAGCGCTGCCTTGTTGGCGGCCAGGAAGTCTGTGAGCGAGGTCAGCGGAGCGCCTGTAAGCTTGGTGGCGTCATCCGTCACCATGGCGATCTTGCCTTCCCGCGTGTTGGCGTCAAACGACACCAGCGTCGGAATGAACGGCGCGGGAACGCCGGCGCCGGCCATGCCCTCCGCCAATTGCTCGTCGCTGACATGGACCACGCTGAGCGGCTTGCCGGTGGCCTGGCTTGCCAGCGCGGCGAGGTCCTCGGTCGAGCGCGCGGTGTCGCCGGTCAGGGTGTAGGTGACATTGTCCGTCGCGGGCGC
>LADQ01000092.1 GCA_000961635.1 Hoeflea sp. BRH_c9 | reverse complement strand
GCATGCCAAGGCGAAGCTGTTCGGCGCGCACGGCGGCGCGGGTGCCGCCGCCCAAAATGCCGTCGATCTTGCCGACATCATGGCCAAGCTCCGCGAGCTTCTGCTGCAATTGCTTCATCGCCACATCGCCAAGCCCGTCGCCGGGATTGCCGGCATCATAGGGTTTGGCGCCGGCCAGCCGGGTGGCGAAATAGGCAGCCGATGTGGTGTAGATGAAGCTCTGGTTCCATTCCAGATAGATCGCGAAATTCGGAAACACCAGGAACGCCGGCCCATTGCGGCCCTGCGGCAGCACCAGATCGGCGGGCAGGTCTGTCGAGGTCGGCGCGCCATTGGGGAAGCTCACGCCCAGGCTGGTCCAGTCGCTCAGCTTCATGCCCTGGCCAAGGCCGGTTCTTTCATAAGGGAAGCCGCCGTCGGGCAGCGAGACCTCCGCCAGCCACGGCTCGCCTGCGCGCCAGCCCAGGGCGTTGATGAATTTGGCGGCGGTCATGATCGCGTCTTCGGACGACTTCTTCAGATTGACATGGCCGTCGCCGTCGCCATCAATCCCATAGGCGATGATGTCGCGCGGCAGCATCTGCACCTGGCCGATTTCACCGGCCCAGGCGCCGGTGGTGCCGGCTGGGTCCATGTCGCCATGGCCGACCATCTCGACGGCGGCGAGAAGCTGCGGGCGGAACAATTCCGGCCGGCGGCAGTCATGCGCCAGCGTCGCAAGCGCATTCATGGTGTTGAAATCGCCCTGCACCGCGCCGAAATCGGTTTCGAGCCCCCAAAACGCGGTGATGACGGCGGCAGGAACGCCATACTCGGCTTCGGCGCGGGCAAAGGTGTTGGCGTATTGCTTCATCTTCTTCGCGCCGACCTGCATGCGGTTGGCGCTGACAGAACGTCGTGAAAATTCAAGAAATGTCTGCCGGAACACGCCCTGGGCCCGGTCGCGCGACAGCACCTTGTTGTCGATTGACGCCCCGCGCAACGCCTTCTGGGCCACATCGGGACTGACACCCTTGGCGATCGCCTCGGCTTTGACGCCTTCGAGAAACTGCGCGAAATTGCCGCCACAGGCGGGCGCCTGCGCCAGCGCCGGGGTCGCCGCAAGGCTTGCAAGCAGAAGGGCTAAGGGAAATTTCGATGTCATGATGGCGTGAACTCCTGATGGCGCGGCGAGCCCACCGCACATTTGTGGCGATGATGAGGTGATTCCCGCGATGCGCCAAGTTTGGGGTCACCGCGCTGCCTTGGCGCAGGCATGGCGGAGCGGCCGGAAGCGGCGGCCTATCCGCCGTATTTCCACAGCCATTCGCGCCATTGCTGTTTGGTGCCGGCAAAGGCGTTGATGTCGGTGTTGCCCTTGATGCCGGGCACGATGCCGGTGCCGGTATATTGCCACAGGGTCCAGGGGTGGTCGGGATAGATGTCCTGCGGGTGGGCCGCCACCGAGCGCAGCCAGAACTGGTAGCCCTTGAAATGGCCGTCGAGGTTTTCGCGGTGAAAATCGACCGGGGTGTAGATGATCGGCCGCTTGCCGTAATGGGCGCCGACAATGTCCATCCAGATCTTCATTTCCGCGCGCACGGTTTCCGGGTCGGGCCGCGAGGTGCAGGTGCGCGAGGCGTGGTTCCATTCGACATCGAGAACGGGGGGCATCTGCACCGAAGCGCGCGGCACATTGGCGATGAACCAGGCCGCCTGTTCGCGCGCCGGGCGGCAGAAATAATAGAAATGATAGGGCGCATGGGCGATGCCGGCGGCGCGCGCGCCGCGCCAGTAGTCCCCATAGCGGTTGTCAGTGTGGTCGCCGCCCTCGGTGGCCTTCATGAAGGCGAAGGCGATGCCGGCCTTGCGGACCTCGTTCCAGTCAATGTTGCCCTGCCATTTGGAAATGTCGATGCCGTGGACCGGATAGCGGTCCGGGTGGTGCTTGCCAAACTCCACCGGCTTGCTGTCGCCATAGCGTCCCTTGCCGGGCGGTGGCAGCTTGACGACTTCGCGCGCCGGCGCGGCTGCGGTTCGCTTTGAAGTCCCGATCGGCTGAAGACTGTCTTCAAGGCTGGTGGAGTTGCAGCCTGCAAGACCGAGGGTTCCGGCAAGCAGCGCCATCAGCGCCAGCCTGCCGGCAATTCCCGTTTTGCGACGGGTCAGCACAAGCCGCGCCAGGGATGGCGGCGCGGGGCTGACATCTGGGGTGTGGAAGGACATGGATCTGCCTTTGGGCGAATCATTGTGTGTCATCAAGGCGCTACACAGTCTGGGCTTGGTTGTGAAACCCGTTTGGAGGCATCGGCAACACGAGAATTTCCTTCTGTTTAGCGGCAAAAGCTTAAATTTTGAGAAACAAAATAAATCATGTGTTTACCATTAGAAATGGCCGGTCACTTTTTGTTAAAGCCTCTCCCCGCATGATGCTTGGGGGAACAGGAGTATTTAGCATGATGCTGAATTCTTATCCGCCAAACACATTCAGGCGATATGCAATCGCTGGTTTGGCAAATGGAAAGACCATGGCTCTGGCGGCGCTCGCCGGAGAACGGCTCGCTGGCCGCCTGCGGGAATTGAGACCATGAGCCTGGCCCTGACCAGTGCGCTTTGGCTGGCCGCGTCTGCCGCGCCGATCACAATCGGGCTTGCCGCCGGTCTTGGCCGCCGGAAGACACGGCTGGCGCTTGAAACCGGCAGGGGACAAGCCGAAGTCGAGCGGTTCCGCAAGGCGGCTTATCACGACAGCCTGACCGGGGTGCGCAACCGTCATGCACTGATTGAAGATCTTGACGAGATCGTTGCCCGCACACAAGGCCAGCCCGCGGCGATGACGCTGCTGCTGTTTGATCTCGACCGTTTCAAATTCATCAATGACACGATGGGCCATTCCGCCGGCGATGCGGTGCTCAAGACGCTGGCCGAGCGGCTGCAGGGCCATGGCTGTGCCGGCCGCGGGGTCTACCGGCTTGGCGGCGACGAATTCGTGATCCTGTGGGAGGGATCCCACAGCGAGGGCGAAATCAGCCGCTTTTGCGAGGAGTTTGCGTCGTCGGTGTTCCGTCCGGTGATCCATGGTGACGCGCCGATCGACATTTTTGGCAGCATCGGCATAGCGCTGGCCTGCGATGAGCCGGTCTTGTCCGATCTGCTCAGGCGCGCCGACATGGCGCTCTATTGCGCCAAATCCAAACCCGGCACCAGCTATTGCTTTTTCACCGAGGACATGGACAGCGACTGCCGGCGGCGGCGGCGGCTGGAAACGGCCATGCGCGCGGCTGTCGCCTCGGGCGCGTTCGAGCTCGAATATTTGCCGGTGCTCAAGGCTGTGACGCTGTCGCCGTCGGGATTCAAGGCCCGTTTGCGCTGGACCCATCCCGATCTCGGCGATGTCTCTCACACGGCGTTCCTGCAGATGGCGGAAGACAATGGCCTGATCGTGCTGATCGGCAAGTGGATGCTGCGCCAGGCGCTCAGCGATGCCGGCAGGTGGGATGACCGCGCGGAGATTACCTTGCCGGTGTCAGCGCTTCAGCTACAGGATCCGGGGTTTGCGACCCTGGTGCTGATGGCGCTTGAGGATGCCAGAGTGGTGCCGGAACGGCTGGTCATCGATATCCGCTCCAATGCCTCCATCGGCCGTTGCCCGATCGCCTTGACCAATCTCGAGCAGTTGCGCGGCGGCGGGGTGCAGATCGCGGTCAGCGAGTTCGCCGCCAGCGTCGCCGGCCTGTCGATGGGACGGCCCTATCCGGTCGACCGCGTCCGCCTCAGCCTTGCCAGCATCAAGGCAATCGCCGGAGAGACGCGGATGCCGCAGGTGCTCGACCTGTTCCTGCAGCTTGCGGCGGCCGTGGACACGGCCGTGACCCTGACCGGAGTCGATTCCGAGGACGACCTGCAGCGCGCTTGTGCCGCGGGGGCCGAACAACTGCAGGGCGGTTTCGCCGGAGCGCCGCTGAGCGCCGAGCGGGCGCTCCACTATTTCGCCTCGATGGGCCGGCTGGCGCCAATCGATGCCTATCCGATCAATTTGCTGAAGGCCGGATAGCCGGGAGTCGGGGCAGCCGCGCATGATCGTACTATTGTCCTTGACGCCGCCTCCGGCCTGACCGCAAAGGACGAACCATGACGCCAGACCCGCACGCCCCGACCCGGCCCTGCATCTTCTGCCGAATCGGGCGCGGTGAGATGCGGGCGCATGTGGTCCATGAGGACGAGGAGATCCTGGCCTTCCTCGACATCGGGCCGATCCGTCCCGGCCACGTGCAAATCATTCCGCGCGCCCACCACCCGTATTTCGAGCAACTGCCGGCGCGGCTTGCGGCGAAGATCATGACGCTTGGCCAGGAGATCGCACGGGTGCAGAAACAGCTCTACGGCGTGTCGCGCGTCGCCTTCATGTTCACCGGTGGCGACGTGGCGCATGCGCACGCCCATCTCGTGCCAATGGTCAAAGGCGACGACGTCACCTCGCGGCGCTACATTGTCGAGGAGGCGGTGACGTACCGGGCGATCCCGATACCGCCGCCAGAGGAACTGGCGGCCACCGCCGCCAATCTCCGGGCGGCCCTGCAACAGGCTCGATAAGGGCTCAGGCCTTTCCCGCCCCGCCCGCCGTCGGCGTGGTCAGGATCACCGCTTCGCCGGCTTCGAGCACGGTCTGGTCGCAGGCCTTCAGCGTCTCCACCTCGCCATTGAGACGGCGGACCTGGGTGCGGCCGACCTGGCCTTCGCCGCCGCCGTCAATGCCGAGCGGCGGACGGTTGCGGTGCGACGACAGGATGGCGAGCTCCATGGTTTCGAGGAAGCGGATGGTGCGGATGGTGCCGTCACCGGCGTTGAACCTGCCCTTGCCGCCGGAGCCGGCGCGAATGTGGAAATCCTCGAGCTGCACCGGAAAGCGCATTTCCAGGATCTCCGGGTCGGTCAGCCGCGAATTGGTCATATGGGTGTGGACGCCCGAGGTGCCATTGAAACCCCGGCCCGAGTTCTCGTAGCCCGCCGGCGAGCCTGAACAGATGGTCTCGTAATACTGGTGGCGGTCATTGCCGAAGGTGAGATTGTTCATCGTGCCCTGGCTGTTGGCGAGCGCGCCGAGTGCGCCGAAGATGGCATTGGTGACATGCTGGGAGGTCTCGACATTGCCGGCGACGACCGCGCGCGGATAGGCCGGTTTGAGCATCGAGCCCTCGGGGATGATGATGCGGATCGGGCGCAGGCAGCCGGCGTTCATCGGGATCGGCTTTTCCACCATCACCCGGAAGCAATAGAGCACCGCGGCGCGGGCGACCGGTTCGGGCGCGTTGAAATTGTTTTCCATGGCGTCGGAGGTGCCGGTGAAATCGACTGTCGCCTCGCGACGCTCGCGGTCGACCGAGATCTTCACCCTGATCACCTGGCCGGTGTCGGTGGGGTATTCGTACTCGCAATCCGACAGCGTCGAGATCACCCGGGCGACGCTTTCAGCGGCGTTGTCCTGGACATGGCCCATATAGGCCTCGACCACATCCAGCCCGAAATCCGTGACCATCTTGCGCAGATCAGCCACGCCCTTTTCATTGGCGGCGATCTGCGCTTTCAGGTCGGCGACATTCTGGGTGACGTTGCGGACCGGGTAGGGGTGGTCGGTGAGGATACTGACCAGTTCCTGCTCGCGGAAACGGCCGCGCTCAACGATGCGGAAATTGTCGATCAGCACGCCTTCCTCGTCCACCGTGGTGGCGAGCGGCGTCATCGAACCGGGCGCGGTGCCGCCGACATCGGCGTGGTGGCCGCGCGAGGCCGCCCAGAACAGGATTTCCGATCCGTCATCGGAAAACACCGGCGTGACCACGGTGATGTCGGGCAGATGCGTGCCGCCATTGTAGGGCGCGTTCAAGGCGAAGACGTCGCCGGGATGGATGTCGCCCTCGTTCAAACGGATGATGGTTTCCACCGAACGGTCCATCGAGCCCAGATGCACCGGCATGTGCGGGGCGTTGGCGACCAGCGCGCCGGTGCGGTCAAACACGGCGCAGGAGAAATCCAGCCGCTCCTTGATGTTGACCGAGTACGCCGTGTTCTGCAGCGTCACGCCCATCTGCTCGGCGATCGACATGAACAGATTGTTGAAGACTTCGAGCAGGATCGGATCGGCCTGGCGGGTGCCGATGGCCTGGGCGCGGTCGAGTTTCTCGTGCCGGGTCAGCACCACATGGTCGCGGGCATTGATTGTTGCGGTCCAACCCGGCTCGATGACGATGGTCTGGTTGGCCTCGATGATCAGCGCCGGGCCGGCGAGCCGGTTGCCGGGCTTGAGGCCGGCGCGG
>LADQ01000250.1 GCA_000961635.1 Hoeflea sp. BRH_c9 | reverse complement strand
CGACCAGTTGGCGCGGCGGTCGGCGCCGACGGCGTCGAGCGCGCCGGGGAAGCTGCCGTCCGGGTTGGGGGAGCGGGGCCAGATATGGCCCTTGTCGATATGGGTGTGGCAATCGATGAAGGCCGGAAAGGCGATGCCGCCGCGGCAGTCGATTGCGGTCGCATTGGCCGCACCCGCATCGCCGTTGCGGATGGCCGTGATCTTTCCGTCGGCGATGTCGATCTGTGCCAGCGCGAAGCCTTCAGCGTCATGGGCAAGCCGCTGGATTTCGGCGACATGGCTCCGGTGCAGGCGCACATTGCCGAGCGTGTAGGCCCCGGACGCGGGCAGGGTGAGGGAAGGCGGCGCCACCTATTGCTCCTGCTTGAGGGCGCTCTCGTGCCAGCGATGCAGCACGAGATGGGAAATCCAGGACAGGGTCAGAAAGATCACGATCCCGGTCAAGGAGATCAGGATCAGCGCGGCAAACAGCCGCGGCGCATTGAGCCGGTAGCCGGCTTCGATGATGCGGGAGGCAAGACCTGATGACTGACCAGCGGTGCCCGCGACGAACTCGGCGACGACAGCGCCGATCAACGCCAGTCCGCCGGCGATCTTCAATCCGCCGAGGAAATAGGGCATGGCGGCGGGAAGCCGCAGATGCCACAGGGTCTGCCAGCGGCTGGCGCCATTCAACCTGAAATAATCAATCAGGTTGCGGTCGACCGAATTGAGGCCAAGCGTGGTGTTGGACAGGATCGGGAAGAAGGCGACGATCCAGGCGCAGAGCAGCAGTTTGGTGGTCTGGTCGTCGACATAGATGTTGATCAGCGGAAAGATCGCCACGATCGGGGTGACCTGCAGCACGATGGCGAAGGGAAACAGGCTCATCTCGATCCACCGCGACTGGGTGAACAGCACCGACAGCCCGACGCCGCCGGCAACGGCCAGCGCCAACGACAGCAGCGTGATCCTGAGCGTCACCAGCAGCGAGGAAAACAACAGCCCCGCATCCTCGATCAGGGTGTTGAGCACCACGCCGGGGCGCGGCAGGATATATTGCGGGATCCCGTTCCAGACGCAGATGCGGTCCCAAAAGATGATCGCCGCGGCCATGATGATGAGCGGCAACAGCCAGCGGCCGGTCCGCTCAAGCCTGCGGCCGCGCTCCCGGCGGGCTTCCTCGGCGTCAATGACGATCGGTTTGGCGGTCTCAATGGACGACATCGGCAGCCTCCACGCCCATCGCCCGCGACAGGGTTTGCGAGGTGTTGCGGCAAAGTTCGGCGTAGTGCGCCGAGGTCCGGAATGCGGCATCGCGCGGGTAGGGCGCCTCGACGTTAAGTTCCTCGAACACCCGGCCCGGATGGGCGGCCATGACGGTGATGCGGTTGGACAGGAACACGCTCTCGAACACCGAATGGGTGACGAAGATCACGGTGAAGCGGCGTTCCTGCCATAGCTCCAGCAGATCATTGTTGAGCTTGAAGCGGGTGATCTCGTCGAGCGCGGCGAAGGGTTCGTCCATCAAAAGCATGCGCGGCCTGGTCACCAGGCCGCGGGCAATGGAGACGCGCATCTTCATGCCGCCGGAGAGTTCGCGCGGCACCGCGGTCTCGAAGCCCGTCAGATGCACGCGTTCGAGCACCTCGGCTATCTGCGGCCCGGCCTCTTTGCGGGAGACGCCGCGCAGGCGCAGCGGCAGCCAGACATTGTCATAGACGCTGGCCCAGGGCAGCAAGGTCGGTTCCTGGAAGACAAAGCCGATGTCGTTCTGTTCGAGCGGCGGTCCGCGCCAGTCGACGACGCCGGAGGTGGGCTGGGACAGTCCGGCTATGATCCTGAGCGCGGTTGACTTGCCGCAGCCCGAGGGTCCGAGCAGGCTCATGAAGTCGCCGTCGTTGACAGTCAGATTGACCCGGTCCAGCGCCGTGACGCCGGATGCGAAGGTCTTGCCGATGGATTGCAGGATCAGGAAAGGTTTGTTGGTCGCAGCCATAAGTGTCCGGAATTCGCATTTGCATTACTGAAGTCAGCCCGCCCGAACGGAACCGTCCGGGCGGGCCTTTCCGTCACTTCTTCAGGTCGAGTCCAATCCCGGCATTGACGTAATCGAGCGTGTAGGATGCCTTGATGTCGATGCCGTCCTTGACCACGCCGGCCTTGACCATCTTGTCGTAGAAGCTCTGCATGCGCGCGTCCGTCATGGCGCCGATGCCCATGGTTTCGGTGTCGCCGGAATCGACGATGCCATATTCCTTGAGCTTTTCGATCGAAAACGCGATCTGCTCATCGGTCATGTCTGGATTGTCTTTCTGGATCAGGGCGTTGGCGGCGGCGTTGTCGCCATAGAGGTAATTGTACCAGCCCTTGATCGAGCCCTCGACGAAGCATTTGACCGCGTCCGGCTTGGCGTCGATGGTGGCCTGCATCACCTCGATGGTGGTCGAGTAGGTGTCAAAGCCGTAATCGGCGACCAGGAACAGATTGGGCTTGAAGCCGCCTTCACGCTCCACCGCGAAAGGCTCCGACGTGATGTAGCCCTGCTGGGCTGATTTCGGATTGGCGATGAAGGGGGCGGGGTTGAAGGTGTAGGGAACGCGCTTGGCCGCATCAAAACCGAATTCGGTGATCATCCACTGGTAGTAGCTCTGGAAACCCTGGTCGCCGAGGATGAACTGCTCGGCATTCTTGAGGTCTTCCCAGGTGTCGAGTCCCTGACCGGGATGGGTCATCAGCACCTGCGGTTCCTTCTGGAAGGAAGCAGCGACGACCTTGACCGGAATGTTCTGTTCCACCGCGGAGAAGGCCTCCAGCATGTTGCCGCCCATGTGGAACTCGATCTTTTCGGCGAGCAGAAGCGCCCGGTTGTTCACCTGCGGGCCGCCTTGGGCAATCGTCACATCAAGGCCGCAGGCGGCATAGGTGCCGTCGGCCACCGATTGATAGAACCCGCCATGCTCGGGTTGCGCCAGCCAGTTGGTGCCGAAAGTCACGGATTCGGCGGCGGATGCCGGGGCGGCGAGGGCCAGAATAGCCGCCAGAGCGACCGAGGAGCGAAGAAGAAGCGTCATGCATACCATCCCTATGTTGAGCGGGAGCGAACCCCGTACTGCGGACAACAGTCTGGCCTAGCAAACCTTATGCCAGGAAAAATGCAGCCAAGGCCGGACGGTTGCCGGTCCGGCCTTGCGGGCGCTGCTGCCGGATACGCATATCCTGGCGGCAATTTGCCCAAAATACCGGCAACACTTGACGATATCCCGCCAGAGTGAACCATTCCAAGCCGGTTTGGAATAGGGTAGAAGCAATTATGGATGCCATCCCAAGGCCTTTGACATGAAACATCACACGCCAGAATCGATCCGGGCGCCCTTTGCCCGCTACAGCCATGGGGTGGAAGTGCCCGCCGGGTATCGTCTGCTGTTTTGTTCCGGGCAATTGTCGATTACCCGCGACGACCAGATCCCGGTAACGGCCGAAGAGCAGACCCAGCTCTGCTTTGACAACATCGCGGCGGTGCTCAAATCGGGCGGCATGGGTCTTGGCGATATCGTGCGAATCAATGCCTTTGTCACGGATCGGGCGCATTTGCCCGGCTACATGAAGGTGCGCGACCGGTTGTTTTCCGATCCGCCGCCGGCCTCGACCCTGATGATCGTATCGGGCTTTGCGCGCGAGGTCTTCAAGGTCGAGATCGAGGTCATTGCCGCCGCGCCGGACTAGGCGCGCCGGACTTGAGTAGCAGGGCAGACAGGGAGAGTGCGGATGACACGGAAGATCTGGTGGGGCGATTTCACCACGCGGGAGTTTGACGGGATCGATCCCGACGCCACGATTGCCGTGCTTCCGGTGGCGGCCATCGAACAGCATGGACCGCATCTTCCGGTTTCCACCGATACTTCCATCATGCATGGCATGCTGGAAACCGTGATCGCCCAGACGCCGGATAATCTCGACATCAGAATCCTGCCGGTTCAGTCCGTCGGCAAATCCAACGAGCATCAGCATGCCGCCGGCACGCTGACCATTCCCGCCACCACGCTGATCGAGCATTGGGTCGAGCTTGGCCACTCGATCGCCCGCGCCGGAATTCGCAAGGTGGTGCTGATCAATTCCCATGGCGGCAACGAAGAGGTGATGGGCATCGTCGCGCGCGAACTCAGGGTGCGGGCGCGGATGCTGGCGGTCAAGACATCGTGGATGCGGTTCGGGCTGCCTGCCGGCCTCTACAGCGAAGCGGAGACCGCCTACGGCATTCACGGCGGCGATGTCGAAACATCGCTGATGCTGCATTTCCGGCCCGAGCTGGTGGCGATTGACAAGGCCGAGAATTTCGTCTCGGCGGTAACCCGGGCGGAAACCGAATTCGACCTGTTGCGGCATACCGGGCCGCATGCCTTCGCCTGGATCGCCAGCGATCTCAATGCCTCCGGCGCGGTCGGCGAGGCGGCATTGGCCACGGCGGCAAAGGGCGAGGCCACCGCACGGCATCAGGCGCAAGGCTTTGTCAGATTGCTGCTGGATGTGCGCGCCGCCAAGCTCAATGACTGGCTGGCCTGAGGCCTTCGGCCTTGCATGCCTGCACGGAGCCGTTCAGATCACTTCACCGGCACGCGAAGCGTGTCAGCGGTTCACAATGGTCTTGATGCGGGCCACCTTGTCGACAATGTCGGCCGGCAGCAGCGCGCTGAATTTGACGTTGAGGGTGTATTCGCCCTGACCCTTGACCAATCCAAACAGTTTTGAGCCAAATCCCGGGATGATGATGTAGACATCCTCGATCTGGTCGGGGAAGTAATCCGAGGTGATCAGGCAGCCATCCTCGCAGATATTGACCATCCAAGACGGCACGGCGACGCGATCATCGGCGCAGCGCCTGCGGACATGAACGATCACCGGACAATTGGTGTCGCGCCTTAGGTAAACCCTCCTGGGGTTCTTGGCGTCGCCCAACCGGGTGAGCGCGTAACTTTTCGGCTGCATGATCGAATCCCTCACAAAGCCGTGGATTGCCAGAACCGATTTTCGCACAGCCGGCCTAATGAACGGTTTACGCCGAAGCGGGCCTTTGACCGGTCAGCCACCGGATCGGAACGAAACTGACGCTTTGCCCGCGCAGACGGGAGCGGCCCTTAGCCGATGGTGACGCCGCTGGTGAAGAGATAGACCGCGTAAAGCGACGTGGTGCCGCAGATCATCAGCCTGTTGCGCTTGGCTCCGGCGAAACTCACATTGGCGACGATTTCCGGGATGCGGATCCTGCCGATAAGCGTGCCGTCAGGGTCGTAGCAATGCACGCCGTCGGCGGCACTGGCCCAGATGCGGCCTTCCCGGTCGACCCGGAACCCGTCAAACAGCCCGGCGGTGCAGGTGGCGAACACCTCGCCGCCACTGAGCGTCCCGTCCTCAAGCACGTTGAAGCGGCGGATGTGGGCCGGTCCGCCGGCAAGATGCGAGGCGCCGGTGTCAGAGATGTAGAGCAGGTTCTCATCCGGCGAGAAGGCAAGGCCGTTGGGCTGGACAAAATCGCGGGTGACCTGGCTGAGCGACCCGTCAGCCGGGTCGAGCCGGTAGACATGGCTGCCCGACAATTCAGGCGCGCTCAGGTCGCCCTCGTAATCGGTGAGAATGCCGTAGGTCGGATCGGAAAACCAGATCGATCCGTCGGCGCGCACGACAACGTCATTGGGGGAATTGAGCCGCTTGCCGTCAAAGCGGTCGGCGAGAACGGTGATGGACCCGTCATGCTCGGTCCGGGTGACCCGCCGCGCCAGATGCTCGCAGGTGACCAGGCGTCCCTGCCGGTCGACCGTGTTGCCGTTGGAATTGTTCGACGGTTGCCGGAACACCGACACCGATCCATCGGTCTCGTCCCAGCGCATCATCCGGTTGTTGGGGATATCCGACCAGACGAGATAGCGTCCGGCGGCAAACCAGGCCGGACCTTCACACCAGCGCGCGCCCGTCCACAACCGCTCGACATGGATATGCGGCGCAAACAGCCTTGAAAACCGCGGATCAAAACTCTCAAAACCCGCATCCCGCAAATGATCCGGCAAGGCCACCCTCCATCCTCTCAATGTCCCGCGCAAATAGTGCGGTCATTTGACAGGCCAAGCCAAGCATTTTTTTGGGGAGGCGACGATCAAGAGGGCGCGGCGGAACGGCGCGGATGTCGATTCCGGTCTCTCTCCCGTGATTAAATTTCTCAATTGCCGCGACAATGCGCTGATGTAAGCG
Organism: Hoeflea sp. BRH_c9; assembly: GCA_000961635.1. GTDB lineage: Bacteria > Pseudomonadota > Alphaproteobacteria > Rhizobiales > Rhizobiaceae > Hoeflea. The sequence continues at coordinate 4,762 of LADQ01000250.1, read as the reverse complement.
AGCAGGTCGCAACTGCCGCGACGGTTGAGAAGGCATTGGCCCTCATCGACGCACAGTCATTTGATGCGGCCATGCTTGATATGAACCTGAACGGGGTTGCAACCGATGTCGTCGCCGACGCGCTTACCGCGAGAGGGGGACCGTTCATTCTGGCGACGGGCTACGCCACTCATGACCTGGCTGAACGCCTCAAAAGCCGCCCGAGGAACGAAGCCGCGCCTCTGGCCGATCGTCTTTTTACTTGGCGTTCTCATGGGCGCCGGGGTCCGATGATTTGTGTCTAGCTCCCGGAAGCATGGGTCGGAAGCGTCAAGCGCGCCTCGAAACCGGACTGGTGGCCGGGGCGGGGAGAGCGCAGGATCAACGGGCTTCCGATGCGATCGGCAATGGCTGCGACGATGGCAAGGCCCAGCCCGCTGCCATCGGTGGCTGCGCCTGCTCGCTCGAAACGGGCTGTCAAACGGTTCAAAGTCTCGGGCGACAAGACGGGGCCGTCGTTTGCGACGATCAATTGCCCATCCGAAGTGAGAGATACCTCGACAGGGGTGGCTTCGGAGCCATGACGTACAGCGTTCTCGACCAGGTTTCGACACACAATCCCGAAAGCGTCGGGATCGAGGTCCGACATCACCGGTGTGGCCGGCAGCGTCAGCGCGATGCGGTCAGGCGCTGCGGTTTGCGCGATATCCTCGACCACAACGCGCGCGACGATTCTCAGATCAGAAGTTCGATCCAGTCGAAGCTGTCCGCCTTCGGCCCGCGCGAGTTGCATGAGGCGTTCGGAAAGCCGCGTCAGCCGCTTGAGCGTAGCCTCGATGTCGGCCGCCCGCGCACTCGCTGCCGGGTCGAGGGTCTCCGACTGAAGGCGCTGTGCTTGCGCGATGGCGCCGGCGAGCGGCGTACGCAACTCATGCGCGGCGTTTGCGGCAAAGCTGCGTTCGGCATCGAAGGTGGCCTTGAGACGGTCGAGCAGTCTGTTCAAGGTGACCGCAACAGGTGCGATCTCGGAGGGGAGGTCTCCGCCCGGAACGGGCGACAGATCCCGTGCATTGCGAGCCTCAAGGCGATCGCGAAAGCGCCGCAGCGGAGCGAAGCTCGCCCTTACGGCAAGAACGATGGAGAGCAGCACAAGGGGCAACACAATCAGCAGGGGCAACCCCAGTCCCATCTGGATCTCGCGTGCGACGGACGCGCGGTAGTCCAGCGGCTCGGCGACCGTGATCCTGACCGACCCCTGCAGTGCATCATCGTTGAAGAGCCTGTGTGTCGGCGTTTGACGGAAGCCAGGTCCGTCATAGACCGGGAATACCGCAACGTCTGCTGCGTGGGACTGCAGCAGGATGCGCCCCTGATCGTCGCGCACGATGTAGGTGAAGAATTCCTCATGGTCGCGGATGGCGGCCAGTCGTTGCGTCACGCCGTCGTCCTCACGACCGACGATGTCAACGACGGCCAGCGGCAGCAGCCGTTGAGCGGTTTCCTGCAGCGCGGAGTCGAAGACTTTGTCCATTTCGTTGCGCAGGATCACGGCCGTCACGGAGGCGGCGGCAATCCACAAGACTGTTAACAGAATGCCGAGGGACAGTCCCAGCCGGGCCTGCAGGCTCCGTGGTAGCCTCATGGCTTGCCCAGCCGATAGCCCATGCCGCGTTCGGTCTCGATGATCTGCGGCCCCAGTTTCTTACGCAGGCGGCTGACATGAACCTCGATGGTGTTGCTCTCCACCTCGGTGTCGAAGGCATAGAGCTTCTCTTCCAGTTGCGCCTTGGACAGAAGCTGACCGGGCCGGGAGAGGAACGCCTCGAAGAGCGCCCATTCCCGCGCGGTCAACTGGACCGATTTGCCGCCATGGCGGATGCTGCGCGCGGCGAGGTCGATCGCGAGCGGTCCGTGGGTGACGATCGGGTTTGGGTTGCCGGTGTAGCGGCGCGCGACGGAGCCGATCCGCGCTGTCAGTTCGGAAAGATCGAATGGCTTCACAAGGTAGTCGTCGGCGCCGGCATTCAGTCCCTCGATGCGGTCAGATACCTGGTCGAGCGCGGTCAGGATGATCACCGGCGTCACGTCGCCCCGCGACCGCAGTCCCTTCAGGAAACCGATGCCGCGACCGTCGGGCAGCATCAGATCGAGCAGAACCAGATCGTATGCGGCGCCGGCCATGGCATCCCCTGCCGCATCCAGCCGCGTAACCCAATCCACCGACTGGCCGTCGCTCGCGATCTGGTCACGCACGGCGGCCCCCAGTACAGTGTCGTCCTCAATCAGCAGGATGCGCATGACGGTTCCCGTTCCTTTCCCGATTACCTTCCATGATCGCCCACGCTGACGCAAAGCTGACGCTGCCAGGGCCGGCGCTTCAGGCTCCCGTCAGCTTCGCCGCGCATGAGTTGCATCAAGATGGCCGCAACGAGGAGTTTGGCCCATGAAGAAGACATTGACAATTCTAAGCTTTCTCGCGGTCTTTCCGGCCGGGATGGCGTTGGCTGACGACGACTGCTTCGTTCCGATGGCGAATTGGCAGCCGCGGGATGCAGTTGAGCGACTGGCCGAAGAAAACGGCTGGTCGGTACGCCGCATCAAGATCGACGACGGCTGCTATGAGATCGACGGCAACGACGCCGACGGGCGGCGGATCGAGGTGACGGTTCATCCCGCCACCCTTGAGCTGATTGATATCGAATACGATGACGAAAATGACGACGATGATCGGTCGCGCCGGGACCGGGAAAAGCGCAAAAATGATTGATGCGGTTGTCGAGTCGGTCGCGCCGCAAGGCGGCAATGCAAAAGACAGGTTCGAGACCGGGTTCCGCCGTTTTGGCGGGGCTTTGTGCTTCCTGACCGGAAGCTGAAGCGAAAGCCGCTTGCCTGTCAGGTGGCGCTCAGTTGGCGTCTCCATGCTGGTTGCATCAGAACGAAGGAGAATACCATGCGTGCCAAACTGTTCGCTTCCGCTGTCTTATCCGTTTTCGCCACCGCAGCTTCGGCTGCGTCCTTCGGCACCCCATACGGGCTGAGCGCGATCCATCAGGATTTCCTCTCGCAGCTCAAGCAAGTAGCCAGCGAATCGGGCGACGTCGGCGCCGCTGCCCGCGCGGCGGCCGGCGTTCTTGAGCCACATATCGAACTGGAGGAAAGCGTTGTCTTGCCAGTCCTCAGCTACGCGGAGGACGCCGCGGGCGGCAATGCTTCCGCTATTCCCGAGCTTCCGGCAATATTGGCAAGGTTGAAAGCAGAGTTACCCCTGCTTCTTGACGCCGAAACGAACCTTATCGGCACGTTGGTCGAGTTGTACGCCGTCGCGGATACCGACGGTCGATCCGAGATCGTCCAGCTTGCCGAAAGAATGATCTGGCACGAGACGAATGATGCCGAAATCCTGTATCCGGCCGCGGTTCTCGTTGGCGATAACGTCCGGTAAAGCTTGCGCGCGCCGTTTTCGGAGACCCCAGGCCGGCGGTGATCCGACACTGATTTTCATCCGTAGGCGCGCAGCGCTCCTTGGAGGCCGCAGTAGTGGCGGGCCCTCTGCATAAGCCGGTCGCGCGGCAAATGCCTGCTCCATCTCGCTCCCGCCATCAAATCGCGACACCGACAGAAGCCATGATCGGCATTCTTCTCACTCCTTCCTTTCGTACCTGACAGCAAGCTGAAGCAGAAAACCTGGCTCTGTCAGCAAGGCCTCAGGTGACCGCTCCAGATTGATCGCACCAACAAAGGAGTTCCCTGTCATGAAAACCACTCTTGCCGTTCTCATAGCCTCAACAGCCCTGACCGCAGCCATTGCTTTGCCTGCCTGGAGCGCCATCCAGGATCGTGCAGAGACTCGTCCGATCACTGCAATTCTCGAAGCAGGGCCAGACGCACAGCCCGTCATCCTGGCAAGCAACGATGATGATGACGACGATAATGATAATCGCCGGCGTTCGGAACGTAACAATGACGATGACGACGACGACGACGATGATGAAGACGATGACGACAATCGCGGCGCCAGAGCACCCAATCCAGCCCCTGCAGGCACAGTTGCGCCGCCCGCGAACGGACTTTTCGGAAATGGCGCTCCCCCCAAGGTGCAGATGAACTGACTGCGCCCGTCACCCCGAGCTTCCAGAAAGGCATCACACTCATGAAATCGCTTCTCGCAACACTCGCCCTGACCACGGCGCTGACATTTCCCGGCCTTGCCATGGCGCGGCCGGTTACGCTCACCACAACGCTCACCAACTATGGCGGCGATGGCGCCTATCTCGCGCTCTACGTCAAGGACGCTTCCGGCGCCTATATGGGCAGCCTGTGGATGGCCGGCGGCAAATCCAAATACTATGAGCATCTGACAGACTGGTATCGCGCAACAAGCGGCGACACGGCCCAGATCAACGGCATCACCGGCGCCAGCGTCGGTGCCGGCCGGTCGCTCGAGATCACGCTCGATCTTGCCGATACGCTGTTTGATGCCGGCTACACGCTGCACGTCGACGCTGCCGTTGAGAACATGCGCGACAGCCCCAACGAGGTCGCCGTGCCGCTGACAACGGACGGTGCGGGCACGCCTGTCAAAGGGCGCCGCTACATCGCCAACTTCGCCTACAAAATGTGAGGAGGCAGGGCCATGATCCGCGCTCTTCATCGCTGGCCGGGTCTTTTGGCCCTGGTTCTTCTCACAGTGCTTGCTCTCAGCGGCGCGGCGCTGTCGGTCTTTCCCGCGGCCGAGCGGCTGGCTGCGCCGCAGGCTGAGGCAGGACTGACTGTCGCAGTCCTT
>LADQ01000095.1 GCA_000961635.1 Hoeflea sp. BRH_c9 | reverse complement strand
CGATCGTCATCCTGCTCAGGGAGATCGGCCTCTACGGCACGCTGTGGGGTCTGGTGATCGTGCACTCGATTTTCGGCATGCCGATCCTGACGCTGCTGTTCCGCAACTATTTCAGTTCGGTCCCCGAAGAGTTGTTCAAGGCGGCGCGGGTGGACGGCGCCGGTTTCTGGCGGATCTATTTCGTCATCATGCTGCCGATGGCGCTGCCGATCTTCGTGGTCGCGATCATCCTTCAGATCACCGGAATCTGGAACGACTTCCTGTTCGGCGTGATCTACACCAAACCCGACACTTACCCGATGACCGTGCAGCTCAACAATATCGTCAATTCGGTTCAGGGCGTGAAGGAATACAACGTCAACATGGCGGCGACAATCCTGACCGGACTGGTGCCGCTGTTCGTCTATTTCGTATCCGGAAAGTTGTTCGTGCGCGGCATCGCGGCCGGTGCGGTGAAGGGATAACAGCATGACAAGTGTTTCGATCCGCGATCTGAGCTTGAAATTTGGCGCCCTCGAGGTTCTCAAATCACTCAGCATTGATATTGAAGACGGCGAGTTTCTGGTGCTGCTGGGACCATCGGGCTGCGGGAAGTCGACATTGCTCAATTGCATTGCCGGCCTGCTCGACATTTCCGACGGCCAGATCTTCATCAAGGGCAGGAATGTCACCTGGGAGGAACCCAAGGACCGCGGCATCGGCATGGTGTTCCAGTCCTATGCGCTCTATCCGCAGATGTCGGTGAAGGGCAACCTGTCATTCGGCCTCAAGACAGCCAAGGTGCCGAAGGATGAAATCGCCAGGCGGATCGCCCGCGCCGCCGAAGTGCTGCAGATCGAGCCCTTGCTTGAGCGCAAGCCGGCGCAATTGTCCGGCGGTCAGCGCCAGCGCGTCGCCATCGGCCGCGCCCTGGTGCGCGATGTCGATGTGTTCCTGTTCGATGAACCGCTGTCCAATCTCGACGCCAAGCTGCGCGCCGAGCTGAGGGTCGAGATCAAGCGGCTGCATCACCGGCTCAAGAACACCATGATCTATGTCACCCATGACCAGATCGAGGCGCTGACGCTGGCCGACCGCATCGCCATCATGCGCAACGGCATCATCCAGCAGCTCGCCAGTCCGCATGAGATCTACAACCGCCCGGTCAATCTCTATGTTGCCGGCTTCATGGGCTCGCCGGGGATGAATTTCCTGGAAGGCGAGATCACGCATCACAGCGAGGCTGCGTTGAATTTCGGCTCCACCAAAGTCCCGCTGGGCCGCTATCCCTTTGTCAGCGATGAGCGGGCCGGCAAGGCCATCTTCGGGATCAGGCCGGAACATGTGAGCTGCGGTCCCGCAACAGCGAATGAACCGTTCAGCACGGAAGTCGAGGTCGAGGTGGTCGAGCCGATGGGCGCCGACACGCTGGTCTGGGCGATCCTGGACGGCAAGGAATTCCGGTTTCGCGTCGACGGCCAAAGCGCGTTGCGCGAAGGCGAAAGAGTCCGCATCGGCTTCGATCCGGCCCGCGCCTCCATCTTCGACGCGGGCACCGAGCTGCGGCTCTGACCGGTCAGGCGGCAAGGACTGGCCAGGACGATGCGGCCAGCAATGAATTTGGCCCCGGTCCCGCGACCGGGTCATGAAAACAGACACCCTGCTGCACTCAGGCACGGTACAATCAGGAAAGTCAAAACCGATGGATTTCTCGTTTCAGCTCTACAGCGCTCGCAATTTTCAGCCATGGCCGGATGTCCTGGCGATGCTCGCCGAAGCCGGCTGCACACAGGTGGAAGGCTTCGGCGGCGTCTATGAGGACCCGGCCAGCTTCCGCGCCGTCATGGATGCCCATGGCCTCGCCATGCCGTCGGGCCATTTCTCCATCGACGCGCTGGAGACCGATCTCGACGGCGTCTTCGCCAAGGCCAGGACGCTCGGCATCAAGACCATCTATTGCCCGCATCTGGTCGAGGACCTGCGTCCCGCCGACCGGGCCGGCTGGGAGGCTTTTGCCGCCCGGCTCGAGGCTGTCGGCGCCAAGGTGCGCGCCGAGGGCTATGGTTTCGGCTGGCACAATCATGCCTTCGAATTCGTGGCGCTGGCCGACGGCACGGTGCCGATGCAGGTCATTCTCGACAGCGCGCCCAGCATCGAGTGGGAAGCCGACATCGCCTGGATCATCCGCGGCAAGGGCGATCCGGCCGACTGGATCAAACGCTATGACAGCCGCATCACCGCGGTGCACGTCAAGGATATCGCCGCTGCGGGCGAGTGCGAGGACGAGGACGGCTGGGCCGATGTCGGCCACGGCACCGTCGGCTGGACAGCACTGCTCGAGCAGCTGCGCGCCTCGGGCGTCAAACGTCTCTACATCATGGAACACGACAAGCCGTCGGATGCGACCCGGTTTGCCAGGCGCTCGATCGCCTGGCTCAAGGGCAAGGGAGAATAATCGTCATGGCCACATTGGGCGTCGGCATCATCGGCTGCGGCAATATTTCAACCTCCTACCTGAGGCTTGCACCGCTGTTTAGGGGCATCGAGATCCGCGCCTGCGCGGATATCAATGCCGAGGCGGCGAAGGCGCGCGCCGAAGAATATGGCATCCGCGCGGAAAGCGTCGGGGATCTGCTCAAGGCTTCCGACATCGACATGGTCGTCAATCTGACGGTGCCGGCCGTGCATTATGCGGTGTCGGCGCAGGTGCTTGACGCCGGAAAGCATGTCTATTCGGAAAAGCCCTTCGTGCTGTCGGTTGCGGAGGGCCGGGATCTCGCCGCCCGCGCCGAAAAACACGGCGTCAGGGTCGGCTCGGCCCCGGACACGTTCCTGGGCGGCGCGCACCAGCTTGCCCGCCATCTGGTCGACAGCGGCGCCGCCGGCCGGATCACCGGCGGCACCTGCCATGTGCTCAGCCCCGGCATGGAGCACTGGCATCCCAATCCGGATTTCTTCTTCAAGCCCGGCGGCGGTCCGATCCTGGATCTTGGCCCCTATTACATCTCCAACCTGGTGCAGCTGATCGGCCCGGTGGTGCGCGTCGCCGCCATGTGCTCTGTCCCCAGCCCGGAGCGCAAGATCACCTCCGAGCCGCGGCATGGCGAGATGATCAAGGTCGAAACGCCGACCACGGTGCACGCCATTCTCGAATTCGCCAATGGCGCGCTGGTCACGCTCGGCGCCAGCTGGGACGTCAAGAGCCATGGCCACCGGCCGATGGAGCTCTACGGCACCGAGGCCAGCCTGATCGTTCCGGATCCGAATTTCTTCGGCGGAAAGGTGGAGCTGATTGAGGCTGGCGGGGTGGCGCGTGAACTGCCGGCATGGGATCATCCTCTCGGCGTGCCCAATCAAGAGCACAAGCAGGGGATGATGGCCAATTACCGCACCGCCGGCCTGGCCGACATGGCGAGCGCCATTCTCGAGGGGTGGCCGCACCGCTGTTCGCTGGAATTTGCGCTGCATGTGGTGGACGTGATGACCGCGATCCTCCATTCTGGGGAGACCGGCACCTTCATCCAGCTGACGACCAGCTGTGACCAACCTGCTCCGCTGGGTCTCGAGGAAGCAGCGTTACTCCTCAATGAGAAAGACTAGCATTCATGTGGACACCAGCATCGGACCGTTATGACAGCATGAAATACCGGCGCGTTGGCCGCTCCGGGCTCAAATTGCCTGCGATTTCGCTCGGCCTGTGGCACAATTTCGGCGGCGATACGCCGCACGAACTCAAGCGTGAGCTGTGCCGCACCGCGTTTGATCTCGGCATCACCCATTTCGATCTGGCCAACAATTACGGCCCGCCGCCCGGATCGGCGGAAACCGCCTTCGGCGAGATCCTGAGGACGGACTTTCACGGGCTTCGCGATGAGATGATCATTTCGTCGAAGGCCGGATACGGCATGTGGCCGGGTCCCTATGGCGAGTGGGGCAGCCGCAAATATCTCATCTCCAGCTGCGACCAGAGCCTCAAGCGCATGGGCCTCGACTATGTCGACATTTTCTACTCGCATCGTTTCGATCCCGAAACGCCGCTTGAGGAAACCATGATGGCGCTCGATCAGATCGTCCGCTCGGGCCGGGCGCTCTATGCCGGAATATCGAGCTACAATTCCAAGCGCACCGCCGAGGCCGCGGCGATCCTCAAGCAGCTCGGCACCCCCTGCCTGATCCATCAGCCGAGCTATTCGATGATCAACCGCTGGGTCGAGGAGGATGGCCTGCTCGACACGCTGGATGTGCACGGCATCGGCTCGATTGTGTTCTCGCCCCTGGCCCAGGGCATGCTGACCGGCAAATATCTCAAGGGCATTCCCGAGGACAGCCGCGCCGCGCAGGAAAAATCGCTCAACGCCGATTTCCTCAACGAGCGCAATCTCGGCAATATCCGCGCACTCAACGCAATCGCAGAGCGCCGCGGCCAGACGCTGGCGCAGATGGCGCTGGCCTGGGTGCTGCGCGGCGGCCGGGTCACCTCCGCCCTGATCGGCGCCAGCAAGCCGCAGCAGATCATCGATTGCGTCGGCGCGCTCGCCAATCTGGAGTTCACCGAGGCGGAGCTGAGTGAAATCGATTCCTATGCCCGCGAGGCCGACATCAATCTTTGGGCGGCGTCCGCCGAGCGCAAGGGACCCAAGAGAAAATGATCATCAATCCGATCCTGCCCGGCTTCAATCCCGACCCCTCGATCTGCCGGGTGGGGCCGGACTATTACATCGCCACATCCACCTTCGAATGGTATCCGGGCGTGCAGATCCATCACTCGACGGATCTCGTCAATTGGCGGCTGGTCGGCCGGCCGCTCGATCGCATGAGCCAGCTTGACATGCGCGGCAATCCGGATTCCTGCGGCATCTGGGCGCCCTGCCTGTCCTCTGCCGACGGCCTGTTCTGGCTGGTCTACACCGACGTCAAGCGCTTCGACGGCAATTTCAAGGACAGCCACAACTACATCGTCACCGCGCCGGATATCACCGGGCCGTGGTCGGACCCGGTGCGGGTCAATTCGTCGGGTTTCGATCCGTCGCTGTTCCACGATGATGACGGACGCAAATGGTTCCTCAACATGCTCTGGAACCATCGCTCCAACTCGATCGGCGGAAGTCCAAAACACCCGGCCTTCGCCGGCATCCTGATGCAGCAATATGATCCGGCCGCGGGCAAGCTGACCGGCAAGCCTCAGAACATTTTCCCCGGCAGCAGCCACGGTCTGGTCGAGGGCGCGCATCTGTTCAAGCGGGATGGCTGGTACTATCTGACCGTCGCCGAGGGCGGAACCGGCTATGGCCATGCCGTCACCATGGCGCGCTCACGCTCCTTGTCCGGCCCCTATGAGCTTCATCCGGAGACTTTCCTGATGACCTCCAAGGACGCGCCGGAGGCACCGCTGCAGCGCGCCGGCCACGGCCAGATCGTCGAAACGCCCGATGGCGCTGTCTACCACACCCATCTGTGTTCGCGGCCGCTGCCGGGAACCCGCCGCTCGCCGCTTGGCCGCGAGACCGGTCTGCAGAAATGCGTCTGGGGCGAGGATGGCTGGTTGCGGCTGGCCCATGGCGGTCTTGTGCCGGCTCTGGAAGTCGACGCGCCGGATCCGTCGAGCCGCAAAGTGCCGCCGGCGCCGGTCAGACGCAGTTTTGACGGCGCTGAGCTTCCGGAGGAGTTCCAGTGGCTGAGGACGCCATGTCCCGAACGGATTTTCAGCCTGACCGGATCGGCGCTGAGATTGATAGCGCGCGAATCGATCGGCAGCTGGTTCGAGCAATCGCTGGTGGCGCGCAGGCAGGAGCATCTGAGCTTCTGCGCCGAAACCACGCTGTCGTTTTCGCCGGAGCACTTCCAGCAGGCGGCCGGATTGGTGCATTATTACAACCGCCACAAGTTCCATTTCCTCGCCGTCACCTGGCACGAGGAGATGGGGCGGGTGCTGACCATTCTCAGTTGCCCCGGCGACTGGCCGGATGGGCGATTGCAGTTTCCGCTCGACCAGCCCGTGCAACTGCCGGCCGATGGCGCGGTTGACCTCGCCATGGAGGTGGACGGCACTGAACTGCTGTTTCTCTACAAGATCCCGGGCGGCGAGTGGACGCGGGTCGGGCCGGCGCTCGACGCCAGCGTGATTTCCGACGAGGGCGGGCGCGGCGAACATGGCTCGTTCACCGGCGCATTCACCGGCATGGCGGCGTTCGACACCTCCGGCGACGCGATCACCGCGGATTTCACCCAGTTTGCCTATATTCCCATGGATGAGTGATGCGCAGCGCGCTGTGCATCTATGATGTGGGGACCGGCGCGGTTGACGAGGTGCTGGCGACCTCCCGCCTGATCGAGGCGCCGAACTGGACGCCGGACGGCGCGTGCCTGATCGTCAATGGCGATGGCCGGATGTTCCTTGTTCCGCTGCATGCGCCCGATCTGCTGCCGATCGACACCGGCCATGCGGTTCAGTGCAACAACGACCATGGCGTCTCGCCGGACGGAAGCCTGCTGGCGATCAGCGATTCCACCGGCACCGGCCAGTCCTGCATCTTTATCCTGCCGATCACCGGCGGTGAACCGCGCCGGATCACCGAACAGGTTCCCTCCTGGTGGCATGGCTGGTCGCCCGGCGGCGAGCGGCTGGCCTATACCGGCCGCCGCGACGGGGAATTCGGCATCTACACAATCGCTATCGACGGCGGCGCGGAACAGCGGCTGATCAGCGGCGGCGGCCATTATGACGGGCCGGACTATTCGCCCGATGGGGCCTGGATCTGGTTCAATTCCGACCGCGGCGGCGGCATGGAGCTGTGGCGAATACCGGCCGCCGGCGGCGTAGCGCAGCAGATGACCGATGACGACCGGGTCAACTGGTTCCCGCATCCCGCTCCTGATGGAAAGTCGGTGCTTTTCCTCAGCTACGAACCCGGAACGACAGGCCATCCGCGCGACCGCGATGTCGAATTGCGGTTGCTCGATACGGCTGACGGGAGGGTAGCCACGCTGCTTGCGCTGTTTGGCGGCCAGGGCAGCATCAATGTGCCGTGCTGGTCGCCGGACGGGAGCCGGTTTGCCTTTGTCCGTTATCGGTGAGGCGGCGCTTAAAGCGCTACAGCGACCTTTGCGCATCCAATTGGATGCGCGGCGCTGTAAGCCAGCCTACCAGTGCGGCGGCTTCTGCGGCTGCTGGGATCCCAGCGCCGCTTCCTCGACCTCCTGGAAGCGGTTGGTCAGCTGGCTGTATTCATGCCGCAGCCGTTCGGTCTGCTTCCACTGGTCGGCCAGTTGCCGCGACAGATCCTCGATCGCGGTCTGCTGATGCGCCACCAGTTCCTCAAGCTTGACCAGCCGCAGTTCCACGCTATCGCTCATTGGGCAATCTCCTCAAGAATCCGGCGCCACTTCTCCGGTAGCGCAACGGGCCGCCGTGTGGCGCGGTCGACATAAACATGGACAAACTTGCCGTCGGCGAACGCCGCCTCGGCGTCATTGCGAAACAGCGCGATGGCATAGGTGACCGACGACCCGCCCAGCCGCGCAACCGCGATTCCCGCAGTGATCCGGTCCGGAAACATCGCTTCGGCGTGGTAGCGGCACCCGGTCTCGACCACCAGCCCGACGATGGCGCCGTTCAGCGGATCAAGCAGCCCCCGCTCGATCAGCCATTCATTGATGGCGGTATCGAACAGCTGGTAATGCACCACATTGTTCATGTGGCCATAGACGTCATTGTCGGCCCAGCGGGTCTGGAGGCCGCGAAAGATCTTGAAACCGGCGCGGGTTGTGGGTGGCGTGCGTGTCATCGGAGCGCTTTCAGCATGCCGCGCCGCAGACCGCAAGCGCCGGCTTGGCAAGCAAGCCCTATTGCGCCGTTGAAAACAAAGGATTGCACAGGCCTCTCCCCAATTGATTCTGGACTTTGCTTCAACAACTGTCGAGACTAAGCCAAAGGGCGCGACCGTGACAGGGGCGGTGATGGCGGACCTGAAAAAGACGAGGCGACATGAGCGAAACTGCCATTGAACTCAAGGGGATCGACAAGAGGTTCGGCCTCGTTCACGCCAACAAGAACATCAATCTGAGCGTTCGCAAGGGCACCATTCACGGCATTATCGGCGAAAACGGCGCCGGAAAATCCACATTGATGTCGATCCTGTATGGCTTCTACCAGGCCGACAGCGGCGATATTTTCGTCGACGGCAAGAAGACCGTGATCAGGGATCCGAATACGGCGATTGCGGCAGGCATCGGCATGGTGCACCAGCATTTCATGCTGGTGGAGAATTTTACCGTGCTCGAAAATGTCATGCTCGGCGTGGAGGACAGCCAGATTCTCACCGCCGGCATCGCCAAGGCGCGGCAGGAACTCAAGCGGCTCGAGCATGAATACGAACTGGAGGTCGATCCCGACGCGATCATCGAGGAACTGCCGGTCGGCCTGCAGCAGCGCGTCGAAATCCTCAAGGCGCTCTATCGCGGCGCCGAAATCCTGATTCTCGACGAGCCCACCGGCGTGCTGACCCCGGCCGAGGCCGATCATCTGTTTCGCATTCTCGAGCAGCTCAAGGCCCAGGGCAAAACCATCCTGCTGATCACCCACAAATTGCGGGAGATCATGGCGGTGACCGACGAGGTGTCGGTGATGCGCCGCGGCGAGATGGTGGCGACAAGGACCACGGCCGAGACCTCGGTGGAGGAACTGGCTGAACTCATGGTCGGCCGCCGTGTGCTATTGCGGGTCGACAAGGGTCCCGCCTCGCCCGGCGAGGTGCTGTTTTCGGTTGAAAACCTGACGGTCCGCGACAGCCGCGGCGTCGACATGGTCAAGGATGTGTCGTTTGAGCTGCGCGCCGGCGAGATCGTCGGCATCGCCGGGGTGGCGGGCAATGGCCAGTCCGAGCTGCTGCAGGCCATTACCGGCATTCGCCGCGCCGTCAGGGGAAAAGTGCTGCTGCAGGGCGAACCCATCCACGTCACCGGCAAGGCCGATGCGGCCGAGTTGCGGCAACGCGGCCTGGCCCATGTTCCCGAAGACCGCCAGCACATGGGCCTGGTGCTGAAATTCGACGAAAGCGAAAACTCCATCCTCGGCTATCACTGGGATCCGAAATACCTCAACGGCGTGTTCCTCAACATCGAGGCGATCCGCAAGGACGCCGCTGCAAAGATCGAGAAATACGATATTCGCCCACCCAATCCGCGGCTGAAGACAGCCAATTTCTCCGGCGGCAACCAGCAGAAAATCGTGCTGGCGCGCGAAATGGAGCGCGACCCCGCGGTGCTCATCATCGGCCAGCCGACCCGCGGCGTCGACGTCGGCGCCATCGAGTTCATTCACAAGCGGATCATCGAGATGCGCGACGCCGGCAAGGCGGTGCTCTTGGTCTCGGTCGAACTTGACGAGATCCGCTCGCTGTCGGACCGGGTGCTGGTGATGTTTGACGGCCGCATCGTCGGCGAACGCTCGCCGGAGACCGGCGAGGGCGAACTCGGCCTGTTGATGGCCGGGGTGGAAGACGTAAGGGAGGCCGCGGAATGAGCGCGCCCTATGCAAAGCTGCCCGCCTGGGTGGATTACGGCCTGATCCCGCTGATCAATCTGGCGGTGGCCTTCCTGGTGGCGGGGCTGGTGGTGCTGGCCGTGGGCCAGAGCCCGCTGCGCGCCGCCAGCCTGTTGATCGAAGGCGCCTTCGGCTATGGCGAGGGCATCGGCTTCACGCTCTATTACGCCACCAATTTCATCTTCACCGGACTGGCCGTGGCCGTCGCCTTCCATTGCGGCCTGTTCAACATCGGCGGCGAGGGCCAGGCCTATGTCGCGGGCTTGGGCGTGGTGCTGCCCTGCCTGTGGCTTGACCAGTTCGCGCCCTGGTATGTGATCTTTCCGGTCGCCATCCTGGGCTCGGCGCTGGTCGGCGCCTCCTGGGCGCTGATCCCGGGCTGGCTGCAAGCCAAGCGCGGCAGCCATGTGGTGATCACCACCATCATGTTCAATTTCATCGCCTCGAGCCTGATGGTCTATGTGCTGGTCGATGTGCTCAAGCCGGCAGGCTCGATGGCGCCGCAGACCCGCAAATTCGCCGAGAGCGGACAATTGCCGCGGCTCGACTGGCTGTTGTCGCCGTTCGGGCTCGATATCGGCGGCGCGCCGTTCAACCTGTCGTTTCTGCTGGCGCTGGTGATGGCCTTCGTGGTCTGGGTGGTGATCTGGCGCACCAGGCTCGGCTATGAAATCCGCACCATGGGTCACAGCCCGACGGCTGCGGCCTATGCCGGCATAAGGGAGCACCGCATCATCATCATCACCATGATGATGTCGGGCGCGCTGGCCGGAATGATGGCGCTCAATCCGATCATGGGCGACCAGCACTCGATGCAGCTCGATTTCGTCGGCGGGGCAGGCTTTGTCGGCATCGCCGTGGCGCTGATGGGCCGGTCGCATCCGGCGGGCATCATCCCGGCGGCGATCCTGTTTGGCGTGCTCTATCAGGGCGGCGCCGAGATCTCCTTCGAGATGCCGGAGATTTCGCGCGACATGATCACCATCATCCAGGGCCTGGTGATCCTGTTCGCCGGCGCGCTGGAAAACATGTTCCGGCCGGCCATCACCACGTTTTTTGCGACTTTGGGGGCTGCCCGCGCGGCCAGGCCCCAGCCGGCGGCGGAGTAAGGCAATGGACTATTTCGACACGCTAATCGTCATCCTGCAATCGACCATCCGGGTCTCGGTGCCGCTGATCCTGGCGGCGCTCGCCGGGCTCTACTCCGAGCGCGCCGGAATTTTCGACATCGGCCTTGAAGGCAAGATGCTTGCCGCGGCCTTTGCCGGCGGCGCCGCAGCCTCGGTCGCCGGATCCGCACTGGTCGGCCTTGCCGCCGCGATCCTCGTCTCGGTCTGTCTGGCGCTGGTGCACGGTTTTGCCTCGATCACCCAGCGCGGCAATCAGATCGTCTCCGGCGTGGCGATCAATTTCATCGCGCTGGGCGCCACCGTCATTCTCGGTCAGGCCTGGTTCCGGCAGGGCGGGCGGACCCCGCAACTGGGAGAGGGTGAGCGCTTCACCACCGTCGAACTGCCCTTCGCCGCCGAGCTCGCCGACATTCCGGTGCTCGGCTCAATCTATTCCAACCTGCTGTCGGGCCATTTCCTGCTCACCTATCTGGCCTTCGCGCTGGTTCCGTTCACCTGGTGGGTGCTCTACCGGACCCGGTTCGGTCTGAGACTGCGCGCGGTCGGCGAAAACCCCGGCGCGGTCGATACCGCCGGGATTTCGGTCATCTGGCTCAGGTACCGCGCGGTGATCTGCTGTGGTATCCTGTGCGGGATCGCCGGGGCCTATCTGTCGATGGCCATGACCGCCGGTTTCGTCAAGGGCATGACCGCGGGCAAGGGCTTCATCGCGCTGGCGGCGCTGATTTTCGCCAAATGGAAACCGGTCAATGTCATGTTTGCCTGCCTGTTGTTTGGCTTTCTCGATGCGATGTCGATCCGCATGCAGGGCAATCCGCTGCCATTCATCGGCGCGGTGCCGGTTCAGTTCATGCAGGCCTTGCCCTACATGTTGACCGTCATTCTGCTGGCGGGTTTTATCGGCAAGGCGATTCCGCCGCGCGCCGGCGGTGTACCCTATGTCAAGGAGCGTTGAGATGGCCCGGGATCTGTTTGAAGCCGCACGTGACGCCATGGCGAAGTGCCACGCGCCCTACTCGAAATTTCCGGTGGGCGCCGCCATTCGCGCTGATGATGGCTCCATCCACGCCGGGGCCAATATCGAGGTGGTTGCCTTTCCGGAAGGATGGTGCGCCGAAACCACGGCTATCGGCCACATGATCATGGCGGGCGCAACCCGTATCCGCGAGGTCGCGGTGATCGCCGAGAAGCTCGATCTTTGCCCGCCCTGCGGCGGCTGCCGGCAAAGACTGGCGGAATTTTCCGATGCCGGCACGCTGGTGCATCTGTGCGATGCGGAAGGCGTCAAGAAAACCCTGCGCATGGACGAATTGCTGCCCCACGCTTTTGAAACCACGGTGATCGGATGAGCGCTGCAATAGGTGTGTTGACGGACCGGCTGCGCGGCATGATGCCCCGGCACGCGATTGTCCTGGGTTCGGGCCTGGGCTCCCTGGTCGAGACCGTCACCGATCAGGTGCGCATCGCCTATGGCGAACTGCCGGGCTTTCCCGAAAGCGGCGTGTCCGGCCATGCCGGCGAAGTGGTGGCGGGGTTCATCGGCAAGACGCCGGTCATCGTGCTGTCTGGCCGCGTGCATTATTATGAACACGGCAGGGCCGACGCGATGCGGCTGCCTTTGGAGGCGCTGCAGGGCATCGGCGTGACCGATCTGTTGCTGACCAATTCGGCCGGATCGTTGCGCCAGGACATGCCGCCGGGATCGGTGATGCGGATTTCCGATCATATCAATTTTTCAGGGTCCAATCCCTTGATCGGGGAGCCGAGCGATCGCCGGTTCGTCGGCATGACAAACGCCTATGATGCGCATCTTGCCGCACGCCTCGAGGCCGCGGCCGCGGCCACCGGCACTGAAATGCATGAAGGCGTCTACATGTGGTTTTCGGGTCCGAGTTTCGAAACCCCGGCGGAAATCCGCATGGCGCGCGCCATGGGCGCCGACGCGGTCGGCATGTCGACGGTCCCCGAGGTCATCCTCGCCCGGTTTTTGGGCATGAATGTCGCCGCGGCCTCGGTGATCACCAATTACGGCGCCGGAATGACCGGCGGCGAACTGAGCCATCAGGAAACCAAGGACATGGCGCCGGTGGGCGGCAAGCGGCTTGCCGCGATCCTGACCGCGATGCTCTCTGAACCGGATATGTCCCATGACTGACACAATCGACCTCAACTCCCCCAAATCCGTTGCCGCGGCGGCGCTCGCATGTCTCGACCTGACCGAGCTTGGCGACGCGGCGACACAAGAGGCAACCCTGGCTCTGGTGGACCGGTCGACCACGGACCACGGCTCGACGGCCGCCGTCTGCATCTGG
>LADQ01000167.1 GCA_000961635.1 Hoeflea sp. BRH_c9 | reverse complement strand
TGGCGATCGCGGCTTCGGCGGCGGCCATGGCGCGGCCCTCGCCGGAGGCTTCGCCGGTCCCCATCATGGCGCGACCCATTTCGCGCATCACCGAACGGACGTCGGCGAAGTCGAGATTGATCAGGCCTTCCTTGACCATCAGGTCGGTGATGCAGGCAACGCCCGAGTAGAGCACCTGGTCGGCCATCGCGAAGGCGTCGGCGAAGGTGGTCTTGTCATTGGCGATGCGGAACAGGTTCTGGTTCGGGATGACGATGAGCGTATCGACGCATTTCTGCAGCTCCTCGATCCCCGATTCAGCCAGCCGCATGCGGCGCTGGCCTTCGAAATGGAACGGCTTGGTGACCACGCCGACCGTCAGGATGCCTTTGTTGCGGGCGGCCTGGGCAACGACGGGTGCGGCGCCCGTACCGGTGCCGCCGCCCATGCCGGCGGTGACGAAGCACATATGGGTGCCGCTGAGATGATCAAGGATCTCATCGATGCATTCCTCGGCGGCCGCACGGCCAACTTCCGGCTGCGACCCGGCGCCAAGACCTTCGGTCACGGCTGCGCCAAGCTGGATGATCCGTTCGGCCTTGGACATGGTCAGCGCCTGGGCATCGGTGTTGGCGACGACGAAATCGACACCCTGGAGCCCTGCATTGATCATGTTGTTGACGGCATTGCCACCGCCGCCGCCAACCCCGAAAACCGTGATGCGGGGCTTCAGCTCGGTGATGTCCGGCTTCTGCAAATTGATGGTCATGGCACCCGTTCCTTCCTTGTCGCATGGCCGCACCGCCGCGGGGGCCAATTCGGTAAATTCAAAAGCTCTCTTTGAGCCACTGCCCCACACGGGACAGCCGGCCGCCGGCGCCGGCCATGGCGGCAAAGCCGCCCTCGCCCACGCCATGGGATTCAAGATGCGCCACCTGAGGATAAATCATCAGGCCCACAGCAGTCGAAAATGTCGGCCCCTTGGCCGCTGACGGCAGCCCGGACACTCCGAGCGGCCGGCCGATGCGCACATTGCGCGCCAGAATCCGTCGCGCCGACTCGGCAAGGCCGGTCATCTGGCTGGCGCCGCCGGTCAGCACGATCCGCTTGCCCACCAGCGAAGAGTAGCCCGACTGCTGGATCCGGTCGCGCAGCATTTCCAGTGTTTCTTCGACCCGGGCGCGCACGATGCGCGAAACCAGTCCGCGCGGCACATGGGTCGGTTGATCGTGTTCGTCCTCGCCGATCGGCGAGACGGAAATCAAGTCACGGTCCTCGCCCGCCTGCGGCAGGGCCGAACCGTGCACGACCTTGATCCGCTCGGCGTCTTCAAGCCTTGTCGAAAGCCCGCGCGCCAGGTCCATGGTGACGTGCTGGCCGCCAAGCGTGATCGCGTCGGCATGCACCAGCTTGCCATCGCAAAATACCGAGATCGTGGTGGTGCCGCCGCCCATGTCGATGCAGGCGCAGCCCATTTCGGCTTCATCGGAGACCAAGGCCGCCAGACCGGAGGCATAGGGTGTCGCCACCATGGCCTCGACGGTGAGATGGGCGCGGTTGATCGACAATTCGAGATTCTTGAGCGGCGCGCGGTCGGCGGTCAGCACATGCATGTCGACGCCGAGCATGTCGCCATACATGCCGGCCGGATCGCGGATGCCGCGCTCGCCGTCCAGCGTGTAGCTTGACGGCAGCGAATGCAGGATGGCGCGCTCATTGAGCTGGCTTTGCCGCGTCGCCGCGTTGACCACCCTGGCGAGATCGCCCGAGGCGATCTCATGACCGCCAAGATTGACCGAGGAGGAATGGGTTTCGCTGCTCAGCCGCCCGGCGGTGACATTGACGATCAGGCTTTCCACCGTCATGCCGGCCATCCGCTCGGCGGCGTCGACGGCGAGCCGCACGGAACTTTCCACCGCGTCCATGTCGGAGATCACGCCGGCCTTCAGTCCGCGGGATTTCTGATGGCCGATGCCAAGGATTTCGACGCTGTGGCTGCGGCCCGACAACACTTCCGCGCCTTCGACCGGCGTCAGCCGGCCGATCATGCAGACCACCTTGGACGAGCCGATATCGAGCACGGTGACGATGCTGACGCGCTTGGACGACAGCGGCTTGAGCCGTGGCAACATCGATGAGGGGCGGAACAAGCTCATGACTTCTTCTCCGCCTTGATCAGCTTGGCGCGGGCTTCAAGCGCCGACTTGCGGCGCTCGAAGGAAGCCTCGTTGAGCCGGACCGTGATGCGGTCCTCAAGCCTGAGATCGACCGCGGCGATATCGCGCGACAGCACATCGCGGCCGCCGTCAAATTCGGCCAGGCGTTGCAGCGCGGCGCCGATATTGTCCTGCGGCAGGCTGAGCGTCACGCCATTGTCGAGCCTGAGATCCCAGCGCCGGTCGGCGATGCGGATGGCGGCCTTGACCCGGGCGCGCAGTTCGGGATGAAACAGCAGCCGGGCTTCCAGCTCATCGGCATGAACATCGGCGCCAAGGCCGACATAGAGCGGCAGATCGGCATGGCGGGCGCCGGTCAGCGGCGCGATCACATCGCCGCGCGCATCGATCAGCGACAGCATGTCGCCATGCTGCCAGATGCCGACCGGCTTGCGCTCGACAAGCTTGACCGACAGGCCGCGCGGATAAATCTTCTGAACCTCGGCATCTGTGACCCAAGGCAGATCAAGCAGCATGGCGCGCGCCGCATGGGCGTCAATGGCGACGACCGAGGTGCTGCCGTCAAGCCCCAGCTGCTGCAGGATGTCGATATCGGAGGTCTCGGCATTGCCGCTGACATGCACGTCCTCGAGTGCGAAGCCGGCCCCGGTGGTCACGGCCTGGGTGACGGCCTGGGTGTGGCCGCCCAGCGCCATGCCGTAAAAGCCGGTGGCCGCGAGAAAGGCCACCGCCGCGACGGATCCGGCATGCGGGCGGATGTCGATCCGGCCGGTGGCGAGTGCGGAGACGTAGCGGACCGGACGGCGCAGGAAACGCGGCAGCACGACAGCGCCCGGGAACGCTTCGCGTCCCGACGTTGCGGCCGTTTGGACGGCCCTGCCTTTGTTTCCAGTCATCGACGACACGACGCGTCCTCCACCATCCAGCTGACAAACTCTTCAAACGTATGGCCCGCCTGCAGGGCCATTTCGGGCGCCAAGGATGTCGGTGTCATGCCGGGCTGGGTGTTGATTTCGAGCCAGATGACCTCCCCGTTCTCGGAGAAGCGGTCATCATAACGGAAATCGGACCTGGTCACGCCACGGCAGCCGATCGCTTGGTGCGCCTTCAACGCCAACCTACGTATTTTTTGGTAAACAAATGGTGAAATTTCCGCCGGACAAACGTGTTTGGAGCCCCCGGCGACATATTTAGAGTCATAATCGTAGAAGCTGTGGCCCTGCGGCACGATCTCGGTGACCGCCAGCGCCACATCGCCCATGATCGTGCAGGTCAGTTCGCGGCCGGCGATATAACGTTCGACCATCACCTCGTCGCCATATTTCCATTCGGGCGAGGTGATCACCTCGGGCGGATGCGACTGGCCCTCGCCGACAATGACGACGCCGAAGCTCGAGCCTTCATTGACCGGCTTGACCACATAGGGCGGCGTCATCGGGTGCGCCGAGGTGAAATCGTGCCGGTTCATCACCTTGGATTCCGCCACCGGAATGCCCATTGCCTTGGCGACGATCTTCGACAACCGCTTGTCCATGGCGAGCGCCGAGGCCGTGACGCCGGAATGGGTGTAGGGAATGGAAAGATATTCGAGCACGCCCTGGATCGTGCCGTCCTCGCCGTAAGGTCCGTGCAGCGCATTGAAGCAGACATCAGGCTTGAGCTCGGCCAGCACCGCGGCGATATCCTTGCCGACATCGACGCGGGTGACCTTGTAGCCGGCGCTCTCCAACGCATCGGCGCAAGGATTGCCCGAGGCCAGGCTGACCGGCCGTTCGGAGGAAAACCCGCCCATCAGCACGGCCACATGTTTTTTCGATTTGTCGGAAGTCATCCATTTCCCTCGTCTCGCCGCCGTTTGGGGGCATTTGCCAGGCCGGCTTTCCGGCAAACGGCGCATCTGGCACCCTACAGGCCAGAATACAGGGTGAAGGTTGCGCCAAGCCGAAGCGCCCACCCCATCAGAATCAGCACCGCGTGGCGCTTTGAAGGCACGGGCCATTCCCTGAGCTTTGCCTCCCCTGCTTGCGCGGCGGCCAGGACCCGTGCCATCTGGTCATCTTCTGATCTTTCGCGCCCAAACCAGCGTCAAGTGAGACCCCGCCGATGACACCAGCCTGGAAAACCACACCATCGGGAAAATTGCGGGCGCGCGGGCTAGGGTTGCCGTTTGAAGGGCGATGCGGGCCTTGTAACGCGATCACCGATGTGGCCGGCGTCTCGGTCGGCTATACGACGCTGATTAAAGGCGACGGGACGCTCAGGCAGGGTGTTGGCCCGGTGCGCACAGGGGTGACGGCGATCCTGCCGCGCCCGCGCGAGGCGATCGACAGCCCGTTGTTTGCCGGTTTCTTCAGCCTCAACGGCAATGGCGAGATGAGCGGCACGCATTATATCGAGGAGACCGGCAAATTCGGGCTGCCGATCACAATCACCAACACCCATTCCTGCGGCATTGCCCGCGACGCGACGATCCGCTGGGCGGTGGATTATCTGGCCGAGCGCTACCATGATGATTTCGCGCTGCCGGTGGCGGCCGAGACCTATGATGGGTTTTTGAACGACATCAACGGCTTTCACGTCACCGCCGGTCACGTGGCAAAGGCCATTGACGCGGCGCGCGGCGGATCAATGGAGGAAGGCAGCGTCGGCGGCGGCACCGGGATGAAATGTTTCGGCTTTAAGGCCGGCTCCGGCACCGCCTCGCGGCTGGTTGGCCATGGCGACAAGACCTTCACCATCGGCGTCTTCGTGCAGGCCAATTTCGGCACGCGCCGGCACCTGACAGTGCTGGGCCGCAACATCGGCGCCGACCCGGCCCTGCCGCAGATGCGCAGCGGCGGGCCGGACAAGGAGTTGAGCTCGATCATCGCCATTGTCGCCACCGACGCGCCGTTTCTGCCGCATCAGCTCAAGCGGCTGGCGCGGCGCGCCACTTTCGGCATCGGCCGCACCGGGGGTCTCGCCAATCACGGCTCGGGCGATCTGTTCCTGGCTTTTTCGACCGCCAATTCGGATTTCAGCCCGGGCGCCGTCCGCACCGCGCGGTTTGTGCCGGACGAGGACATGGACCCGTTCTTCGAGGCGGTGGCGCAGGCGACCGAGGAGGCGATCCTCAATTCGATGATCGCCAATGAGGCGATGACCGGCCGCGACGGAAACTTCGTGCCGGCGCTGCCGCATGCGGCGCTGAAGAAAGCGTTTTCGACCGGCGCGTGAGCGTAGCTCCACGCGGGCCAGCGCATCAAGACTCAGGCGACGGAAGAGTTGGTCTGGCCCGGACGCGGCTGCTGGTCGGACCCGTAGGACAGCACGATCCGGTTGCGCCCGCCGGACTTGGCGGCGTAAAGCGCCTTGTCGGCGCGCGAGAATGCTTCGCCGAATTGCTGCTCACGCGGCGCCCAGGCGATGCCGCCGGAGACGGTGACGGAAATCGTGTCATTATCGTATTGAGTGCGCATCCCGGCCATGCGGCTGCGGGCGAGCTCGGCCAGCACGGCAAATTCCGAAAATGGCATGCCGCAACTTAGAACCGCGAATTCCTCGCCGCCGATACGCGCGCAAAAACCCCGTTCGGCAAACACGCTCTCAAGCATGTGCGCGATATTGATGATCACCTGATCGCCCGCCGCGTGGCCGTACTTGTCGTTGACCTGTTTGAACCGGTCAATGTCAATCACCAGCAAGGATCTGTCATCGTTGCATTGGTCGAACCTGTCGAGAAACGCACGGCGGTTGGCCAGGCCTGACAGCGCGTCGGTGCTGCTCAGATATTCCAGCTTGGCGTGCGATACGCCGAGGTCATAGATAGCAAAGCCGAGCACCAGATAGACGGCAAGGGACACGGAGAAGGCAATGACTGGCGTCAACACCGTGGCGGCGATCAGTCCGGCTTCGAGCGTATAGGGCAGCAGGTCGAATTGATACATCAGCGAATGGGCGGCAAGATTGATGCCATAGGCGAGCACGGTGATCTTGCCGGCCATCCCGATCGCCTTGCGCCAGACATGCCGGTGCGAGTCAAACTCACCCAGCGTCAGCTGCCTGATGATCCAGTTGCGGGTCATGCCCACCATCAATAGTCTCCCATTCGAAGCGACTATAAATAGGGCACGATGCATTAAGAATGTGCTTCCAGGCACATTTGGCGGAGCGCGCGCCGGGGATGGACCTGTTGCGGCAGGGACTGAACACCCGCTTTGGTCAGGCGGCGTCTGATTTCAGCTGGCTTTGATCGGGCTGGCCATGGGACAGGACGATGCGGTCGCGTCCACCGGACTTGGCCGTATAGAGCGCCTGGTCGGCGCGGGAGAATGTCTCGCCGAATTTCTGCTCCGGCAGCGCCTTGGCGATGCCGCCGGAAACGGTGATGGCAATGGCCTTGTCTCCGACATAGAACCGCGCAGCGGCAATCCTTCCGCGGGCGATTTCCGAGAGCGTGACAAACTCCGCGAATGACAGTCTGCTGCTGAAGATGGCGAATTCCTCGCCGCCGATGCGCGCGCACACGCAACGATCACCGAAAATGGACTTGAGCATGGCCGCCACCTTGGCGATCACCTCGTCCCCGACCAGATGGCCGTAAGTGTCGTTTACCGCTTTGAAGTGATCGATATCGAAGACCAGCATCGACTTTTCCTGGTCGCATTGGTCGAAGGCCGCAAGCAATGCCCGGCGGTTCATCAGGCCCGAAAGCATGTCAGTGTGGCTCAGCCGTTCAAGCTCGGCGCGCGACACACCCAGATCATGGATTGCCAGACCGACCGCCACATAGGCGACAGTCGACAGAATGAAGGTGATCGGCGGCGTCAAGACCGTCGCGATGACCAGCGCCGAGGAAAGCGCATAGGGCAGCAGGTCCAATCCATAAAGCAGGAAATGCGCCCCGAGATTGATGCAATAGGCCAGCAGGGAGAGTTTCAGCCCGACCCAGACCGCCTTGCGGACAACGTCGCGGTGAGATGAAAATTCCGCAAAATGAAGCTGTTTGATTACCCATTCGCGGGTCCGTCCAACCATGAATGTACCCCCGGTTAACGGCCACACACTAGGATTCACGGGTTAAGAATTTGTTTCCAGCATAAAGGAATTCGGGGGCATTCCAGCTCGATTCGAGTGGGAAAACTGCATGATCGTGCGTGGCGTTGCGAAGCGAGGCGCGAGGGTAAGGCGGCGGACCTCAGCCGCCGCCCGGCACGGCTCCGGGCTCAATCGAATTCCTGATATTGCGGCAGATCGTCGGTGATCTCGAACCAGGGCGCCTTCGAGCCGACATGGATATGGTGCGTCGGCCGGATCGAGGGCGTGTCGGTGAGCACGCCGAGCGGCACATGGGCGTACTGGGCGTCGCGCACCTGGGAATAGACCATCGAACCGCAGATGCGGCAGTGGGCGTCATGGGTTGTGGCATCGCCATAAAGGAACATCGCGTCGGGACTGGTGGTGAGCGCCAGCTCGGCCCGGGCGATACCGCCCATCGGCTTGAACGCCGAGCCGGTGGTGCGACGGCATTTGCCGCAATGGCAGTTCATCGCATATTCGAAAGCGTCGCTGACGGTGAACCGGACCGCGCCGCAGGTGCACTGGCCGTTCAAGGCTTTGGGGGTCGTTGCGGATGATCGTGCTTTCATTGGCCTCTCCTCCAATGGGCTTGGGCAGCTACACCAGCACGCCCAGAAATTCCTGCACCAGCTGATCGGGTTCGAACAGGCCCAGCCGCTTGATTTCCCATTCGAGCCTGATGCCCGAACTCTCGAGCACCCGGGCGCGGACGGTTTCGCCGAGATTTTCCAGCTCATAGCCCGAGGCCGTGCCGGTGTTGATCATGAAATTGCAGTGCATCGGCGACATCTGCGCGCCGCCGATGGTCAGTCCGCGGCAGCCGGCTTCGTCGATCACCTTCCAGGCCGATGTGCCTTCGGGGTTCTTGAAGGTCGAACCGCCGGTCTTTTCGCGGATCGGCTGCACCGTCTCGCGGTGGTGCTGGACGGCGTCCATGGCGGCGCGGATCTCGTCCTTCTCCGCAGGCAAGCCCTCGAAAATGGCGCGGGTGAAGATCAGCTCGGCAGGCGCCGAGGAATGGCGGTAGGCATAGCCCATGTCGGCATTGGACAGCACATGGCGGATGCCCTTGCGGTCGACGGCGTGGACCTCGACAACCCGCTCGCGGGTTTCCACGCCATTGGCGCCGGCGTTCATCCGGAGCGCACCGCCGATGGCGCCGGGAATGCCGTGGTAGAAGTGAAAGCCGGAAAGCTCGGCCTCCAGCGCGAGCGCCGCCAGATGCTTGTCCGGGCAGGCAGCGCCAGCCGAGAGCCGCGTGTCCGACACACGTTCCGCCCGGCCAAAACCCTTGGCCGAGAGCCGGATCACCACGCCGGGGATGCCGCCATCGCGCACCAGAAGGTTCGAGCCGATGCCGACCGGCAGCACCGGGATCTCTTCCGGCAGGGCGGCGAGAAACGCAGCCAGATCGTCTTCGTCGGCGGGCTGGAACAAGAGTTCAGCCGGTCCGCCGGTGCGGAACCAGGTGATCTTCGACATGTCGGCATTGGGCGTCAGCCGCCCGCGCACGTCGCCGAGCTTGCCGTCAAGCGATGCCAGAAGAATTTCGCCATCGACCTGCAGCGCCTTCATGCGCCACCCCCGCCGCCGGGCGAGGGCTTCAGCGCCGCCAGTTCCTGCGGCAATTGATTGGCCCATTGGGTGATCGTGCCGGCGCCGAGGCAGACGACATAATCGCCCGGCCTGGCGATCTCGGCGATCAAGGGCGCCAATGCGGCCGGGCCGTCGATCAGCCGCGCGTCGCGATGGCCGCCCGCCTTCAAGCTCGACACCAGGGCGGCGGAACTGATGCCCTCGATCGGGTCTTCGCCCGCCGCATAGACCGGCGCGATAATGACCGTGTTGGCGTCGTTGAAGCAGGCGGCGAAATCGGCAAACAGGCTTTCAAGCCTTGTGTAGCGGTGCGGCTGGGCGACAGCGATCACCCGGCCCTGGCAGGCGTCGCGGGCTGCCGAAAGCACCGCCTTGATCTCGACCGGGTGGTGGCCGTAATCGTCGAAGATCTCGACGCCGTTCCAGGATCCGGTGTTGGTGAAGCGGCGCTTGACTCCGCCGAACTGGGCCAGCCCCGTGGCGATCTGCGCGGGCGTCAGCCCCAGCTCAAATGCCACGGCAATGGCTGCGACCGCGTTGGAGACATTGTGCTTGCCCGGCATCGGCAGCCGCAGATCCTTGAGCTCCACCCGCTCGCCGGTCTTGCGGCTGTGGATCACCACGTCGAACACCGACACCGGTCCGTCCATGCGGTGGTTGGAAAAGCGCACATCCGATTGCGGGTTTTCACCATAGGTGATGACGCGCCGGTCCTCGATGCGCGACACCAGCGCCTGCACTTCGGGATGATCGAGGCACATCACGCCAAAGCCGTAAAACGGCACATTCTCGACGAAATGCCGGAACGCGGCGCGCACCGCGTCAAAGCTGCCATAATGGTCGAGATGCTCGGGATCGATATTGGTGACGACCGCGATGTCGGCCGGCAGCTTGAGGAAGGTGCCGTCGCTCTCGTCGGCCTCGACCACCATCCACTCGCCCTCGCCCATGCGCGAATTGGTGCCGTAGGCGTTGATGATGCCGCCATTGATCACTGTCGGATCAAGACCGCCGGCTTCCAAGAGCGTCGCCACCATCGAGGTGGTGGTGGTCTTGCCATGGGTGCCGCCAATGGCGATCGCATTGCGGAAGCGCATCAGTTCGGCCAGCATCTCGGCACGGCGCACCACCGGGATCAGCCGCTCGCGCGCGGCCACCAGTTCCGGATTGGACTTCTTGATGGCGGTTGAAACCACCACCACTTCGGCGTCGCCAAGATTGTCCGCAGCATGGCCGATATGCACTTCGATGCCCTTGTCGCGCAGCCGCTGCACATTGGCGCTTTCGGACTGGTCGGAGCCCTGCACCTTGTAGCCGAGATTGTTGAGCACCTCGGCAATGCCGCTCATGCCAATGCCGCCTATGCCGATAAAATGGACAAGGCCTATGGTTTGCGGCATCTTCATGCGTGTGTGCTCCTGAATTGATCGGGGGTAATGCCCCCCGCAATAGCTTCTGCCAGATCGGCAAGCAAGCGCGCGGCATGAGGTTTTCCTGTCGCCTTGGCCGCGCTGGCGGTGGCGGCGAGGCCGGCGGGATCGTTCATGCGCTCGGCCAGCATCGACGCCAGCAGCTGCGGCGTCAGTTCCGATTGCTTGACGACGCTGGCGCCGCCCATGGCCATCAGCGCCGCGGCATTGGCGGCCTGATCATGATCGAGCGCGAATGGATAGGGCACCAGGATCGCCGAGCGGCCGATCACCGCGATCTCCGACACGGTGGAGGCGCCGGAGCGTGAAATCACCAGATGCGCCGCCCCGATGCGCGCCGCCATATCGTTGAAAAACGGCGAGATTTCGGCCTTGACGCCGAGCTCAGCCAGCCGCGCCCTGAGATGGTCCTCATCCTCCGGCCGCGCCTGCTGGACCAGATCGAGCCGCGCCCGAAGCGGATCGGGCAACAGGCCGATCGCCGACGGAATGGCGTCGGAAAAGAACTGCGCGCCCTGGCTGCCGCCAAATACAATCAGCCGGAACGGTTCGCCCTCTTGCGACGGCGCATAGGGTATGGCCGCCGCCGCGATGACTTCCGGGCGCACCGGGTTGCCGGTGATCACGGTCTTGGCGGCATGTGCGCCCTGCCCCTCGGGCAGGAAGCCGCCGGCAATGGCCTTGACGCGGGAGGCCAGCGCCTTGTTGGCGCGGCCCATCACGGCGTTTTGCTCATGCAGCAGCGTCGGCAGCCCGGCATTCGACGCCGCCAGCAACGGCGGAATGGTCGGATAGCCGCC
>LADQ01000020.1 GCA_000961635.1 Hoeflea sp. BRH_c9 | reverse complement strand
GCGTTGCCGCCGGCCATGCCCTGCAAGGCGCGCGCGCCGTAGATGACGGCCACGGGCCCGGGCTCGCCGGCAAGCGCATGCTTGACCGCCAGTTGAGTGGCGAGCACTGCCGGATTGGGCTCGTCGGCGGTGAAAATTTCCTTGGTCACGCCCCGGAACGCCTGGCGCGCGTCCCAGCCGCCATAGTCACCGGTCCCAGACTGGTAAGGGCCATGCAGCGAGAAGGGCGGCGTGTCGGTGAAGTCCGTCATCAGGATCATCGGGGACGACGACAGATGCGCCTCTATCGTGCCCACCATGCCGTTGCCCAGGATCCAGGGACCCTGGCCGAGGACCACGCCCGGAATTCCTGTCATGCGGCCCACGGTTTCCGCCATGATGGCGCCCAGACTTTCCTCCCGCACCAGGATGGTCCGGATCTCGTCCTGACGCTTTTCCAGCGCCCCGAAGATCCGTCCTGTGTGCCCGCCGGAAATTCCGAAGACAAATCTAATGCCGGCGGCAATCAGGACGTCGACGATGGCGTCCGGGGTCGGTACGGCCGTCGGATAGAGGGGTGAGTAGGTCATCAATGTCCCAGCATGGTCATTTGGTAACGGGAAGGGTTTTCTGCAGGTTGGTCAGGATCTCGTTCGAGCTTCCCATGATATCGGCCTGCATGGCCCGGCAGGCGAGGTCCGCGTCGTGCGATCTCAGTGCCTCGATCATCTCGATATGGGCGTGACGTGCGGCCTCCGGATTTGCCTGCGGCATCTCGCGACGCGCATACAGGACGTTGAGGAGCGGCCCCATCTGAAGCCACAGGCCCTCGACGATGCGCAACAATCTCGGCAGCCCCGCTTCGGCGCAGATCCGCAGATGGAATTCCTGGTTCCAAAGCAGGGCCGACTGGAAGTCCAGCGACTCCTTGGCCTCCACCAACTGGCGATGCATGATCTCCAATTGCCCGATCGCCTCGTCGCCAATGCGCAAAGCGGCCTTTGCGGCGCCCACGCCTTCGAGATTGATGCGAAGGTCGCGAAGCTCCAGATAGTCATCCACCGACAGCGACGGAACCCGAAAGGATCGGCCCGCGACCTGGGTGAGCGCACCTTCAGCAGCAAGTTGCACCAGTGCCTCGCGGACCGGCGTCGGGCTGATCTTCATGGCTGCGGCAAGATCGCGTATGTTGAGCTTTGAGCCAGGTTGGAAGCGCCCGGTCATCAGGCTTTGGCGAAGCTCCTTGTAGGCTTCGCCCATGAGGTTAACGCGTTCAAGATTCCGCAGCCCAAAAAGCCCCTCGGCCTCGTTTGAGTCATGCTCCGGGAAACGCATCGTTTCCGTGGCCAGCACCTGCTTGATCATCGTGTTCACCCTAAATCTGTGAGCCTTAAATTTATCCGGGCACACAAAAATGTCCACAAAAAAATATGATATATCAAATTTCATATTGAAATATCCTATCTGGTGTGGTTACCTCTGGGTCGGGAGGAACGTCAAATTGGATAATTCGCACCGCAATTCCGGGCAGGAGCCTGTCGCTGTAACACTCGCCGCGTCGCTGAAAAGGCACGGCACCGAAGTGCTTTTCGGCCAGAGCCTGCCGAGCGCACTTCATCTCGTTGCCCCCGATTTCGACATGCTGCAGGTCAACTACCGCACCGAGAACGCCGGCGGCGTCATGGCCGATGGCTATGCGCGCATTTCAGGCAGGATCGGCGTTGTCACCGCGCAGAACGGGCCGGCTGCAACCTTGCTCGTTGCCCCCATGGCGGAAGCCATGAAAGCCTCCGTTCCGATCCTGGCGATTGTCCAGGAGGTCAACCGCGACCAGGTCGACAGAAACGCATTTCAGGAATTCGATCATTTCGCGCTGTTTTCGTCTTGCGCCAAGTGGATCCGCCGGATCGATGTCGCCTCGCGTGTCGAGGACTATGTGGATATGGCGGTGACGGCCGCGACCACGGGCCGCCCCGGTCCGGTCGTCCTGCTGTGCCCCGCCGATCTTCTCAATGAAACGCAGCGCCTGATCGATGTCCGCAGTGCCAAGCTTGGTCATTTTCCGCTCGACCGGGTCGTCCCTGATCCGGAGCGCATTGCCGAGGCTGCCGCGCTGCTTGCTGGAGCCGAGAACCCGGTCGTCATCGCGGGTGGCGGTGTCCATCTTTCCCAGGCGGTGCGCGAACTTGCCGAATTCCAGGATGTCGCTTCGCTTCCCGTGGCCACGACCAACATGGGCAAGGGCTCGGTTGATGAGACCCATGAACTCTCGCTTGGCGTTCTGGCAAATGCGCTCGGCACCAATTCCCCGGCCCGCTATACGGCCGAGATTTTGGAGCGTGCCGATGTTGTTCTGCTCATCGGCACAAGGACTAACCAGAATGGCACCGACAGCTGGAAGCTCTATCCGAAGGGCGCCCGGTTCATCCATCTCGACATTGACGGAATGGAAGTCGGCCGCAATTACGAGGCGCTGCGCCTCGTTGGCGACGCCCGGCTTGGTCTGAAGGCGCTGGGCGAGGCGCTATCGCAGGCCGGACTGAAAAAGCGGACGAACGCTCGCCAAGCCCTGGTGACATCGATCGCGGACCGCAAGGAGAAGGGCAGGGCAGAGGCCGCGAGCGTGACGTCTTCCGCGCAAACACCCTTGCGTCCGGAATTCCTGATGGCGGAACTGGACCGGTTGTTGCGCGCCGACGACATCGTGACGGCGGATGCAAGCTATTCCTCTCTCTGGGTTCTCAACTTTCTCACCGCCAGCAAGGCCGGCCAGCGCTTTCTCACGCCGCGCGGAATTGCCGGTCTGGGGTGGGGATTGCCGCTGGCGCTCGGCGCCAAGGTGGCGGCGCCCGGACAGCGTGTGGTGGCCGTGGTTGGTGACGGCGGGTTCGGCCATTGCTGGCAGGAGCTGGAAACGGCGCGGCGCATGAATCTGCCGGTGACGGTGATCGTGCTCAACAATGGCATCCTGGGCTTTCAGAAGCACGCGGAACTCGTCAAGTTCGGCTCCCACACCGCGGCCATCGACTTCTCGCCGGTGGATCATGCCGCAATCGCCCGGGCTGCCGGCTGCAACGGCATTCGCGTGGAAACCGGCGAAGATTACATCGCCGCGCTGGAATCGGCGCTTGGCTCTGATGTGGCAACGGTTCTCGACGTGATAACGACCGCCGATGCCTATCCGCCAATCTCGGTCTTCGAGAACAAGCTCTAGGCGCGGCGGAGAAACCTGATGGACACCCTTATCCAACTGATCATTTCCGGCGCATTGCTGGGCGGCGTCTACGCCCTGGCGGCGTTGGGGCTCAACCTGATCTTCGGCGTGGCGAAAGTGATCAACTTCGCTCATGGCGAATTTCTCATGCTCGGCATGTATGCTGGCTACTGGCTGATGACGCTGACCGGCATCAATCCTTATTACGGCGCGCCGTTCATTGCGGTTGCCTTCTTCCTACTTGGCGCCGTGTTCTATCTCGGCATCATGCGCTTTACGATCTACCGGCCCGAACTGACGCAGGTCTTTGTCACGCTCGGCCTGTCGATCGCGCTCCAGAACCTGGCGCTCATGTTCTGGCAGGCGGATTACCGGACCATCCAGACCATGCCGCAAGGCATGAGTTCTCTTCAGCTTGGCGGGATGCACCTTCCCACCGACAGGGTCATCGCCTTCGGATTTGCGATGGTGATTCTGATTGCGGTGATCATCTTCCTTCGCAAGACATTCACCGGCCGCGCCATCGAGGCTGTCTCCCAGGACCTGATGGCGGCGCAGCTGATGGGCATCAACCCGCAGAAGATCTTTGTCCTGACCTTTGGTCTCGGCATCGCGATCACCGGCGTGGCAGGCGGCGTGCTGATCCCGTCCTTCTATGCCTTTCCCTCCGTCGGCACCTTCTTCGTGCTGGTTGCCTTCGTCGTGGTCGTGCTCGGAGGTCTGGGCAGCGTGACGGGCACGATTGTCGGTGGCCTCGGGCTCGGCATCATAGAGACGCTGGGCGGCTATGTTGCGCCCGATCTCAAGGAAGCCCTGCCGTTCGTACTGCTCATCCTCTTGCTCGCCATCCGTCCGCACGGGCTTCTGGGCATCAAGGGCGCCGAGAAGGAGACTTTGAAATGAGCCGCTTTCTTGGATATTTCGACTGGAAAAGAACGGACGGTCTGTGGTTTGCGGTGCTGCTGGCAGCGGCCTTCGCGCTCCCGCACTTCATTGAAAACGACTACTACATTAATGTCCTGGTCTTGGTGTTCCTCTATGCCGGCATGGCTTCGGCCTGGAACATTATCGGCGGTATGGCTGGCCAGTTCTCGCTCGGGCACACCGCCTTTGTCGGTATTGGCGCCTACACCTCGACATTGCTCTTCAACTATGTGGGCGTGTCCCCGTGGCTGGGGATGATCGCCGGCGGCCTGCTCAGCATGCTGATGGCCGCCCTGATCGCCTATCCGGTGTTCCGCATGCGCGGCGTCTTCTTCGCGATGGCGACGCTGGCCTTCGGCGAGACCGTCCGCATCCTGCTGATGGCGTCGCGGAAATATGTCGACATGCCCTACGGCCTTTCGATCAACTATGATCCCGGTTTCATCCGCATGGTGTTCGAGGATCGCTCAAGCTACGCGATGCTGACCGGCGCCTTTCTGATCATCGTCACGATCTTCGCCTTCGGTCTTTCGCGCAGCTATATCGGCTCCTACCTTCGGGCTATCCGCGACAGCGAGGAGGCCGCCGTCGCCTCGGGCATTCCGATGCGCAAATACAAGATGATCGCGTTTCTCATCTCCGCCTTCTTCACCTCGATCGGCGGAACGCTGCTTGCGCAGTATATCCTCTACATCGAACCGTCCTCCGTGTTCAGCACCGCGATTTCGATCGACCTGCCGCTGATGGCGTTGCTCGGAGGAATTGGCACCATCGCCGGTCCCGTGATCGGAGCGGTGATCGCCCTGCCTTTGCGCGACATCCTGCTCGAGACGTTTGGTCAGTCCGCGCCGGGCCTGCATCTCGTCATCTACGGCATAGCTTTGATCGTGATCGTGATCGTTCTGCCACACGGCCTGCTCGGAGGGGTGAAATCGATCCGTGAACGGTTTGTGAGCAGATCTCACGCCAGGTCCGAGAGGGAGGAGCCGAAATGATGCTGGAAGTCACATCCCTTACCATGCGCTTTGGCGGCCTCGTTGCGGTCAATGACGTCAACATGAGCGTCAGCCGCGGAGAAATTCTGGGCCTGATCGGACCGAATGGTGCGGGCAAGACGACGCTCTTCAACGTGATTGCAGGCGTTTTTCCACCCAGTGCGGGCACAGTCAGTTTCAATGGCAATCGTATCGAGGGCAAGAGCCCGGACGTCACCTGCAATCTGGGCCTGGCGCGAACCTTTCAGATCCCGCAGGTCTTCACCTCGATGACCGTGCTGGAGTCGATTTCGGTCGGCGCGTTTCTGCGTCACCGGAATTTCGCCGCGGCCCGGGCCAAGGCGACGGAAGTGGCAGAGCGCATCGGTCTTGGCTCCCGACTGGAGGTTCCGACGAGTTCGCTCACAACAGCTGAACGCAAGCGGCTGGAAGTGGCCCGGGCCCTGACCACCGAACCACAGATGATCCTCCTCGACGAGGTCATGGCGGGCCTCAATCACACCGAGGTCAACCAGATGCTCGAGCTCGTCTCCCTGCTTCGCGATGACGGAATGACCGTGCTTTTCGTCGAGCATAACCTGCATGCGGTGATGAAGATCTGCGATCGCATCGTCGTGCTCGACCATGGCGTGAAGATTGCGGACGGATTGCCCAAAGAGGTCATGGAGGACGCCGGCGTGGTGACCGCCTATCTCGGCGCCGCCGTCAGCAGCGATCAGGAGAATGCGGATGCTTGAAATCACCAACCTCCATGCAGCCTATGGCGATGCGAAAGTGCTTTACGGCATCTATCTCAAGGTGGAGCCGGGCGAAGTGGTTGCGATCGTGGGCTCGAATGGCGCAGGCAAGACGACCCTGTTGCGGTCGATCTGCGGCGTGGTCAGGCCGACGGAAGGAAGCATTCGCCTGAACGGCGAGGAAGTTGCGGGCAAGCGCACCCATGAACTCGTCGACAAGGGCCTGATCATGGTTCCGGAAGGCCGCCGCCTGTTTCCCAGGATGTCGGTGCGGCGAAATCTGGAGATCGGCGCCTATTCGAACCGGGCGCGTCCGCATCTGGCCGAGCGCCTCGACTATGTCTACCGGCTGTTTCCGATCCTGAAGGAGCGGTCCGAGCAACTGGGCGGGACGCTTTCGGGCGGTCAGCAGCAAATGTGCGCCATCGCGCGGGGACTGGTGGCAACACCGGAAGTCCTCATGATCGACGAGGTCTCCCTTGGCCTCGCACCCGTGATGATCTCGCGTGTCTACGACGCGATCAAGGCCATCCGGGATCTCGGAGTTACCCTGCTCATGGTCGAGCAGAACGTCAACCAGGCCCTGTCGGTCGCCGACCGGGCCTACGTCATCCAGCATGGGCGCGTCGCGCTTTCGGGAACCGGCAAGGAATTGCAGGGGAACGAGGAGGTTCGGCGCATCTATCTCGGACTGAACTCAACTGAGGAGGAACTATCATGACTCTATCCAGACGGACTTTCGGAAAGCTGGCGGTCGGAGCCGCAGCGACAACAACCTTGTCCATGCCCTTCATCCGCCGGGCCAGTGCAGCGGACGCAGCCAAGCTCGGCGTGCTGTTGCCGCTGTCGGGACCGCTTGCATCCCTCGGCAACGACGTGATGCGCGGCTTCGATCTTGCCAAGCAGATGATCAACGAACAGGGCGGTGTCTTCGGCCAGGACGTCGAACTGGCCATCGTGGATGTTCCCTCGTCCACCGAGGCAACCTCCCAGGCGACGAGGCTGATCACCAGCGAGCGGGTGAAGGTCATCATGGGCTCCTACGCCTCTTCGATCTCGTTCGCCGCGAGCCAGGTCGCCGAGCGCAACAAGGTCGTCTATTTCGAACAGGGCGCTGTTGCCGACGACATCACGTCCCGCGGTTTCAAATATCTCTTCCGCTTCATCTACCCGGCCTCCGAACTTGGCGGCGGCGGCGCGCAGTTCATGCTCGATGCGGTCGCACCGAAACTCGGAATCCCCAATGAACAGCTGAAGGTCGCATTGCTCTACGAAGACAGCTTCTATGGCACCGCCGTCGGCGAAAGCGCCCGGACGGTTCTGGAAAAGGCCGGCGTCCAGATCGTCGACGCGACATCCTACAGCTACAAGACCACGGATCTGTCGCCGATGGTCCAGCGCTACAAGGAATTGCAGCCCGACGTTCTCATCGTCTGCCAGTATACGCCCGACGGCATTCTCTTCTGGCGTCAGGCTCGGGAAGCCGGACTTTCCGTCAAGGCCATGATCGGCAATGGCGGCGCGCACAATGTGAACGAGTTCGCCGAGGCGATGGGCGATGATGTCAACGGCATCCTCAACGCAGGAACCTCCGTCTATATCAACAAGGCGGGCCTCGAGCCCGAAACCGCCAAGCTGTTCGATCTGTTCCACTCGGAACACGAGAAGCGCTTCGACGGTCGGAAACCGTCTGCGCATACGGGCATGGGCTTCAATGCCATGTGGACGGTGCTCAAGGATATCCTGCCGGCAGCCGGATCCATGGATACCCAGGCCATTCGTGAAGCGTCTCTGGCGCTCGACAAGCCGATCGGCTCCACCAT
The DNA here is from genome assembly GCA_000961635.1 of Hoeflea sp. BRH_c9. Taxonomy (GTDB): domain Bacteria; phylum Pseudomonadota; class Alphaproteobacteria; order Rhizobiales; family Rhizobiaceae; genus Hoeflea. The sequence continues at coordinate 82,888 of LADQ01000020.1, read as the reverse complement.
CGTCGGCTGGGGGGTGAAGTTCGACCCTGAAACGCAGAACAACACCCGCGCCTTCCCCACCTTCGACCAATGGCAGGGCAAGCAGATCCGCACTGTCGCTCCCGATCCGTTCGGAATCGCGGACGTCAAGGCGATCCCGATGCCGGAATGGGGCCAGCGCGGCGACATCTGATCCACATGGACCGGGGGGGGGCCTGACGCTCCCCGGTCCATCCCTTCAAATGACAGACCGGAAAGAACATGCTCGCGCTACGCAAAATCGAAGCCAGTCCAGGTCTTGCGCTTTTGGACACACCCGAACCTGACACGGTTTCCGGTACCGATGTGCTGATCGCAGTCGAGGCTGTCGGGATCTGCGGTTCCGATCTGCATGTCGACGATTGGAGCGCCGGATACGATTTCATGGTGCCGCTGCTGCCCGTGACGCTTGGACACGAGTTCGCTGGCCGGGTTATCGCGGTCGGCCCCCAGGTCGCTTCCGTAAAGGTCGGTCAGAGAGTGACGGCCTGGCCCTCGGCGCCCTGCGGCGTCTGCCACGCCTGCAAGACCGGGACGCCGCAGAATTGCAGCGACAAGCAAACCGTCGGGCTCTACCGCAACGGCGCCTTTGCAGCCAAGGTGTTAGCACGGGAAACCGGTGTCTTCGAACTGCCTGAATCCGTGGACTTCGAACTCGGTGCGCTTGCAGAACCGTTGTGCGTCGGGGCGAGGGCGGTCCGTGTCGCCGAGGTCCGCCCGGGACAGAAGGTGGTCGTGCTGGGTCCTGGCTCGATCGGACAGGCAATTGCCATCTTCGCCAGGCAGGCTGGCGCCCACAGCGTCGCCATTGCCGGGCATGACGATGCGCCCCGGCTCGAGGTTCTGTCGCAAATGGGCTTTGACGAGAGTTTCGATCTGGCCAGGCCGGGTGGCCGGGACGACCTGCTCGCCCGGTGCGCCGGGGCCGACATCGTGTTCGAGGCAAGCGGACATGCGTCCAGCATCGCCGACGCCCTTGAATTGCTGGCCATGGAAGGCACGGTGGTTCTCACCGGAATCCATGCCGAACAGGCAAGCCTTGATCTGCTGCAGGTGGTGCGCCGGAAATTGCAGATCCGCGGCAGCCACGGCACGCGCCGGGAAGACTGGACGCATGTCCTCCATACGTTGGCGCATTTTGGCGAAGCGATCCGGCCGATGATCACACACCGTCTACCGCTGTCTCGCGCATTGGAAGGTTTCGAGCTTGCCCGCACTCGCAATGCGTCGAAAGTCATTCTCCTCCCGCAGCCCAAGGAAACGCAATCATGACGCAGACCCAGCAACCCCGCGTGGCGCTCGTCACCGGCGCCGCGCGCGGCATTGGCACGGCAATCGCTGAACGCCTTGCCACGGACGGCATGCATGTCATCCTCGCCGACATTCTTGACAGCGGGGAGCAGACGGCATCCGAGCTGCGCAGCAAGGGTCTGTCCTGTTCCTTTGCATGGGTTGATTTCGGTGATCTCGCCTCCGTCGAATCCTTCGTCCAAGCCCAGATCCGGGCGCATGGGCGGATCGATGTGGCGGTCAACAATGCGGGCATTTCTCCCAAGCACCAGGGCAAGCGGTTGCCGATTGACGAGACGCCGCTTGAGGAATGGCAGAAGGTTGTCGACATCAACCTGACAGCCTGTTTCCTGGTGGCGAAGGCGGTGCTTCCCGGCATGAAAGCCGGGCGGTGGGGCCGGATCGTCAACATGGCCTCCCAGGCCGGACGCACCCGCTCCCAGGTTGCCGGCTCGCATTATTCCGCGTCAAAGGCTGGACTGATCGGGTTCACCCGCACTCTGGCGGGCGAAGTCGGTCCTTTCGGCATCACCGCCAATTCGATCGCGCCCGGCCGGATCGACACGCCGATGGCGGCCGAGGCAGGCAGCGAGGCCAATGAGCGCTATCTCAGCGCGATCCCGGCCGGACGCCTGGGCACCCCCGACGATATCGGGGCCGCCGTTTCCTATTTTGCTTCCGAGGAAGCAGGTTTTGTCACCGGCGTCTGTCTTGACGTGAACGGTGGCCACTTCATGGCTTGAGGGAATCCTGATGAACACATCAATGAAACATGTCGCTCTGCGCGCCCCGGGTCCGGCAAGCGGACTTTACATAACGGAAGGTCCGCGCCCGCGGGCTGAGGCGGGCGAGGTGCTGGTCAAGGTCCATGCCGCGGGCGTCAACCGGCCCGACATCATCCAGCGTCTCGGCAACTATCCGCCGCCGCCTGGCGCTTCGGACATTCTGGGACTCGAAGTGGCGGGCGAGATCGCAGCGCTCGGCGAGGGAGTTGAGGGCTGGTCCGTGGGCGACCGCGTCTGCGCGCTCGTGACCGGGGGTGGCTATGCCGAATATGTCGTCGTGCCCGTGCCACAGCTGCTGCCGGTGCCCAATGGCATGGATTTCATCACCGCCGCAGCCATTCCGGAAACCTACTTCACCGTCTGGACCAATGTCTTCCAGTCCGGCGCGCTGAAGGCCGGCGAGAGCCTTCTCGTCCATGGCGGAGCCTCGGGCATAGGGACCACGGCGATCATGCTGGCACATGCGCTTGGCTCGACGGTCTACGCAACGGTCAGCTCGGAGGAAAAGGCCGAGGTCTGCAGATCCCTGGGTGCGGTCGAAGCCGTCAATTACAATGCCGAAAATTTTGTCGACCGTCTGCTGGAGACGACCAGCGGCTACGGCGTCGATGTCATCCTGGACATGCGGGCAGGGCCCTTCTTTGCCGACAACATGCGTCTGATCGCCACCCGCGGACGGCTGGTCCACATAGCCTCCCTGGCCGGGCGGGAGGTCACGCTCGATATTTCGCTGCTGATGCGCAAGCGCGCGATCGTCACCGGGTCGACGTTGCGCGCCCGTTCGGTGGAGGAGAAAGGTCAGATAGCCCGGGAACTGCTCGAACGGGTCTGGCCCTTGTTCGAGGCCGGGACCATTGCACCGGAGATCTCACGCGTTTTTCCGCTCGCAGAGGTCGCTACGGCGCATGAACTGGTCGAGTCGAACAAATTGATCGGCAAGACTGTTCTGGATCTATCCGCTTGATTGCCAATCGACCAATCAAGCTGATCGTGACGGCGTTGGTGCACGGACACGGCGTTTGCGCGCTCGCTCTTTCGTCGCTCAACAGACGGAAGCTGCAATCTGCGGCGCCATTCTCAACCGAATGCTCGCCTGCGGACGCCGACATCAATCTCGTCATGGCGCAGCCGAGTATCACCGAGATCGACCAAATGGCTGAATGGACCATGGTTGCTCCGCATCTACGCGACCTCGCACAGCCCATCGATGCCACCGGACTTGTTGCAGTCATTCGCCGCATCGAAAGCCTGGCAGGCGCTCCAGCACATGGCAGATGACCAGATGATGAGCAGTCCCGACATCTTCTCGCTTGAGGGCAAGCGCGCTTTGATCACCGGTGCATCGGGCGGGCTTGGTCGTCATTTTGCCTCCGTGCTCGCAGGCCGTGGTGCTGAGGTGGTGCTTGCTGCTCGCAGGGCTCAGGCTCTCGATCAGGCCTGTCTGGAAATCGCCGCGATGGGCGGCAAGGCGCAAAGCATTGTTCTCGATATTGCCGATGGCGATAGCGTTCAGCGCTATTTTGAGAATGCCGATGGATTTGACATCATTGTCAACAATGCAGGCATCTCACGCCCGGGCCCGCTTATCGACCTGGCAGAGGAAGACTGGCAGCAAGTCATCGATGTGGATCTGACTGCGGCATTTCGCGTCTGCCAGGCTTCGGCCCGCAAGATGCGCAGCGAGGCCAGAGCAGGCACGATCATCAATGTGGCCTCCATCCTTGGCAAGCGGGTCACCGGCGGTGTCGGGGCCTATACCGCAGCCAAGGCCGGCCTTGTGCAAATGACACGCGCGATGGCGCTTGAATGGGCGCGCTACGGCATCCGGGTGAATGCGCTTTGCCCCGGATACATCGCCACCGACATCAACCGTGATTTTTTCGGCAGCGACGCCGGCAAGGCCTTGATCAAACGTGTTCCGATGCGCCAGCTAGGATCACTCACCGATCTCGACGGCCCGCTTCTGCTTCTTGCCTCGGACGCCGGACGGTTCATGACAGGAACAGAAGTGGTGGCCGATGGCGGTCATCTCGTATCAGGATTGTAGACTATGGATTTCTCGATTCCCCCCGGACTGGAAGATCTGCGCCAGCGCATCGCAGGTTTTGTCGAAACCGAACTGCTGCCGCTCGAGACCGAGCCAGCTTCCTTCGATGCGCACGAGAACATCAACCTCGCGCTGCTCGACGAGATGCGCGCAAAAGCACGCGATGCCGGCATCTGGTGCCTGCAATTGCCCCGCGAAGATGGCGGCCTTGGCGTCGGCCGGGTCGGCATGGCGGTTTGCTACGAGGAGATGGCGCGCTCGATCTTCGGCCCGGTTGTCTTCAACAGTGCCGCGCCCGATGACGGCAATATGATGGTTCTTTCGATGCTGGGTACCGAGGCCCAGAAGCGCCAGTGGCTCGACCCGATCAGATCAGGCGCCGTGCGCTCGGCATTTGCCATGACGGAACCGCATCCCGGCGGGGGGTCAGACCCCTCGATGATCCAGACACGCGCGGTCAAGGACGGCGACGAATATGTGATCTCAGGCCAGAAATGGTTCATCACTGGCGCAGGTGCAGCCAGCCATTTCATTCTGCTCGCCCGAACCAGCGATGATCCGCGCAGCGGCCTGTCAGCGTTTCTGTTTCACAAGGATCAGCCTGGCTGGGAGATCGTGCGCCGTATTGGCATCATGGGGCCTGAGGAACATGGCGGCCATTGTGAGCTCCGCTTCGATGGGCTTCAGGTGCACGAAAGCCAGATCCTCGGCGGAGTGGGGAGGGGATTGAAAGTCACCCAGGCCCGGCTTGGACCGGCGCGGCTCACCCACTGCATGCGCTGGCTTGGTCTCGCCAAACGCTCGGTCGAAATCGCAACGGAATATGCAGCACGCCGCCAAGGTTTCGGCGTCCGTCTTGCAGACCGCGAGAGCATCCAGCTGATGCTCGGCGAGCTTGGCATGCAGATCGAGATCGGCCGCCTGCTGGTCATGAAGGCGGCTTGGGCAATTGACCGTGGCGGGTTCGCCCGTGCCGAAGTCTCTATGGCCAAGATCCATGTCGCCAATGTCCTGCACCAGGCGGTTGACCGGGCGATCCAGATCAACGGCGCCCGCGGATATTCCAAGGACACGGTGCTGGAATGGATCTATCGCTATGCCCGCCAGGCAAGACTGGTCGACGGTGCAGACGAAGTCCACAAGATGGTCATCAACCGGATGATGGCTGCCGATGGCCGGAACTTCTGGTCCTGGCCGCAACAAGGTCCGACAGAAGGCGGCGGTGACAGTGAGAGCTGAACCTTTCCTGCAGCGCCGTGAGGCAAATTTTCAGCCGCTCAGTCCCGTGCGGTTTCTGGCGCGCGAGAACGAGGCGCATCCAGAGCGCTGTGCAATTGTATGGCGTGATCTGCGGTTCAATTATGCCGAGTTCAACACCATGGCGGTGCGGCTGGCCGAACGCATCGCCCAGGCGGGCATCGGTGCAGGCGATGTTGTCTCGATCATCGCCCGTAACAGACCGGAAATGCTGGCCGCACATTTTGCCGTGCCGTCTCTGGGGGCCGTGCTCAACACGCTTAACACCCGCCTTGATGCGGCGGCCCTGAGCTACATTCTTGCGCATTCGCAAAGCCGGTTGCTTATTGTCGAACAGGCGGTATCGGATGCAGCGCTGCAGGCAGCGAGCACCGCAGGTGTGACTGTGTTGGTGCTGTCGGACCCGGACGCCCGCAAAAAGGGCGACACGCCCAGCTTGCTGTCTGGCGATACTGATCCCGGCGCGGTCCTCGACGAGAGCATGGTCACCGATGAGTGGCAGCCGGTTTGTCTCAACTACACTTCGGGAACCACAGGTGAACCGAAAGGTGTCGTGTATCATGCCCGCGGCGCATTTCTGAATGCCATGGGCAATGCGTTGTCGCTGGGGTTCGGCGCATCGACGCGCTATCTCTGGACCCTGCCGATGTTTCACTGCAATGGCTGGTCCCACACCTGGGCGGTGACAGCGGCGGGCGGCACCCATGTTTGCCTTGATGGCATCGAGCCTGCCGCTATCCTCGATCACATCACGCGACATGAGGTCACTCATATGGCCTGCGCACCGGTGGTCCTCTACATGCTGCTCAATGATACCGGCGCTCAAAGTTTGCGGGGATCAGGCAAGCGCGTGTCGGTGGCCACAGGCGGCGCTGCACCGACAGCCACGCTGATTGCGTCACTCTCGGAAATGGGCTTCGATCTCACCCATCTTTACGGACTGACCGAGAGCTATGGCCCGGCCTCGATCTGCGAGCTGGCCGATGACATGGCTGATGCAGATCCAGCCGAGAAAGCGCGCTGGCTTTCCCGTCAGGGCGCGCGCCACAAGACCTCCGGTTCGATCCGCATTGTCGATCCTGAAACCGGCGCTGATCAGCCGGCGGACGGCCTGTCTTCGGGGGAAATCCTGCTGCGCGGCAATACCGTCATGGCCGGATATCACCGCGATCTGGATGCGACCGAAGCTGCCTTTCGCGATGGCTGGTTTCACACCGGCGACATCGCGGTGCGAGAGCCTGATGGCGCGATCCGCATCACTGATCGCGCCAAGGATGTGATCATCTCGGGCGGCGAAAACATATCCTCGCTGGAGGTCGAATCGGTGCTTCACAAGCACCCTGCGGTGCTCATTGCAGCGGTTGTGGCAATGCCCAGCGAAAAATGGGGCGAGACCCCTTGTGCATTTGTCGAATGCAAGCCGGGAACGGCTGTGGATGAAGCCGAAATGGCTGCCTTCTGCCGGGACCATCTTGCGGGCTTCAAGGTGCCGCGCAAGTTCATCTTCAGCGAGGTGCCGAAGACAGCGACGGGTAAGATTCAGAAATTTCGGCTGCGCGAGCAGGCAAGGGGGCTTGGTGCATGAGCGCCGGTCTCGATCAAACCCGTCTTGATGACTGGCTGCAATCCCAGGATCTGGGCCGATCTGTCCTTATCGAGCGGATATCCGGAGGCCAGTCGAATCCAACCTTCTTTGTCGATACCGACCGGCAACGGATCGTGTTGCGCAAAAAGCCTGATGGCAAGATCTTGCCCGGGGCGCATGCAATCGAACGCGAATACCGGGCGATGTCGGCTCTGTTCGGAACCGGTGTTCCCGTCCCGCAGCCACTGGCACTGTGTGAAGACGAGGCGGTGCTCGGAACGGCGTTTTATGTCATGCAGCGGCTTGAGGGCCGGGTGTTTCACGACGCTGCGCTACCCGGCGTCTCACCCGACGACCGGCGCGCCATCTATCTGTCGATGGCTGAAACCCTGGCGAAACTGCATGCAGTTGACCCCGCGGCGGTGGGACTGGGGGATTTCGGACGGCCTGCGGGCTACTTCGAACGCCAACACAAGCGCTGGCTGTCGCAATGGCAACAAGCTCAGATGAACGATATTCCGGAAATCGACCAGCTTGCCGACTGGCTTGCCAGCCACATGCCGGCCGACGACGGCATAGCGTCGATTGTCCATGGCGATTTCCGCATCGGCAACCTGCTTTATGCGCCGGACGAGCCGCGTGTCATCGGCATTCTCGACTGGGAACTTGCGACACTCGGTCATCCACTCGCCGATCTTGGTTTCTGTTGCATGACCTGGCGAACCACACCGGACGAATATGGCGGCATCAACGGACTTGGTGACGCAACGCCCGGTTTGCCCGCACGCGATGAGTTCATCGCCCATTACATGGAACATGCAAACCTGGGTTTGGGGCTGAAGCCCTTTCACGAGGCCTTCGCCTTTTTCCGCTTCGCGGTCATTTTCGTTGGCATTGCTGAACGCGCGCGTTTGGGAAATGCCGCCGACCCCGAGGCGGTGAACTTGGCGCCACTGGCGCGCCGTTTCGCGGCACGTGGATTGGAGGCTATCGGGAGGTAAATGCAGTGCGGGGGCATCGTCATGTCTGGATGGCGCCCGTTCGGCAAGGTGATTTAGCGGATGTTTGAGCTTGGCGGGGCGGGTGCAGTCATGTCTCCGGCCTGTAAGCGCGGTTTGATATGATCGCTGGCCCTGATGTTTTGCGCTCGAACCGATCCCTATCAACTTACCGCGCTTGGATGCGCTATACGATGCCACGGGTTCTTCGGTTCGTGCGGTCCATTCCGCTTTTGCCTTCACATCACTCCTTCGTCACGCCGCCAACTTTTGTGTTCCTTGTCGATGAGAAGAGCGGCGGGCAAGGACGTACTGCTGATCGAACGTTTTGACCGTACGCATACGAAAGACGGCTGGACGCGGCACCTGATGGTTTCGGCGCTAACTATGCTGGGCCTTGATGAGATGATGGCGCGCTATGCTTCCTATGAGGATTTGGCGGAGCTAATCCGCCACCGCTTCACCGATTCTAAGGACAACAATTTCCGGGTCGTGACGGCGTCTTCGATGGCTTTGTTTACGCGCGCCTCAAGGTTCCGCTGGTGGCGCCAGAATGCCAACTTTCGTAGCTGCGCCGATGTCCGCTTCCGGGAAGCTGCTAACACGGCGGCGGTGACCGGAATGAGCGCGCAAAGCGGAAATGATTTCCGCTGCGGGGCCGGGAGTTGACTGACGGCTTAAAAGTCTGAGTCTGGACAAAGCAGACATTGATCAACACCGACGGTTCAGTCACGCAAGGCCCAGAGCTGACGCGCGGGATCTGCTAAGCGCGCCGCGATACAGCTTCGCTAGCCCGCCGTCCGCCCTTTGAGCGACACATGAGAGCGGACTCTCACCTGTGCCTTTCCTGTCGCACGCTACCAAATCCTCTGCTTGCCAATGTACCACGACTAATATGACCCCTTCGTTGAAGTACCCAACAGGCTGCTCGACGACGCTACCGTTCCGGACAGACTTGCAACCTTAAGCCATTGGTGCCATTTCAGATTGCACCCGAATTTAAGGCCCACTGATGGCAGATCGAAAGCACATACCGACAGGGTTGAAACTGCGCCTCTTCTCAGCGGCCGCTGGCCATTGCCAACGTCCTGACTGCCTCGCTCCCCTCTTCCCTGCGGAAATGGGAGGCGACAAGCATATTGCAGAGATGGCGCATGTGATCCCGCACGGCGAGGGCGGCCCTCGGCGGGAAGAACGTCCAGAAGGGGAGTTCGAACCGGACACGTTCGATAATCTCATCCTCCTATGCCCGACCTGCCATACGATCGTAGACAAGGATCCGGACGCCTATCCTCGCAACGCTTTGCTGGGATGGAAGGCGGAGCACCTTGGGGCGCTCGCGCGCAAGCAGGGCATCCGAGCCTATGACGTGCGCGGGCAGGTGCGCGACGCGGTCACCGCAGCCATGAGCGAGAACAAGGCTGTTTGGAAGGAATTCGCCCCCGTGGATGGCAAGGCTTTCGAATTCGACCCGGAGTCCGAGACCGCGAAAACGTGGTCCCAGCGGATGAGAAGCGTGATCCTGCCAAACCATTTCCGTATCCTCGCGATCATCAAGACGAACCTGCATCACGCGACCGACGCGGAAAAGGAAACTTTGGCTCGATACCAGGAACACGTTCGAGGTCTTTCCGAGCGGCACGTCTGCGACGTCGCCGGGAGCGGCATCCGGTATCCTGAAGAGATGGACGGAATTTTCGCATGAACTGGCAGGTTGGCTACGCGCTCAAATCCATCCATGAAGTTCGGGTCGTAACGGGGGCGGAGAATATCCGTGGAGACGCGATCAAGATTACGGCTCACGGGCGGCCGGAAGCGGTCGCCGTCATATCAGAGGCCGACTTCATCGATCTTGCGTTGGCGATGGGTTACCACCAGCAATATCCAGAGATGGACTTCCTCTGCGGCTATAGAAAAGGCGCCGTTTGGGAAGGCGCTGCCATCAGATATCTCGAAGGTCAGGAGATCGGCTGGGGCAACGGCGGGACGCTCACCTCGGCCATTCAGGACGACAACGTGAAGACGGCCAGACACAAGGAATTTTTCTTCTCGGATCGGCTGATCAGGCAGCTCCGATGCGTGACGTCGATCGATCGAGAGTTCGATCGGATCCATAGCGTGACACTCGCAGACGGGCGGAAGCTACGGATTGGGATGGTCATGGAATACGAGCCTACGGCCGAGGCGGTTCGGGCCCTTTGGGATCGGTTCGGCGCAGTGGATGTCGTATGGAACATCAACCCGAATGGGAAACCCACCCAAAAGGCTATCGAAGCTGGAGAGGAGCTGGGCTGCAAGGTGATGAAATGGGACGAACTCAAGGTGCTCCTGAAAGGACGTTGAAGACGTGCGGTGAAGTGGCGAGGCATCTTCTTGAAACCTGCCCTTCACTGTCCGAGTTCGAATCCTTCATGTTCGGGTCTTCGCTCGTTCGCGTCGGCAACGACTTCGACATCCTGGTCGTCGGCCCGTCCGGCGAGCCGTTGTCGCGGCTGAAAAACGAGATCAGACTTGCTTGCAAGAACCTGCCGCTGGACGTCCTCTATATGCTGCCGCCGGAAGCCGAGGAGACGGGGTTCGTGCTCAACGAAAAATGCGTGCCGCTGCTCGAGCTGGCTCGATCACGCTCGGGATGAGTTCCCAGCGAGTCGCGTCGAACACAAGTCTGCACTCCTGTCCGTGGATAAGAAGCCATTTGGCTTCCACGCTCTCGTTATTCGCGAACACTTTGCTACTCTCGGCTGCCGCAGATAAGGTCGGGTCGGCGATCAAAAGCAAGACCAACTGACTAGCGGTGCCACAGATATGCGAGTAGATGAATTCGACCTCGAGCAACGAGAGAAGGCACCCATCGCCCCGTCGCCCGGGAAGTGCATCTACTGCTACGAGATCCTGCCGCCGGAAGAGCTGACCGACGAGCACGTCATCCCTTACGCCCTAGCAGCCGACACCCTGATTTTCGAGAAGTCCTGCTGCACGGTCTGCCAGAAGGAGATCACGCGCTACGAACAGAATGTTTTGCGGCATCAGCTCGGCGCCTTTCGTGCGCAGGTGGATGCACCAACCCGTAAGAAGAAGGATCGCATCAGGGAGGTCGTCATCCACTTCATCGAGGTCGATGACGAGGCCAACAAGATCCGGGATCTCGGCGAGCGGACGATCCCGATCGAAAGGGCGCCGCTGATCATCAACTTGTGGCAGTCGCCGCCCGCTCGGATCCTTGAAGAGACCGTTAGTCGGCCCGATCAGCCTTGGACATATTTTGTCGAGAGCGAAGTCAATGCCCTCAACAAGCAGGTCCGGGAAGAGACCGGAGCCAACCACGTGGCCATGAGCCTTGGCAACGTCAACAAGGTGAAGTACCAGCGGTTCCTCGCTAAGACTGCGCATGCGTTCGTGTCGGCGAAAATTGGGCCTGACGCTTTCGAACCATTCCTTACCGACATCATCCTGAATCGGTCTGACGACGTCGGGCTTTATGTCGGCGATATGCCCGGCGTTCATGAGTTCGCTGAAAACCCTGAGAACACCCTCCAGATGTCCATGGGACGACTGACGACGGGACCGGCTGCGGGATCCATAGCGGTCTACTTTCAGCTCTACCCCAGCATCAAAAGCCCAGCACACGTGATAATTGTCGGGAAGCCGCTGGTCGATCTCGATCTGGTGTTCCCGGAGGCATAAGGTCGTGGGTTCGGTCAAGGAATATATGCACGAGCTCTGGTCGCAGGTGGACGTCGAGGTAACGTTCGAATGCCCACATTGCCGCAACCGGATCTCGAAATGGCTCAGAGTGGCAGGGGACGACCCGGCGCAATTTGAGGAGGTCGCATGTTCATACGACGAGGACGAAGACGCATGGACAGTAATCATCCGGAACGACGATGGCTCATGGTCGGCTGAGCTAGAGGACGATCCTGATGTTGAGGTCACCATCAACGTCGACGACAGCTATAACGACTGGGAGGAACCGGAACCGGAGCCTGATGCTTACGGAATTTTCCGCCGCGCGCTGGTGGACTGGAAGAGCAACGTCAGAGAGCTGAGCACGCCGGGCGGCTCAAGCAGCCGGAACCGGATGCTGTTCACCACGCTTTACTCGATCTTCGAGGCGTACCTGTCTGACGCGATTGTAGGGTCTGCCCTTGTCGATGTCCCGGTGCAAAGGCGGCTGATCAAATTGAAGGAGTTGGATCTACACGACAAGCAGCTCAACCTCGACACCGTCCTGGAGAACCCAAACGTCGTCCGAGACATGCTCAAAGAAGTTCTCCAGAAGTTTTCTTTCCACAAGCTAGTTCCTGTCAGCCGTATCGCCGAGACCGCATTCGGGAAGCCGATCCTGCCGCGCGATCAGGAGGAACGGGCAATGGCTGTGGCGTCAGTCCAGAAGAGGCACGACTGCGTGCACCGCAACGGCTCCGATACGGAAGGGAACCAACACCGGGACATCACACAAGACTACCTCAACAAGTTGGGGGAGATCTTCGAGGGGATGGCGACAACGCTCGAAGAAGCGATACGAAATGCCCAGGCTAAGAGGTTCTTCGAGGGTCTCGATGCGAAAGATGACGTGAAGCCGGATCGATGACGGCAGCGCTGAAATGCAAACCGCCGCCGAGCTGATCAGCCGGGCGGCGGTGTTGTGAGACGGGACTGCTATCTGGCTAGGTATCCCACGTCATTCCGCGAAGGTTTCGATCAGCTTGTGATCAAAGCGACTTGCTCAAGAGGATCCAGCTCGAGAACAGTTCTGCATTGAAGGTTTTCGGTCTCCTCCGGATCCGTGCCATCAAACGGCCACCCATTGAGATCGGATTCGTCAGGCAGCATTGTCCATGTGGCGGGCTTGATGCCGTAACCAACAACGGTCTCGGTGACGTTCTGAAGGGCGCGCTTGTAAAAGCCATCGTCAACGAGCCTCTGCCGGGCACGATCACGAGCATTCTCGGCATCCACTTCAGCGAGATCGACACCGAGAGCATCGGCGACGTCTTCCCGTGTGAGATCACCGGCTTCGATATCAGCCTTCGAGGCCTCGAGGTATTTGTTAGGGTGAAGTCAGCCATGCTTGTGATGTAAGACCATACCATCAGACGGATAGCCGCCAAGAAAGGGGCGAATGGAGCCGTCATGCAGTGCCTCGCCGACTTTGATTTCAGAGATAATAATGTCGGCGACGGCCGTGCGGCGCTTGGCCTCGGCTTCAGTGATTTGCGCGTAGTGAACCGCGCCGGGTTTACCGGAGGCCGTTTGGTTTAAGTTATGCGGCTATGTCTGCTCTTTCCAGAGCGGCGTAGAAGTTTGCTTCGGCTTCTGCTGGTGGAATATTTCCGATCGGTTCCAGCAGGCGGCCATTGTTGAACCAGTCGATCCATTCGAGGGTGGCGTATTCGACGGCTTCAAAGCTCCTCCATGGGCCGCGACGATGAATGACTTCCGCTTTGAACAGGCCGTTGATTGTCTCGGCCAATGCATTGTCATAGGAATCCCCGACGCTGCCGACGGAAGGTGCTATTTTTGGCTTCGGCCAGCCGCTCCGTGTATTTGATCGATAGATATTGCGACCCGCGGTCCGAATGGTGAACGAGTTTGTCTTGTGCCGGTCTGCGTTGATGAATGGCCTGCTCCAAAGCATCCAGAACAAACCCAGCATTGGGTGTGCGGCTTGCCCGCCATCCGACAATACGGCGCGCAAACACATCGATGACGAAAGCGACGTAGACAAAGCCCTGCCACGTCGCGACATAGGTGAAGTCGCTGACCCACAGCACGTTTGGCGCAGGCGCGTGGAACTGACGGTTCACCCGGTCCAGTGGGCAAAGTAGCGCCTTATCAGGGATCGTTGTTTTGGGCTTTTTACCACGGATGACGCCTTCAATTCCAATATCCTTCATCAGCCTGGCTACGGTGCATCGCGCAATCTCAAAGCCTTCTCGCCGCATCTGGTGCCAGACTTTACGCACGCCGTAGACGCTGAGGTTATCCTCAAAGACCCGCTCGATCTCGGGCTTGAGTTGTGCATCGCGCACCGCTCGATCCGATAGAAGCGATGGATCAGCGCGCTTGGCCAGGTGGTCATAGAAAGTGGCAGGGGCAATCGGCAGCATACGGCAGATTGGCTCGACCCCATGATCAGCACGGTGATCCTCAATAAAGCGGATCATCGTTTGAATGGGCGGTCGAGCTCCGCCTGGGCAAAATATGCGGACGCTTTACGCAGAATCTCGTTGGCTTGTTTGAGCTCGCGGTTCTCGCGTTCGAGGGCCTTCATCTTCTCGGCTACCTCGGTCGTGATGCCGTCACGTTGGCCAGTATCAACCTCGACCTTCTTGACCCAGTCGTTCAGCGTTTGCGGCGCGCAGCCGATCTTCGATGAAATGGATAGGATCGCCTGCCAACGCGATCCATGCTGGTCCTGATTGTCCAGCACCAAACGCACCGCGCGTTCACGCACTTCGGGGGAAAACTTGTTCGTTGTCTTGCTCATGATGCTCTATCCTACTCAGGAGTTAGAGCCTCCGGCAAACCCGGCGCGGTTCATAGACCTCGAAGCACAACTCGCCAGTAATCTGCTTCATGTACGCGGCACAAGTTTCGCCGTAGCTAGGTTCCTTGCCATTGGCTTCTTCCGCCAGGAACCCGTTTACCTGTTCGAACTCCCGAGCGAACGATTCTGGCGCCTCGATGAAGTGGCGCATCCATTCATTGAAATACTGCGCCTTCAGTGTGTTGGTAAGCGGCATCGCGTCCTCCTCGTAATTGGTGCCCTCAAGGATGGTGTGCGATGACGGTGCCCGGCTATATCGATGAAGCCGAATTCGCCAGCCTGATGCAACGGATGTCGGTGACCGTGGCGCCGATCCGCAAGGGCATGCTCACGATGGTCGCGGAGTTGTTCCAGCACGAAGTCGATGCCGGTCTGTCAGAACCATTGCATCCACACGACTACGGCCTGTGTAGATATGCCGTTGTCAGGCTGGTGGCGCATTTAAGCCCCTCCAAACGTGTTTGGACATCCTGACAGAGTTTGAATAAAGGCGTCCGCTCGCCGGCAAAGCGGCTACCATGTCGCGAGTGTGGTACTATGATCGCCGGCGGGACAATTATCCAGTTCAGTCGCGAACTGTCCGCTTTTAAGAAAAGGTGATGCTTGCTTGAATGTCCATAATGGGGGCGCAATGCGGAAATGATTTCCGCTTCGGGCTATGCAGTTTCAGCGCCGATAAACTGCCACCGACAAAAAACTGGCCGATTTCACTTCACATCTCAGCCCTCCCATTGGCTTGCGTAAACAATGCGATCGCCTCGTCGATCCGCGCGCGGCTGCTGGCGGCCAGGCGCTCGAGGCCCATCAGCCGCGCCAGCACCAGCGCCGGGTCCGGTTCCTCCAGCGCCTCGGGACAGGCCCGTACCAATCCGACAAGCTCCTGCAACGCGATGTCGGTCACCGGCCGACGGTCATCCTCGGTCGCGGGCGGCCGATATTTGACGGTCTCCACGATCCCGCCTTTGGGCCAGAGGAAGCGGCCGGCGCTGTCCTGGGTGAAATCAAAGGGGCGCAGGTGTCGTTCGATCTTGTCGCGGATGCGGCTGCCGGTCCGCAGCCAGCCATGCGCCCGGGCGATGCGTTGGGCCACCACATCGTCGCGCACCGGGGCTTCTGTCTCGACGATCCTGGCGACCATTCCGTCGATGGTGGAGCGGTAGCTGAACTCGTAAAAGGCGTCTGGATCGGCTCTGAATTCCGAGAGATCGGTCTTGCTAAATCGCTCGACGGCTTCGGCGTCTGAGGGAATGACCTTCTGGAAGGAAGGGCTACCCGCCTCGGGTTGCGTGGCAGGGTCGGTCGAGGATGGCGCATCCGAGTCGTCGTCAGGTGTTACGCCCTCGGTCTCTGTCATGTCGTAGCTCTCCTGGGACATTTCATTATCTGCGTCTGATTCGGCGGACCGGCTTTCGATCTCTTGTTGCGCATCCCGTTCCGCGTCCTTCGCCTGGCTCGCCACAACCAAGGCTTCGAGCGCCATGTGCAGACGCTCGGTGGCGCCCGCCTTGTCATGCCACCAGTCCGGCGACCAGATGCGCAGGATTTCCCAGCCGAGGCCCCTGAGCACCTCCTCCCTGATCTTGTCCCGGTCGCGTGCGGTCGCCGAGCGGTGATAGGTGGCGCCGTCGCATTCGATGCCGGCCAGGAATGTGCCCGGCTTGTGGGGATGGACCACGCCGAGATCGATGCGGAATCCGGACACGCCGATTTGCGGAACGATCGTCCACCCCTTGGCGTCAAGCGCTGCCGACACAGCCTGCTCGAACGGGGAGTCGAACGAGCCGACCGACCCCTTGTCAACTGCCGGCAGGGCGATTGCGCCGCGCTCGGCATAATCGAGAAAGGTCTTGAGGTGATTGACGCCTTCGGCCTTGGTGCGCCCGGTGTCGATCTTGTCCGAGGTGATGGAGGAATAGACCATCAGTTCCTGGCGCGCCCGGGTGACCGCCACATTCAGCCGCCGCTCGCCACCATCACGGTTCAAGGCGCCGAAATCCATCGTCAACTTGCCTGCTTGATCAGGACCGAAGGTGATCGAGAACAGCATGACGTCGCGCTCGTCGCCTTGCACGTTTTCCAGGTTCTTGACCACCGTCGGCTCGATCCGGTCGCGAGCGAAGAACCATTCAAGTTCAGGAAATTCCCTGCGCTTCTGATCAAGTAGGTCCTCGATAAGCGACTGCTGCTGGCTGTTGAAGGTGATGACGCCGAGCGTCGGCCGTTCCAGTTCCGGCAGTTTCAGCCAAGCCCGCATACGCGCTGCTGCGTCGCTGGCGATGGCCATGGCCTCGACCTTGTTGGTGCGGCTCTTGCCGCGATCATAGATCCCCTCGGAGAGGTAACGGAGCGACACCGCCCGGTCCTCGGTCACCGGCGACGGGAAGGTTATGAGGCGGTTGTGGTAATAGTGCCAATTGGAGAATGCGATCAGGGATTCATGGCGGCTGCGGTAGTGCCAATTGAGTTCAAGAACCGGGATCCCCGACACCTTGGCCTCATCAAGGATGCTCTCCAGATCCTTGTCATGCTCCTGGATCTCGGGGTCTGCGTCGTCATTGTCCGCCTTGCCGAAGAAATTGGTGGGCGGCAATTGCCGCGGGTCGCCAACGATCACAGCCTGCCGCCCCCGGGCCAAGGCCCCGACGGCATCCCAGGTGGTGATCTGCGAGGCTTCGTCGAAGATCACCACATCAAAAAGCGCCTGATCCGCCGGCAGATACTGGGCAACCGAAAGCGGCGACATCAGAAGACAGGGCGCGAGTGTGCCGAAAGTTTGGGGCATGCCGGCAATCATGTCGCGAATGGATTTGCTCGGCCTTTGCAGTTCCATCTGATGGCGCAGCAGTCCGAGTTCCGACCGTCGTGGCACCTCATTTGGGGCGGGCAGGTTCCGCGCCAGCTTTCTCTGGATCTCGGACGGCGCGCCTTGCTGCGCCAGTTCATCCAGCCTCTTGAAATCGGCGAGTGCATCCTCATGCTGGAACCGCTTGAACTGGCGGATGACCGGATCGGCATCGATTGCGCCTGGCAACCACCACCGCGCATAGGCGAGCTCGAAAGCAGGCCCCGCCTGGTCAGGTTCCAGGCGCTTCTGCTCGAGAGCAGAGACGAAGGATTGGAGGCCATGCGCAATCGCCTTCTTGCGAATATCGCACCACGAGGTCCATGTCTGAAGAGCCGTCTGATTGGCCCGTATGTCCGCCATAGTCGTCAGAATATCGGCCAGCATGGACGTGGCGCCCGCCGCAACCGGAACAATTCCGGCCAGATCCCGATAGGCCTTCAATTCGATGGTGAACGCCTGCCGTGCCTCGAGATAGGCGACCGCCTTTGGCAGCAGCGGATGATCGGAATCGGCGCCCATCAGGCAAGGCGCCACCGCTTGCGCCACCGACTTGACGGAACCGGCCGCCTGCCCAAGCCGCATCAGTACTGATCTGAGTGCCGCGGCCTCATCGAAGTAGGTCGAGATCGCAGCGGTGTCGGACTCGACCCCGCGCCAACCGGGCGCGTGCGCCCCCAGCGAACTGGCCCCGACTGCTTCAGCGCTCGCCCTCATGATCCGCAAGTGGGGCAAGTCGCGCTCCGGATCCGCATTCCCGGATCTCACATAGGATTGGAGCAGTTTGCGGACCCGTCTTTTGCCCAACAGGGATTTCGGCCAAGCGCTTGCGCCGGCTTGCCTCCAGTCGATGTCCAGCTGGTCGACAGGTATCCGGACCAGATCCTCGTGCGCATAATCGGCGCCCAGTTTCGAGCCGGCGGCCTTGAACTGACTGATGGCGTTCTCGACTTCCGCGATGGAGTTTCTGAGTTCGGCGAAATTGCGATCGAAGATGACCCTGAAATTCTTCCCGGCGGCTGCTTGCAGTGACGTTGCCATCACGGCCAGTTCATTCAGTTCGCCCACTGAGCAATCCGATCTCCCATCCATTCCGAGCGCATTCGTGAAGGTTTGGAGTGTCCTCTGCAAGTTGGCAACCGAGCCGGACAGACGTTCGGATTGGGCCAGGAAGCTCTTCTCCCAGCTCGCTGACCACTCTGTCACGTCAACAAAGCGCAACGATTTGACCGGGGTGACTGAGCGGAAGACCAACGCCAGTTCGGCCACGAGCTCGACCAGCCTCTTGTAACTGCGTTCATCGTGCTGGCTGGGTGCAGGCCATTCCAGATCGGGTGCATAGGCATCCATGCCCCGGACGAAGACCCCCATGGCCCTGAAGATGGACCAGCCGTTCGGCGCCTGTCTGTGCAGGGATTGGACGTAGCCGTTCAGCTCATCCCGGCGCACCCGCAGACGATCGTTGATCCTGATCCACTGTTCGCCGGAGCCGGATGTGCTCGCCTCCCAGGACTCCTTCAATTGCGCGACGAACTTCTTCCGCTCGGCCTTGTTGGAGTGGATCTCCAGGCAAAAGGCGCCCAGTCCGTGCTGTTGCAGCCGCCGATGCACCACGCCAAGAGCAGCGGTTTTCTCGGCAACGAACAAGACGCTCTTCTTCTCCGACAGGCACTGGGCGATCATGTTGGCGATGGTCTGGCTCTTGCCGGTGCCGGGCGGTCCTATCAGGACAAAATCATGTCCTTCCGCGGCCGCCATGGTCGCGGCGAGTTGCGACGAGTCGGCTGCGAGCGGCATGACCAGATGTTTCGGTTCATATCTGACATCGATGTCGCGCTCACCCGGGAAGGCCGTGGCCACGCCAGCCTCGAAGGCGGTCTCGGGGTTATCGATCAGGTGGCGCACAACCCTGCTCTGGCGAAGCTGGTCCGTCCTGTCGACCAGATCTTTCCACATCAGGTATTTTGCGAAGGAGAAGGTCGACAATGCCGATTCATTGACCACTTCGAATCCTGGAACCTCGCGCACCGCGCGGCGTACCATTTCGAGAACCAACGGAACATCTGTGCCGCTGTCATCGGTGGGCAGCGGCCCTTCAAACTGCGGCAGCGACAGGTCGAAATCCTTCTTGAGCAACTCCAGCAGTGTGGAGTTGAAGCGGACCTCATCCTCGTGGTGAAGAATGTAAAACCGAGATGACGCGCTCTTGCGCTCGAGCTTCACCGGCACAAGCAACAACGGCGCTCGATAGGATTTAGCGTCATCGGCCGATCGCTTCCAGCGCAGAAAACCCACCGCGAGAAAGAGCGTGTTGGAACCGCCTTCGGCCAGATCGTTCTGCGCCCGCCGGTAGAGCTCGATCAGTCGGGAATCCAGATCCTTGACGGCGAGCGGCGACGACAGCTCGTCGCGCTGTAGCGCCGCCAAGGCGAATTCGGTATTCAAATCCTTTCCTGTTGCCTGGAAGTAAAACTTTTCATCGCGACCGCCGATCGGGTTCTGCTCCGGCAACGATATGATGCGAATGCGAGCCTGTTCGGCCAGCCGGTCTTCCAGGAAGGAAATGTCGGGGCAGACAAATGGGATCACCTGTTTGCTGTCCCTGAAGTTCAGCAGCCGATTCCGAAGAGAAAGATCGAGAAGCTTGCGCTGCCAGCGATCGATTCGACCAGATGCCGTCGTCGGCTTCTCCACGGCGCTGTCGGTCGGCATCGCAGCAAAGTCTGGCAATGATGGCAGCGGCAAGGGTGCTGCTTCTGCTCCGCCATCGGCCTTGAGGGCAACTGCGCGTTGATGCGACGCCATCGGTCTGATCTGCGCCTGGCGCGCCCGCGCGATGTCGATCATGGCGACGAAACGATCCTCCTCCTGCTCCGACATCCGGCCGCGGGCGATGCGGATCGCATCCTCGAATGTGGATGCAGGCGCATGAGTGATGGCCGTCGTTTCGAAGATGACGATTTCGCGGCCGGCCAAGGCCTTGCGCACTTCGCCCGGATCGGTCTCGATCAGGTTGGGAAAGGTCTTTCGCGTCAGCCAGAAACCGGTAAACGCATGATCGTCGAGGAGCAGGACCATTGGATTGAGCCCCACGGCCTCCAGCGCTGCGGCGAACAACAGGCTTGTGTCGAGGCAGGTCGCCAAGCCGTCATCGATAATGGTCGTCGGCCGTCTGACCTTCTGCCCGTACTTCTCGAAACTACGCGGCGGCTCGGCATAGGTCAGCCTGCGCGCCGCAACTGCCGACCAGATGGCTGCGCCCAGCATGTAGGCTCGCCGCGGATCCTGCGACTGGTAGCCATCGAGCGCCGAGGAATGCCCGTGGGCGGCAAGAACGTTTCCGGCATCCTTGATGACCCTGGCAACGCCGGGATCATTGGGCATGACAAAAGCGGCAAGCAGTGGCGCCATGGCGCCGAACCCGCCCCATTCGTCCCTTGCCAGCAGACGGATGTCCTCTACATGCTCGGAGATCGGTTGATCTTCCGAAAACAGTATGAACCGGAGCTGTCCCCGTTCCGCTTCATTCAGGCCGGCAAGGAACTCCGGATCGAGTTCTATCGCCCGGTCCGAAATCCTCAAACTGTCGCCGGGCGCCATGCGGTCGATGGTCCAGTGTTTCGACCGGCAGAACGCAGGCGTGACGCTGAGCTCGAGCCGAAGATTGCTGAGCGTCGTCGCCGTGCCGTTGTTGATTTCAACTGACCTCAGAATTGGGACAGCATTCTGCCAAGAGGCATAATTGATGGCGCTGACAATATCGGGAATGATCGCAACAGATGTAGCGGCTTCGAGGTCATCCATGGGTGGGTCTTCATGAGCTCCGATATCCATAGATTGCACTATCCAATTCTGCCAACTTGAAGTTTTCATCAAATAACAATTTGGACCATACGTCCAGCCAAGCGAAACCTCCGGTCAATGAGTGGAGCTTGTCGTCATGTGTTGCTGCCTTGCGGCGCACATGATTGGGAAAGGACGGCAAATAAACGCGGAAGTCTTCCGACTGCCGGCCGAACAGCCGATG
Organism: Hoeflea sp. BRH_c9; assembly: GCA_000961635.1. Classification (GTDB taxonomy): domain Bacteria; phylum Pseudomonadota; class Alphaproteobacteria; order Rhizobiales; family Rhizobiaceae; genus Hoeflea. The sequence goes on along the minus strand of LADQ01000020.1, from coordinate 61,489 downwards.
CGGCAATTATTTCCGCGTTTCGCTCGCAGCCTACCGGGGTGCTGTTGTGACCGGGGCAGGGCAGGCACTGCCGATAGGCCGACGGTACCGGCAGCGGGCAGTGCGACGCGGTGAGTTGTCCGGAATGCCGGCATCACCCCAATTGGTGGCACGAGACAAATTCATGTCCAATGGCATTTGTTCACTATTGGAGGCTGCGATCGACGGAGCATCTAGCGATCCTCGCCTTCAGTGCGGCGGCCAACAGATCCATGTGGGGAGGCGCTGTCGACAAAGATACATCGCCTTCTGAAAGGCAGTGACACCCATATTGAACGCAACTTAAGAGTGTATATGTGCCTGTTGGTATATATGCGACTTTATGTCGCAGGCACCCGCATGCAGAAGTCATTTTGACAGATATACAGCGGTAAAATTCTCGAAAAAAGGCATTAAATCAATGTGTTAATAATTACACGGATTTGACTCGGAGAGGTTTTTGGCGGATCATTGATGGATCGACATTTCGTCGATGATACAACAGGAGGTTACATGTACAAGAAATCAGACAGACCATCGGGCATCAAGAAAACCGTATCCAGGCTGGCCGCCTCGGCGTCCATCAAAACGGTGGCGACGCCTGAGCCAGCGCTGACGCCAGAAATGGCAAAGGTGCTTGAAGCGACGAAATCCACAATCGTTGCACTCAATCGCCGTTCAACGGCACAGGCTCACGAACTGGGCCGTTGCTTCTTTGAAGCCAAGGCTATCGTCCCCGAGAAACGCTTCGGCAAATGGCTGAAGGGGTTTTCGGATTATACGGTTCGGTCCGCCTGGAACTATGCTTCCATTTATGAACGGTTGCAGGACGAGCGCGAACGTCTGGAAGCTGCTGCTGTCTCGCCGACCGTTATGTTTGAACTCGCCAAAGGCGAGCCCCAAATGGTCGCCGCAGTGATTGACAGGATCGAGGCCGGCGAGCGCCTGACTGCCAAGGCGGTCAAGGTTGCTCTCGGCATTGCTCCGAAGCCGAAGGCCAAGTCCGTCGAGTTCCTGGACCTTGGCGGCCTTGCAGGCTTGCGCAAAGCATCCGACGTGAAAATGGCGACAGACACGGCCGAATTCCAGCGTCTCACAAAATCGGTGCTCGCCGAAGTCGAGGATGCGGTGAAGCCGCTGGCCGAAGGCAAACGCGTTGTCAAGAATAGCCTGGCGGCGATGATCGAGCTTGATTGTCGGCATGCCTGCGAGCTTCTCAACGCCATCATCGCCCCGCTCACGCCGTATGCTTTTGATGAGCGCAGGACGTGGCGGCCGGTTGAACTCGAAAAGTCAACTGGTTGGGGGCAGGCGCAAAAACTGCTGCACCGGCTCGGCATGGAACCGGATTGGCCCGGTTCCACGGAATTTGGTCCATGGGTCAGGGACGAGGTTCTGCCGATGCTTCGCTTCGTTGTGCATGGCGTGCCACTGACCTCTCCCGGGGCCTCCAGAGAAGAAGTGCGGCCGCTTTTGGATAGCGCTGAAGACGTGGACATCGCCGAGCAGAATGTCATCCCGCTGTCCATCGGTCTTGGGCCTGTCGCTGACATCGGAGGACATCTCCATGCTTGAGGTAATCTCTGCGTCAGACGAAGAAATGGCGACATCAGCGTCTGTCAAGACAGAGGAGGAAGTGGATGCGGTGTGCGCTAAGATTTTCGAGGCCGTCCATCGCATGCCGGGTCGGACGAGCGAAGCCGATCTGGTGCGTCAGCTCAGCAATGGCCGACTTTCCCTTTACGGTCGCTTTATTCTGTCGGGTGAGGATGTATCGCTATCGATTTGGGGCACAGGCATCCAATGCTGGATCGATTGCGAGATTGCGCCTGACGATCACCCACTTTGCCACTTTGTCGATCAGCATCGCGAGGTGCTTCATAGTCTTTATGAATCGCTCGCGACGGACGCAGAAGACACGCTTGCGCTGGTGGGACGTTGGGTCGACTTCTTCGGTGACGCGCCGGGCACTCTCGTCATCTACCTCCGCCGCATGGTCAACCCGGACTGGGTCGGCTCAGCGTTGTACACTGGCGAGATGGATGCCTGGGACCCGACTTTGGGCGGCCCCAGGTATCCCCTGATGCTCGACGGTCACGATGTAGCAAAGGACAAGGCCACGCTAGTGCGCGAGACCAGACGACTTGTCTTGGCGGAGAACAGACGATTGGGGTATGCCGAAGAACCGGTGGTGCAAGGCATACTTTGGTGGTCGGAAGACCTAAGCGGCGAAGACAAATATAGCATCACGATCACCATTCCCGATGAGTGGGTGCTCGCGGCGGTCACCTGAAGAATTGCTCTGCTATTCGCCATCATGGCCGCTTCGGCGGGCTTTGCTTTGCCCGGATGCTTCAATGGCCCGCGTCACCCGTTAACCATGCCTGGGCTCTTGTTCCGGGTTGGTTCTTTTTATCTTGCCGGACGTGAAACTCCGGACTAAGTCTGGGTCGTCCGCAGAAATTCAATATCTGCAGACACTTAACGGCCCCCGCCGGTGCGACAACACCAAACGAGGGCCTGACCCACAACCTTCTCGTGAAAGGCCTAAGGCTATGTTGATCCTTAACGATATCCACCGCTTGGTGGAAGCACTCTTTCTCCGTTCTCCTGTTGAAAATGCAGCGGCATGCGCGGCTCAATGTCCCTGGATCGCCATCGGTGACCCATGCGGGACACCGCGACCGACTGGTTTCGTGTCGGCCTCGCGCTGACTGACCGAGCCCGTCGGCCACCCAGGCCATAGGCATTCTGATTGATCTCGCCGATCCGTCCGACGCGGAAATAATTTCCGCGTGAGCGCATCCGCGTCCTCGCCGGTGCGCTGCCCCGCATCCTTTTCGATTTTCCAGGAGACTTCCCCATGACCACTCTTCTCGCCACATCTGCTCGGGCCACACCTTACCAGCATTCCGCCGATTTCAAGCTGCTTGAGCCGCAGCTTGAGGCCCTCGTCACCGAGATCGCCGACTCCGCCTTGTGCGTCGAGGCAATGCGGAATGCCTTCGAAGGCAGTCTGGAGGAGGCTGCCTCGGTCCTGCGCTCCGTTCCAGTTCACGAGGGCCGTCTGCTTGAGCGCGGCATTGACCTGTTAGCCGCCTGCAATCCAGACCTCGTGGTCTTGTCAGAAAATATCAGGCTGCCGCTGACGCCGACGGCGATGCAACTGGTCGAGCACAATGAAGCGCATCTGTATCGCGGTCTCACCCTGGATGCTGATACCGGTGGCCGCAAATCCTACACGCCGGACCATGTTATCATCAATCGTCAGACTGGAATTGCGCACATGGTCGACGTTAAGCGCAGCCTGACATCTTACGAAGCTTCCCGCATCACTGAGCTCAAGAACCGCATGCTGGCGTCGGCCCTCGTCGTACCCGACCATGTCTACAAGGGGCACCACCGGCTCTCGGTGAAGGAAGTCCGCGTCGTCATCCTCAACGCTCATGGGGGACGTACCGATATCAAGGGTGGCATCTGGCCCCTGTCGCACCTCGACCATCTGCTCGAGGTGACCGGCGCCGGCGAAGCCTTGCTAGCGCTGCGCAAGATGTTCCGGGAAAGGGTGGATGCAAACTGGCGGGCCGCCCGGGGTCCGGTTGCCGAAAAGGTCACCAGAGGTTCGTCATCGGGGATCGTTCTTCAGGAACAAGCTGGAGAAGGGACCGATGCAGATGATCCGGCCGAACATCTGACCGATGCCGGGGAGGGCGATGCAATTCTGGACAACGGGCGACCTCCTGTCATCGTTGGCTTTGCCCAGGTCCCGGCTGCCGGCTCGCACTAGCGGCACTCAGCCGGCCACTGCACCAATCTACCTTCATTGAAATCCAAGTGCGCCGAGCCTCAGGTTCGGTGAACGGAGACCCATGCCATGAACACCGAGACCGCTGAAATCATTGCCTTCCCCGAAGTCCACCGATCGACTGACGCAAATCCACAACGTCAGTCTCTCCATCACTGTGCGGCGCAATCCCCGCAGTCGCCTGCACTCAAGAATGGAGCGTCGACGCAAGGCTTGCCCAAACGGCTTGCTGCAAGGCCGGACCCGCAGCCGCTGACCGACGAGGAACATGCCGATCACGTTGCCAAGGTGGTGCGCATTGCGATCCGTTCAGCCAAACGCCGCGGCGTCAGGCTTGAAAGCGTGCTTTCCATTCCGCGCGGGTGGCTTCTCGATCTCTGCGACCAGGGCGACCCGACCTGCATCGTTGTCCGCGACTGGCTCCAGGGAAACCGCAAACATTTGCCGAAAGACCTGGAGGACACGGCCACCAGATGGACAAGCGGCACATGGGGAGATGCGTCATGAATACGATCAATAGACGTATCGCTCACCATGTTCTCAAGCGCATCCGCAGACGTGCTGTGCTTGACCTCTACCAGCGCGCATCGGACGCCGGACTGCTCGACATCAGCTTTCCCTTCGGTGAGAAAGCGCAAGGCATCGCATGGCAAGTGTCTGGGTCTGCGGCATCCGGGCTTGCCGGCGATCCGAACCGTGCCCGCCGTCTCGTGGGTCGAGCGCTGAAGGGGGCATCGACAATGATGTATGACGGCGGCGAACCCATCAACCGGATGGCCATTGGAATGCATGGCAGTAAGTCAGCGTCCAAGGCTCAACGGAAACACGTTGACCCCGGCGTGAAGCCTTCACCACCGAAGACGATGCGAACTCCTGCCATCTGTCCCAACGGCCCCAGGCAGCTGGACGCCCCAAGCATGCTTGCGCTGCTGCGCGAATTTCTGCCGTCACCCAATCCCGTGCAGGTGGCCGCCACTTTGCTGATCGCCCGTGCTACTGGCGAGAGCATCACGGACCTCGGTCATTTGCGCGATGTTCTAATGCGGCGAAACCCGGTGATCCTGCTCAGGATTCCGGTCGCAGGTTTTGAGAGACAATGCGGCCTAATGCTGGAGGATGCGTTGCTATGTCCCTTCTATGGTGAGTTGACAGACATCAGGGGTGACCGTCCGCTCTCGGAACGTTTTGGCGAAGCTCGACCTGAGATGCGGCAGCGGAAGATTGTCACAGCGTCGGGCCGCAATGTCGTGGAATTGACCCGACAGACACTGACAACAAAACTGGCCAAGGCAATTCTTGGCGACCCTGCGCCGCTTGTCATCGCTGATGAGACCCAAGCGCCTGCCAGGCCTGAAATCATCGCCGCCGCCGACATCGTGCTTCAAGGCGCTTGTATCGACGCAGAGCTGATCGCGGAGCTGCTCCATGTATGTCTTGGTATTCCCGTCAATGAATCCCTCGCGGTTATGGAAGGGATAGTGTTCGATCCCAGCTGCCTCGCTATTGATGATCTGGCGCTGGCAGTGCGGCCCGGGCGCACGGCTAGATCGGCGCTGAGCTTGCTTGCAAGCCTCGTGGACCCAGCGGGCGCTGGCGAAACCGCGGATGATGACAAGAAGGGTCGCAAGGCGCGCTCATCAAATCCGCTTTCGGCGCCGCGGGACAAGCCGAAACCCACTCCGATCGACATGATCCTGCCCGACGTCGAGCCGTCGACCGATGCTGCCGCCGACAAAGGCAAGGGCACGATCCCGGCGGCTACGGCAGGTGAAGCCGCAGCCTCGACGACCAATCATGTCCGGCCTCTGCGCGTCGAACACCTCTCTGGCTACGGCGAAGCACGACCCTGGGCGCTTGACCTCAAGGACGACCTCGCGCTCTGGCGTGAAGGCACCCTCGGCTGGGAGGAGATGAGTTCCAAGTTGCTTCTCTCTGGGCCGCCCGGAACGGGTAAGACCAGCTTCGCTAGAGCGCTCTGCAACACATTGCGGGTGCCCCTAATTGTGAGTTCGGTCGCGTCCTGGCTCGAGCCCGGATTTCTTGGTGATGTCCTTCAGCGAATGTCTCACGTCTTCGAAACCGCCAAGGAAAATGCCCCCTGCATTGTCTTCATCGATGAGCTCGACGCCATCGGGAGCCGCGGAGGTGGGCGAGGTGTAGATGACCGTCACGAGCATTACTGGACGACTGTGATCACCAGACTTCTGGAGCTTCTGGATGGTTCGCTGAAGTCTGAAGGCGTCATTGTTGTTGCCGCGACGAACTTGTCTAACCGGATCGATCCCGCGCTGCTTCGCTCGGGCAGGCTGGAAAAACATGTCGTCATCCCGTCGCCTGATGCCGAAGCGCTGGCGGGCATTCTCGCGCACCATCTGGGTTCCGATCTTGCCGCCGTTCTGGCGTCAGCTCCCGTGCATACCGAGCTACCTTCCGACAACGGGGCGACGGTAGACACGCCGACATGCAGCCCCGTTCATCCGAGATCATCGTCCGCAGTTCGCACCACCGAAAAAGGACAAGCCCATGTCTGACATTTATCCATCCACTTCACCCGCAACGGCCCTCCAATCCCTCGCATTGCTGGCCATCGGACGAACCGGAGCCGATATCGAAAGGCTGGTCCGAGAAGCCCGGCAACAGGCCCGCCGGGACAGGCGTGACCTTACATGGACTGACATCGAAAGGGCGCTTGGTGCACAACACATGACGATGTCGGATGATCTTCGCTGGCGTGTGGCGGTCCATGAAGCAGGCCACGCAATCGCATGGACTTTGCTCCGCATTGGCAAGGTCGAATCCGTAACGATCGGTCTAGGGGAGATGGGCCAAGTGACGGTCGAAAAATATCGCCATCTCGCGCAAACAGAGATCTGGCTGACCAGGATCATGGCTGCCATCCTGGCGGGACGGGTGGCCGAACAGCGTGTCATCGGCGAAGTCATGGCGGGGTCGGGCGGTGGCGACGAAAGCGACCTCGCCAAGGCAACTCTTGTTGCCCTGGACGCTGAAACCAGCCTCGGTTTCTCAGAACATCAGCCGCTGCTTTATCGCGCCAGCCTCCGCGGGTTCGACGTTCTGACGCTTGATCGCGATCTCGCGGAAAGGGTCAATGGCCGACTGATCGCGGCAGAAACCTTAGCCCATGATTTGCTGGAAAGGCATGAGGCGAATCTGTTGCGGATTGCCACCTGTCTCAACGAAACGGGCGTGATGTCAGGGGAGGGGCTGCGGCAATTGATTGGTATCGATGGCGATGGAACAGGGACCGAGGAGAGCTAGATCCGTCGCTGAAACGGCGATTCCTTCGGGCGCCATATCGATTCCCAATTCGCAATTGCCGATTCAGCCGTCAGGAAATTCGATTCACCGATCCCGAAAACGCGATTCAAGAACCCACTGAAGGTGATTCTGAATCCCTCGTTTTCGATTCTGGATTGCGGATGCTCGATTCGAAACGCGGATTTGCCGATTCCTGTGCAAACGGCGGTCGCGCATGGAGCCGAGGTGATGGTGCCGCCACAGGTGATGGTGCCGCCACAGCGGTGCCCAGAGCGGAGTGGGGTCGTCGGGTGAGGGGGCGAAGGGATCGAGGTGAAGCCTCCGCACGCTGCCGCGAATGTCATTTGACTGGAAACGCCATGCCCGCAAGGCGATCCGAATTGGTTTGACGGAAATCGCTTCGGATCAAGGTGCGGGCAACTCGACGCACATCAAGTCAATTTACCATGGCGCGATTCCAAACCCCCGACATTCGATTCAATATCAGGAAAGCGCGATTCCTCACGATACGGCGTTTGCAGAATGGTTGTGGTCATGGTGAGGGTGATAGGCTGGCGCGGACGTGGTGAAGAGTGAGGACGATTGATGGCCAGGATGCCCCCGAAACAAAGAAAGGCTGAGCAGAGGGTTCGCCAGAAGAAGACCCGTGACACCGCTCGGGAGAATCTCCGCCCGTCGCGGGACGACATTGCCCGCCTGCTGCTCTGGCAGAAGATAACAGGCGTCAACTCAAACCGCCGGGATCGCCGCGAGGTTCTGGATCGGCTACGCAACGAGCTCGTCGACGGTCTTGTGAGCCAAGGCTTCGATGCTCGTGAGAGCGAGGGTGTTTTTGAAAAACTTGTACACAAATACGTCAATGGCCCGCCGCCTTTCCGCCCGAAGCGGCATCTGAAAAAGGCTGCTGGCGGCTCGGACGCTGACTAGGCTAACCTGAACCTGGCCTGATTACCATCCGTGTCGCCCCGCTGCATCAGCGTGTGAGACCTGTTTCCATGATTGGGAAATTATGGTCCCATCTCTCCAATAGCGTTCAGCTGAATCGGTGGCTTCAAGCTTCTGTTTTGCTCTCAATCAGTGCCGTTCCTGCAAACCCCGTACCTGCTCATTTTGTGTATTCCCCCCGTTACTTCATATAACGGCGTTTGCACAGGAATCGGATTTTTGCGAGGTAACGAGCCGGCTTTTGCCAGACGTCCATGGCAAATGCGAGCCGGATGGATCCTGATTGAGTGCCGGTTGCGCAATCTTTATAACGCCTATTTCAAGACATCACGATTGGCCGACGTACGACCAAGAGGCGATCATCCAATATAAAGTTGTGAATATATCCGGCAATTTAAAGTAATGTGATTATATATAATTGATATAAACGGGCATCCGATTCCATAAAATCTTGTAATAAACTAATATATTGACTATATAATAATTCTATATTATAATTTATTGCCAACATTAAGGAGTATCGAAGTTGATTAATGCGGATTATGAGAAATTTATACAAGCGTATGACGCTGCCCTTCGGCCAGGAGTTCCTTTCGAAATACCCTACACGGCAAGGCTTTTGCTGTCGGGCAGCGATGCTGCAATCATTGTGGACCGAGACCGCATCACAATAAGCATCAATGACAATCCCGTTCCGGGAGATCATCCGATGTACGCGTTCGTCGAGGAACACGAGCTGGAGATCCGGGATGTGACGTCAGCGGACCTTGGGGTCTTCACGGAGATCGCCATGGTCGGTCGATGGCATCACCATGAAACAGAGATGCAGGGGTTCGAGCCCTATCTCGTCTGCAAAACGGATGAGAAAGGCAATGCGTCAACGGCCAAGTACGAATATGATTTCTTTGGCTACGGCGGAGGAGGGCATAGCGTCGGATTGAACTCTCATCTCGACGGTTGGTCTGCTCACAGAGTGATCATGGCTGTGACGGCCAGACTCACCGACTACAGCAATCTCTCGCCAGGGTTGCCCAAGACCCTCGGGCTCCCAACAGGCGCTGTCTGGTATCCGCCGGCAGGGCTTGGGCTGCCGTGTCTGGTGATGGAACATGCCAACGAACAGATAGAAGCGCTGACTGCATAATTTTGCTGATGGGGCAGGGCGTAGGGGACTGGTCAGGGTTAAGCTGGAATTCGATTTCCGAATGAAACTGATTAAAAGCGGGCCTTCGTTGCGTCTTGACCAAAATACCGAGATGGGATCGTCGTAATAACTCGCCGCCCCGCTCCACACATTCACCAATCAGCGCCCTTCCCACACTCCTCCCTGCCTGGTAGCCAGAAGGGACGGCAGTAATTCTCTGCGTGGAAGAGCGCGTGCTATGGCGAAGGCAATTTTGACGACCAAGGTCGATCCGACCTATGATGACCTTCCGGAGCAGCGCTATCATTTCCCGCGCACTTATCTTCGCCAGGTCGAGGCTGCGCGTGGAGACTGGATCGTTTACTACGAACCGCGGCGTCCGAGCGGCGACCTTATGAAAACAGGAGGCAGGCAGGCCTATTTCGCCACGGCCAGGATCGTTGACATCATCGAGGACCCGTCGAAGTCCGATCACTTCTATGCGCTCGTCGAAGACTTCCTACCCTTCGATCGAGCCGTGCCCTTCAAGGACGCGGACCACTATTATGAAAGCGGCCTGAGAAAAGAAGACGGCTCGACCAACAAGGGGGCGTTCGGTCGCGCTGTCCGAAACATCCCGGACGCCGAGTATGACCTGATCCTCGCCGCCGGCTTCGCGCATGTTCTAGGAAATCGGGATCGCGAACGACCGGCTCCGGATCCGGCAGAGGAAGCGCGCATCGGATTTGGTGACAATCCGCAGATGCCTTTCGAGATCGACAGCGTCGATCGGCGAATCGTCTCCCAGGTGCTGCAACGTCCGTTCCGGGACCGGGCATTTTCCGTGGCCATCAAGTCGGCCTACCAGGACACCTGTGCTGTGACCGGCCTAAAGCTGATCAATGGCGGCGGGCGCTCGGAGGTCCAGGCCGCGCACATCCGACCGGTGGCGCATGGTGGGCCCGACAGCGTCCGCAACGGGCTCGCCCTTTCCGGCACCGTGCACTGGATGTTCGATCGTGGCCTGATTTCAGTCGATGACAATTACAGCCTGCTGATTGCCAGTGGTGGCGTTCCCGACACCGTCACGCGGCTCATGAACCCCGAGTGCCGGCTGCTTGTACCGGCACGGACGGACGAGCGGCCACATTCACAGTTCCTGCAATACCACCGCGAGAAGGTGTTCAAGGGCTGAGGATGCGGAAATGATTTCCGCCTGACACGCCGCCCCTCACTCCTCGCCGAAGAAGTCCTCGTCCAGCCGCTTGAATTCGACAGTGCGGTAGCTGCGGACGCCGACGCCGTGTTCGATCATCAGATCGGCCAGCTCCTGACCGTCGATGAGGATCACCCGCTGGGCCAGATACGAGTTGCGTAAAATTGCCGAAAAGGCTTGCCAATGATTACGTAGTCATTTAAGCAATGGCAACAGAGATGGATTTTGAATTAAAACAAAACTACGTAGGCAGCCATGAAGTCGCGTTCTCAGATCACCAGTCATGACATTGCAAAAGTAGCCAAAGTTTCGCAGGCGACCGTCTCGCGGGTGCTGAGAGGTGCCGAAAATGTCAGCGACGAAGTCCGGATCCGTGTTGTCGAAGCTGCCCGCGCATTGAACTACAGCCCGAATGCGCTTGCGCGTGCGATGCGCACGAGCCGGATCGGTGTCATTGGCGTCGTCGTCGCCCGCCTCAGCAATCCGCTCTACACCGAGATTCTGCGCGCGGTAAACGAAGTGGCTGCTGACAGCGGGCTACGCATTGTGCTCTGGGACACGGAGGGTGCCGGCGAGGTTGCGGCCATCGACGCCATCCGCCAATCCTTGGTCGACGGCGTTATCTTCGCGGCCGCTACACATACATCACCAGTACTGAAGGAAGCGATTGCCAGTGGCGCGCCCGTCGTCCTGATCAACCGAACCGTCGACAGCGTCGAATGCGACCAGGTTTCAAGCGACAACTTTGCTGGCGGGGCAAAGGTAGCCGACTATTTCATCCAGCACATGCGTCGTCGGATCGCCTTTGTCTCTGGAGTGCGCGAGGCATCGACAATCCGCGAGCGAGAGGCGGGCTTTCTCGACGTTCTCGCCCGCGAGGGCCTGTCCGTAGACAGTTCCTTGTTGCGCCGGGTGCCGTTCACGCATGAAGGCGGTCGCATGGCAATGCGGTCGTTGCTCGAACTGAGCGACGCGCCAGATGCCGTGTTTTGCGCCAACGACCTCCTGGCTCTTGGCGCGCTCGACGCGGCCTTCGAGATGAGGTGCCCGGTCCCGGACAAGTGCTGGATCGTGGGGTTCGACGATGTCGAGATGGCGTCCTGGTCGACTCTCTCGCTGACGACCGTGCGTCAACCAGTGCGTACTCTCGTCGAGGACGGCATACGTCTGCTGCTCGACAGGCTCGACAATCCTGCGCGCGAGGCGGAGCAGATCGTCCATCCCGTGGATCTGATGATCCGCGGAAGTACCGGACGCAAGCCCTACGTGCATGAATCGCGGAGGCAGTTGTGAATTTTATTCGCCAGGAGTTTAGGGCGGTTCCGGTCAGGCACGAGGTCGATGTGCTGGTGGTCGGAGGCGGGCCGGCCGGGCTGGCTGCGGCAGTGGCTGCGGCGCGCAACGGTGCGTCGGTACTTCTGGTTGAGCGCTACGGCTTTCTGGGCGGCACCATGACCGCCGTCACGCTCGGCAGTATCTGCGGTCTGTTCGGGGTGCGCGGCGGCGAAGTGCAACTGATCGTTCGCGGCATCGGGGAGGAGATCGTCGATCGTCTCCGTACTCGAGGAGGAGCAGGCGCGCCCAAGCTCTGGCTGAAGACGGCGTCGTTGCCGTATCTCCCCGAGGTGATGAAGCTTGTCGCCGACGACATGGTTCGCCAGGAAAGTCTAACCCTCCGTTTTCACTCTCTGGCGGTCGATGTCCTTCGCGAAGGCGGCAAGGTCGCTGGCGCGGTTTTCGAATCGATCGACGGACGATGGGCGGCGAAGGCCGCCGTCACAATCGACTGTTCGGGCGATGGGCAAGTGGCTGCTCTTGCCGGCGCGGAATGGCACTGCGACCTTGATGAGTTACAGTTCCCGACGACGATGGTGCGTTTTGGCGGTTGCGATACGGCCAAGGTCGAGGCCATGGACCGTGCCGCGCTGCATGGCTACTTGGAGAACGCTGTGGCCGCGGGGTTCTCACTTCCGCGGACAGCCGGTGGCATCTTTGCGTTCAACGAGTCCATCGTTCATCTCAATATCACCCGTGTGGAGCGTGATGGGCGATCTCCGGACCCCCTGTCGTCGGAAGAAATGACACAAGCGGAGATGGACGGCCGCCGCATGGGGCAAACCTATCTCGAAGCGTTCCGGGGGCATGTGCCGGGATTCGAGACGGCATGGCTCCTGGATACCGGCGCCCAGATCGGGGTGCGCGAGAGCCGTCGCATTCAGGGAGACGTCACGGTCCGTTCCGAAGACGCGCTGGGTTCAGCGCGCTTTGAGGATGCAGTCGCATGTTGCGCCTGGCCCGTCGAGGAACATGGCAAGGGAAGGGCGACGCGATGGGTCTGGCTTGAGGACGGCGCCTATTACCAGATTCCGTTCCGCAGCCTCCTGCCGCGCGGCGTTGATGGCCTCGTTGTGGCCGGACGGTGTATCTCCGCGACCCACGAGGCGCAGGCCTCGCTGCGTGTCGCCGGGACATGCTTCGCGCTGGGCGAGGCAGCCGGTCTGGCCGCCTCCATGGCGGCGCGCGGAACGGGAGATCTGCGCGCAGTCTCCATGCCGGAGCTGCAGAACGCGCTCTCCGCGGCAGGCGCCTATCTCGGCTTCGAAGAGCCCGAAATATACTCGCACAACATGAAACCTGGCGTGGGGGCCACTCAATGAATTTGCGCAGCAACTTTCCACGCGGCAGCACGCTTTGGGCGCTTCGGCAGGCGCAGTGGCGCGCTCTGGGCATCCCCGAGGCTGACATGGACAAGCCCAAGATCGCCATCGTTAACGCCTCTTCCGAGCTTTCGAGCTGCTTCAGTCATCTCGACAAGGTTGCAGCAGCGGTCAAGCATGCTGTTCGCGAGGCTGGCGGCCTTCCATTCGAGGTGAAGACCACTGCGCCGAGCGATTTCATCCATTGCGCGGGATCGGCCGGGAGCTATATCCTTCCCTCGCGCGACCTGATGGTCAATGACATCGAGGTTTCGGTTGAGGGTCCGCAGCTCGACGGCATGATCTGCCTCGCCTCGTGTGACAAGACTGCGCCCGCCCAACTTATGGCGGCCGCGCGCCTCGACCTTCCGACGATTCTCGTCATCGGCGGCTACCAGGCCTGCGGTGTCTTCAGGGGTGAGCAGGTCGACATCGAGGATGTTTTCGAGGGCGTCGGCAAGGTCGGCTCTGGCGAAATCTCGCTTGACGATCTCGACTGCATGTCACGGGTTGCGGTGGCCGGTCCCGGCGTTTGCGCCGGCATGGGTACTGCCAACAGCATGCACATCATGTCGGAAGCCCTCGGGATGACCATGCCGGGATCAGCGCCGATCGCTGCCGAAAGCGAGGCGATGTATGATCTCGCCCGCGCGGCGGGTCACAGGATTGTCGAACTTGTCGTGGCCGATGTGCGTCCCCGTTCCATCCTCTCCCCCGCCGCATTTCGCAATGCTGTCACGGTGGCCCTGTCACTTTCGACATCGATCAATGTGCTTCGCCATCTCCAGGCGGTCGCAGAGGAAGGCGGGATTCCTGTCAATGTCTACGACATCGTCTCTGAACTCGACGGCCGTGTGCCGGTCCTTTGCGCAATCAAGCCGAACGGGGCAGGCAAGATCGAGCAGCTCGATGACGCTGGCGGCACGCTGGCCATCATGAAGCGCCTTGCGCCGCTGCTCGACATGACGGCTCCCGGCGTCGATGGTCTCACGCTTGGCGAGCGGCTTGAGACCGTGCTTCAGCCAGAGGCCGGGTTCATCGGGACGCTCGATGCGCCCGCCGCCCGCGGGCCATCGCTCGTCGTCCTCAAAGGCAGTCTCGCCCCTGATGGCGCCATCATGAAGCTCGGCACGACGACCGCGCCGGAGCTGTGCTTCGAAGGCCCGGCAAGAGTCTATGCGACCCAGGCTGATGCGTTCGCAGATCTGGAGAACGGAACGATCACCGCTGGTGATGTCGTCGTGCTCTCCGGACTGGGCGTCAAAGGCGGTCCGGGTGTCGCCTCGGCCTCATGGTTTGCAGCAGCCCTGGCCGGCAGCGCGCTGGCAGGCAGGACCGCCCTGATCACAGACGGCCAGCTTTCCGGCCTCAACCGAGGGCTCGTGGTTGGCCAGGTGATGCCGGAAGCCGCCATGGGCGGACCTCTTGCCATCGTCCGGAACGGTGACCTCATCCGCATCGACCTGCCGGCCCGTCGCGTCGATCTGCTTCTGGCCGAGGGGGAATATGATGAACGGCTCTCTGGACTCGGCGAACCGACTTATGTCCGCCGTCAGGGCTGGCTTGGCCTCTACCAGAGACTTGTCACCCCATTGAGCCGTGGCGGCGTGCTTCGCAACGAGGCGGAGTGAGGAAATGATCATGCAAGACACCACCAAACCCTTCACCCCGCACGAAGCGGTCTATCCTCTGTATATTGGCGGTACAGAGCGCTCAAGTGAGGGGGAGGCGAGTTTCTCGGTCACCAATCCCTCCACCGGGCGCAAGCTCGCCGAGTTCAGTTCCGCCTCGGAATCCGATACTGACCTGGCGGTGGCCGCGGCTCTCGACGGATTTCATCGCGGCTGGGGCCGGCTGATGCCCAAAGAGCGTTCGAGGCTGATGAACCGCTTTGCCGCAGAGATCAGGCGACGGGTGAACGATTTTGCTTTCGCCGAGACGCTCGATGTCGGTCGGCCGATCGCGCTGACCTCCGGCGAGATGGAGGGGCTGGCGGAATCGGTCGAGTTCTATGCGGGAACACTGCTTGCCCTGAGTGGCGAGACGCTAAATGTCTCCGATCCGACGCTTGCCGATTTCACCTTGCGGGAGCCGCTCGGCGTTTGTGGCCTGATCACACCATGGAACTATCCGGGACTTCTCGCCATCCTGAAGATTGCGCCGGCGCTGGCGGCGGGTAACACGGTGGTGCTCAAGCCTTCCGAGGTGACGCCGCTGTCGGCGGCACTGCTTGCCGAGTGCGCCCAGGCGGCAGACCTTCCTGCCGGCACCATCAACATCGTCTATGGCGGGGCGGTTCCCGGCATGCGGCTCGTGCGCCACCCTGGCGTCGCCAAGATCTCGTTCACCGGCAGCACATTGACCGGCAAGCGCATTTTTGTGGAAGCCGCGCAGACAATGAAGAAACTCACGCTTGAACTTGGTGGAAAGTCGCCGCTGGTGGTGTTCGACGACGCTGACATCGAGGCCGCCGTCGAAGCCGCTTTCACCGACAACGTCCGCAATTCTGGACAGGTTTGCGCCGCATGCACGCGGCTGATCATCCAGGAAGGGATCCACGACGATTTCGTCGAGCGACTGGAGGAGCGGCTCCGCTCCGTGGCGATTGGTATCGCCGACAGACCCGAAACCCGCATGGGCCCGGTCATCAGCGATATCCAGCGCACAACAATCGAGGAATGCATAGATACTGCCGCGCGCGAGGGCGCCGTCGTCAGGCGTTACAGCGATCTCACCGACCGCGACGATTTGCGGGCTGGCTATTTCGTCGCCCCGACGCTGCTCCTCGAATCGCGCAGTGACATGAAGATGTCGCGGGCTGAAATTTTCGGCCCGGTGCAGAGCGTCTTCCGTTTCTGCGATGAGGGTCAGGCCGTCGAACTCGCCAACGACAGCGAATTCGGACTCGCGGCCGCAGTGTTCACGCGGGACGCGGCACGCGCCATGCGCTCTGCCCGCGCGATTTCCGCCGGCACCGTCTGTATCAACACCGGTCGAAAGGTCTCGGTCGACGCGCCTTTCGGAGGGTTCAGGCAGAGCGGCTTCGGCAAGGAACGCGGCGTCGAGGCGATGCTCGAAGACACACAACTCAAGAACGTCCGCTACTCTCTTTCCTGAGGGGGCGGACTGACCATGTCCGGCATTGAAAGTCCGGATTCAACCAGGGAGGAATACCATGAATATTCTCAGAAATCTGGCGGTAGCGACAACCATTGCGGTCGCAAGCCTCGGAATTGCCCAAGCGCAGGAATTCAAGGAACAGGCATTTACGCTTGGCCATGTCGTCGGCCCCGAATTCCCTTACCACACGTCGGCGCTCTACATGAAGGATCTGATGTCGGAGGCGAGCGGCGGCAAATGGAAGCTTGACATCCATCCCAATGGCGCACTTGGCGGAGAACGCGATGCGCTCGACGCGCTGCTGCTTGGCACGATGGATTTCACCTGGGTCCATACCGCAGCGATGGCGAGCTTCGTGCCGTCGTTCGACCTGTTCAACATGCCCTTTGTGTTTCACAGTCCGGCTCACATCCAGGAGGCGCTGGACACACTCGACTTTTCCAAGTTTTATGAAGAGGCGGACGCGGCCGGATTCAAGCTCCTCGGAATCGGCTCGCCAGCGTTCCGCTACCCGATGAACAACATCAAGCCGATTGCTGGCGCGGAAGATTTCAAGAACATCAAAATGCGGACCATGGGCGTTGCGGCACATATCGACACTTATGAAGCTCTCGGTTCTTCGGTTGCCTCGACCTCCTTTGCCGAACTTTACGGCGCACTCCAGACCGGCACGGTCGACGGCAACGAGAATGCGCTTTCGGCGCTTTCGTCGATGCGCTTCAATGAGGTACAGGACTACCTGAGCCTTGTTCCCGTCGTTGCAAACATCGCTGTGCTGACGATGAGCAAGACGACCTTTGAGGCGCTTTCCCCCGAACAGCAGACCTTGATCGAGGAAATTGCCAAGAAGACAATCGACCGCAACAACGCCGACTACGCCAGGCTCGATGCAGAAGCGCTTGAAAAAATGAAGGCGGCAGGCCTCAAGGTGAACACCGTCGAAGACCTGTCGAGCTTCGTCGAGGCGACAAAGCCGGTTCGCGACGAATACTCCGAGAAGCTCGAGCCCTGGGTGCGCGACTTGATGAGTCAGATTGAGCAGTTGCCGTCTGCGGCCAACACCGCACAGCAGTAAGGCTGGAGACGATCTGGCGACGCGCCCCAGGGCGCGTCGCTCACCTTTGCGACCGAATTGGATCGGGCGCTGTCCTTCTGGGAAACGCGAATGGAATCGTTCAACAAACTCTCGCTGGCTGTGGATTCGCTGATACGCAAGCTTGTCATCCTGGTGATGGTCTTCATGGTCGGCACGGTCCTTCTCGACGTGCTTGCCCGAAACACCGCCATCCGGGTACGCGGTCTTGACGAACTTGCGCGATTCTCGCTGGTCTGGCTGGTCTTCCTGATAACCGCCGTCGGTGCGCGCTACGGCGACCTGATCGGCATGGAGAGTCTCTTCAACGCGCTGCCTCAGGGTATCCGGAAAGTACTCTGGGTGTTCCGGCGCATGCTGTTCCTCGTCTTTCTCGGCTTCTTTGGCTGGTATGGGCTAGGGCTCGTCCAACTGATGATCCAGACCGGCCGGACCTCTCCCAGCCTGCATATCCCGCTCTGGTTCGTCTATGCTCCGATCTTCGTCGGAACTGTTTTGATGTTTTTGTCGCTTGTTGCCGACATGGGCGTCCGCATGACGCGCGGAACCATTGATGCCGACACCGACATGGAAGCGAGAGACATCTCATGGAATTGACCGTGCTCGGCATCACTTTTCTCGTCACTCTGCTGATCGGCCTGCCGATCTATGTGGTGATGGGCCTGTCGGTGATTGCGTATTTCATGCTCGCGGACATTAACCCGATCACCATCCCGCACCGGGTTTTCGCCGGCGTGGATGTTTTTGTGCTCATGGCCGTTCCATTCTTCATGCTGGCTGGCAATCTGATGAATGCCGGAGGAACGACCCGCCGGCTGATTGCGCTCGCCGACGCCATGGTGGGTTGGGTGCGCGGCGGGCTCGCCCATGTCAACATTCTCGTCTCTATGCTGTTTGCCGGCATATCGGGGTCGGCCGCCGCGGACACGGCTGCCGTGGGCAGCATCATGATAAAATCAATGCGTGAGCGAGGCTACACGACCGAGTTTGCCGCCGCGGTCACAATTTCTTCGTCGCTTATCGGCCCGATCATTCCGCCGAGCATCATCCTTATCGTCTACGCTGTGGTGGCAGGCGTCTCGGTCAACGCGCTGTTCCTTGCCGGGATTGTGCCCGGGATCTTGCTTGGGCTCTCCCAGATGGCTCTCGTCGCATTCTACGCCTGGAGCCAGAATTTCGGTAAGGGCGCACCGTTTTCCTTGACGGTGTTCCTCCGGGCCTTCGCGGACGGCATGATCCCTCTCGGTATGCCGCTGATCATCCTTGGAGGTATCTTCAGCGGCTTCTTCACGCCAACGGAAGCGGCGGCGACGGCGTGTCTATATGCCTTCCTGATTGGCTTTTTTGTCTATGGCGAGCTGAAGTTGGTGGACCTGCCGCGCATCATCCTCGACAGCGCGCGGATGACCGGCAGTGCGCTAATCATCGTTGGAATTGCCGCTCCGCTGAGCTGGATCCTGATCAAGGAGCAGGTGCCCAACACTGTCGCCGATATGATGATGCAGGTGTCGGACAATCCGATAGTGATCCTGCTTTTGATCAACATCTTGCTGCTTTTGCTCGGAGCTTTCATGGAGATGATCGCGGCACTCATAATCAGCGTTCCGATCCTCCTTCCGATTGTCGTCCAACTCGGTATGGACCCGGTGCATTTCGGCATCATCGTGGCCATCAACCTGACCATCGGGATGATTACGCCTCCTGTCGGGATCTGCCTGTTCATCGGCGCAACGATTGCGAAGATATCCCCGGAGCGGTTGGCACTTGCCAACCTGCCGTTCCTGATCGTGTCGATCATCGTGCTTCTGTCTATCACCTTCCTGCCCGGCTTGGTGATGTTCATCCCGCAGCTTTACCAGGGTTGAGCGGAGAGCCGGGATGGAACAGTTTGATTACATCATCGTCGGTGGCGGGTCTTCGGGATGCGTGCTGGCGAGCCGGCTGTCCGAGGATCCGCACACACGGGTCCTGCTCATCGAAGCCGGACCGGATACGCCACCCTACGACGTTCCTGAATCGATCTATGCAGAAGGCTATTTGCCGGACTATTTCAACGAGATCCGATACTGGACAGACCTGACGGTCTACAGGGATCCCACGGGCAACAAGGCCCCTTCGCAGGTGGAAGCCGAACTTGCCGCGCACCGCTACGAGCAGGCGCGCGTCATGGGTGGCGGGTCGAGTGTCAACGGCCAGGTCGCGCTCCGCGGTATCCCGTCCGACTACAACGGATGGGCGGCGGCAGGTGCGGAAGGCTGGAGCTACGTCGAATGCCTGCCCTACTTCAGGCGGCTCGAGCGCGACATGGACTTCACCGGGCCGGAACACGGGCAGGACGGGCCGATTGCGATCCAGCGGACTCTACCCGAGGACTGGGCCGGGTTCGCCTTGGCCTTCCGTGAGGCGATGGGGGAGAAGGGGCTCGTCTATGCCGACGATTGCCACGCAGTCCACCGCGACGGCTGCTTCCCCTTTCCGAAGAACAATGTCTACGGTAGGCGGATCTCGACCGCCGTCGGATATCTGTCGAGCGTCGTGCGCAGGCGGCCGAACCTGAAGATCATCTCCGATACGCTCGTCGACGCAATCCTGTTCGAGGGGAACGCAGCTTGTGGCGTCGAAACAGCCCCGCGCGCCGGCAGCGGGAGCGCCAGATATGGCGGAGGAGAAGTGGTTCTCTGCGCGGGCGCCCTGCACAGTCCCGCCATGCTGATGCGGGCCGGGGTCGGGCCCGGCGAACACCTCCGCGAAATGGGGATCGCAGTGCGATCGGATCTCCCTGGCGTCGGACAAAATCTGCAGGACCACCCGCTTATCGGCCTCGGGGTGCACCTGAAGCCTGAAGCGCGACTCAACAGCAAGATGCTAAATTCCTTCCTGGTTTACGGGAGGTTCACCTCCGGATTCGATGGTTGCCCAAGCGGAGACATGAAGATCTCGCTCGGTAACCGCTTTGACCAGACACCGATCGGGCACCAGATCGGCGTCGTGCGCGTCGGGCCGGACAAGGCGCTCTCGCGCGGCGAAGTCCGCCTGAAGTCCAGTCGGTCGCGACAGGAGCCCTACGTCTCCTTCAACCTGCTTTCCGACCCGCGAGACCTCGAGCGGATGAAGTTCGGTGTCCGGTTTGCGATCGGGCTGCTCCAGTCGCCTGTCATCGCTGCGGCAAGTTACTCCGTCTTCGCGGGGGCCTACACCGACTGGATCCGCCGGCTCAGCAGCAAGACGGTCCTCAACCGCATTATAACGAAGACAGGAGCCCTGGCGCTCGATTCCCATACCATCGTGCGTCGTCTGATTATTGGGATGGCAGCCTCAGGCTATGACATTGAGCGCATGAAAACAGATGACCGCGAGTTGGAACGCTTCATCGGCGATACGGTACTGGGCAACTGGCATGCTTGCGGAACTGTCTCGATGGGGAGCCGCATCAACCGGATGGCCTGTGTCGATCCCGAAGGTCGGGTGTACGGAGTCGACGGGCTTCGTGTTGCCGACGCCTCCGTCATGCCTTCGATTCCCTGCGCAAATATCAACCTGACCACAATCATGATCGCAGAGAAGTTGAGCGACGCCATAGTCAAAGCGGCGTGAACCGAAAGCTCGCCCGTGTTGCCAAGCTAAGTCAGCCGTTGACATCCCTGCCTCCTGAGCGCCCCGACAGGCGCCAGGATGAATATCCAACGTCCTCATGAGTGGAGATTTTCCGTTGAAATCGGTGCTTGACCGATCGGAGGCATTTAAGATACTACTCGGTATCATAAATTGTCGGCAAGTCGAGGGAGGGCGGATATGTTGGGTGGCGTAAGAGTACTGGACCTCACATCTGTACTGATGGGGCCGTTTGCCACCCAAATTCTCGGCGATCTCGGTGCGGATGTGATCAAGGTCGAAAGCCCTGAGGGCGACATTGTTCGCCGCTACCAGCCTGCGCGCAATGTAGGCATGCCGGGCATCTTCCTGAATCTCCATCGCAACAAACGCAGCATCGTGCTGGACCTGAAGACACCCGAAGGCGCGGCCACTCTCAAGCGGATGATTGCCACGGCCGATGTCCTGGTCCACAGCATTCGCGCACAGGCGATGGAGCGGCTTGGTTTCGGTCCGGACGCAGTATGTGCGCTCAATCCGCGACTGATCTACTGCATGGCGAATGGCTTTCGCCACGACGGACCCTATGCCGACAAGGCCGCTTACGACGATGTCATTCAGGCGGGCGCAGGGCTGACGGAATTGATCGGCCGGGTCAACGGGTCGCCGGAGTATGTGCCCACGGCCTTGTGTGACAAGGTGGCTGGCACGGCAATCGCATGGTCGGTGCTCGCCGCCCTCTACCACCGCGAACGCACTGGCGAAGGCCAGGTCGTCGAAGTGCCGATGTTCGAGACGAATGTCGCCTTCAATCTTGTGGAGCACATGGCCGGCCGCTCATTCGTGCCGCCAGTCGGTGAGACAGGTTTCGCGCGCTACATGACGCGCAATCGCCGTCCCTACCAGACCCGCGATGGTCATGTGTGCATCTTGCCCTATACGGAAAAGAACTGGCGGGAATTCTTCGCGGGCATCGGGCGCGAGGAAGTCCTGCAGGATCCGCGGTTCTGCGACTTCACAAGCCGTATCGACAATATCGATGCGCTCTACGCAATCCTTGCAGAATGCGCGCTGGAGCGGACCACAGACGAGTGGGTGGCCTATTGCGACAGCATCAGCATCCCTTCGATGGCCGTGAAGCGGTTCGATGACCTGTGGACGGATCCCCATCTGCAAGAGATCGGCTTCTTCGAGACCAGGGAGCATCCAAGCGAAGGTCAGTACAGCAACATCGGCATGCCGGTGAAATTCTCTCGCGGCAGTACGGAACTGCGGCGTCCCGCGCCGCGGCTCGGAGAGCACGGGGCCGAAATACTGGCCGAACTCGACAGTATCGAGAAATCTGCCCGCGCTGGTTGAGGAGCCAGGGTGGACGAGACGTCAATGTCATTACTACAGGAGGAAACAATGACACTAGCAAAACTTACGGCGAGCATGGCCATCCTGGCTGGTTTCGTCAGCTACAGCCCGATCGTTGCAGCGCAGGACTCCGTCATTCTGGCGACCGCCACTGATTTGTCGGGCACCTATTCCGACATTGCAGGCAACAGTTCCGTCTTGGCGATCAAGATGGCTATCGAGGATTTCGGCGGAACGGTACTTGGCAAGCCGATCGAGTACATCTCGGCTGACCACCAGAACAAGCCCGACATTTCTTCGGCATTGATCAGGGAGTGGGTCTCGGAGAAGAAGATCGATGCGCTGGTCGATGTGACGTTGACCCCAGCGGCCATCGCCGCGCAGCAGGTTGCAAACGAAAACAACATCATCAGCCTGTTCTCGGGGTCGGCCTCCCTGGGGCTGATCAATGAAGGTTGCTCGCCAACTTCCTTCGTCTGGACCTATGACACCTATGTCATGCCACGCGGCGTCGGGTATGGAATGAAGCCTGGCGAGAAGTGGTTTCTGATCACCGTCGACTATGCCTTTGGCAAGCAGATGGAAGAGAACCTGACTGCAACCATTGCAGACCGGGGCGGCGAACTGGTGGGATCGGTCAGTTATCCATTGGGGACAAACGATTTCAGCTCGTACCTCTTGACCGCATCCTCGTCTGGTGCGGATGTGATCGGCTTCATCTCGGCCGGCTCCGACCTGATGAATCTCATCAAGCAGTCGAGTGAATTCGGCTTGCCTCAGGATGGTCAACGCCTCGCCACCCCGCTTCTGTTCGACAACGAAGTCGCCGCATTGGGTCTTCAGGCTGCCGCCGGTCTGCAGACCACCTTGGGATTCTACTGGGATCAGAGCCCCGAGGCGCGCGCCTTCAGCGAACGCTTCAAGGAACGTTATGGCAAGATGCCCAACATGCTTAACGCCGGCGCCTATTCGATGACCATGCATTACCTGAAGGCGGTCGACGCAGCGGGTACCACGGAAGCAAAAGCCGTGGGCGACAAGATGCGTGAACTCCCGCTGGAGGATTTTTTCGCCGTCAACGGTCACATTCGCCCCGATGGCCGGATGATTCATGACATGTATGTCGGTCAGGTCAAGACGCCCGAGGAATCGACCGGGGAGTGGGACTTCTTCAAGATTGTCCAGACCATTCCTGGCGATGACGTTGCCTTCCCACTGGAAAATAGCACCTGCAAGCTGGTGCAGAAATAAACCAGAGACGCCGGTTTGTGCTGCAAACCGGCGTCCCTTTCAATTCCTTGCATCGTTCTGTTTCCAAGAGGATTTCTGAATGTCCGGAAATGCCCAAAGCGTATCCATGCCATTCATCGCCATGCCGGCCGGACTTGCGGTCGTCATCGGCGGAAGCGGTGGGATCGGTCGCGTCATCTGCCAGAAGTTGGCGCAATGCGGCGCGGATGTCGCCCTGAGCTGGCGCAGCAATGAGGCGGTTGCCCGCGAGACCGCGGCAGAGATCGCTGCAATGGGGTGCGCGGCGCATATCGGTCAGGCAGATCTGGCCGAGCTGGATTCGGTCATCACCTTCTTTGCGCAACTGGCTGCGACTGGAGAAAAGATCAGCTCAGTCATCGTAGCAACAGGCGCCGATATCAGCATGTCGTATGTCAGCGAGGTCGATCCTGCAGAGTGGCGCCGCGTGATTGATGGCGACCTCAACGGGTTCTTCAACGTGACGCAGGCGGCCCTGCCGCATCTGCGCGCTTCAAGCGGCAGCCTCACGGCATTGACCTCCGCCGGAATTGTGCGCCACGCTCATCGCGACATCCTGTCCATCGCGCCCAAGGCCGCCATCGAATCGCTGGTTCGGGCCGTATCGCGGGAAGAAGGACGATACGGAGTCCGGGCCAATTCCGTGGCGCTGGGCCCCATCGATGCCGGCTTGCTGCACCGACTGGCCACCCGCGTACCTGAAAGCTTTATGAAGGCAGTGGCCAGCAACACCGCCCTTCGTCGTGCGGGAACTGCTGAGGAGGCGGCCAATGCAGCCGTGTTCCTGGCGTCCAACGCGGCATCCTACATTACCGGAGCCAGCCTGACGGTCGATGGCGGCTTCTCGGTCTGAATGGAGAAAATCATGAATCCCGAAATTACCATTGGCGAAGTGCTCCGCAAGTCCGCCCGCGATCATGCGGATCGTGATTACATCCACGCTGATGGACGGCGCATGAGCTTTGCGGCTGTCGATATTCAGGTGGACCGGCTGGCCAGCGGATTGTTGCAGGCCGGGGTAGGCAAGGGCGACCACATCGCGGTCTGGCTGACCAACAGCCCCGAATGGGTGCTCCTGCTGCTCGCGGCGGCGCGCATCGGAGCAGCGATTGTGCCGGTGAACACCCGCTACAAGCAGGACGAAGCGAAGTACATTCTGGCCCAGTCGGACGCGAAGGTCCTGGTGATGACGCCCTCGATGTGGGGGATTGATTTCACCGAAATGCTCAACGAGATCGCGCCGTCGATCGACAGCCAGGCGGCCGGGGCGCTCGATCTGGCCGAGCTGCCGGCGTTGAAGTCGGTGATCATGGTCGGCGAGCCCGCGGCCCCATGGGCCATCCCCTTTGGCGCCCTTGCCGCGACCGACATCGACGCCTCGGCAATCGCAACCGCCGAAGCGCGGGTCACGGCCGATGATCTTCTGCTTATCTGCTACACCTCCGGCACGACCGGTCGTCCCAAGGGGGCGATGCACAATCACCGCGTGATCCATCAGAGCATCCGCGTGGGCGATGCCTTGAAGATGCGTGCGGGATCGCAGGTCATGGCGCATCTGCCTTATTATCATGTGGCGGGCATGTTCATGTGCCTGCTTCCGTCGCTGGCCGCCGGGGCCACAATGCATCTCATGGCCCATTGGGAAGCATCGCGGGCGCTCGATCTGATCGAGCAGGAGAAATTGACGATTTTCGGCGGCCTACCCACCCATTTCCTGGACATGATGGGCACTCCGGGTTTCGCGGATCGGGATTTCTCCGCTCTCGAAGGCACCTGGATGGGCGGCACCACCGTGCCCGAGGACGTTTTTCGCCGGATCGTGGATGCGTTTGGCTTCAAACGACTGTTGTCGACCTACGGCATGACCGAGAACACCATATCCACCACCTTCAACAACTGGGACGACTCCCTGGAAGACTGCCGCCGCAACACAGCGCCGATCCTGTCCGATTGCGAAGTGCGGATCGTCGACACCGAGACGGGCCAGATACTCGGGCCGGATCAGGATGGCGAGATCCAGTGCCGCGGCACCACGGTCATGATGGGCTATTACAAGAATCCCGCGGAAACCGCCAATACGATCGACCCGGAAGGCTGGCTGAAAACCGGCGATATAGGGCGGTTTGACAGTCGCGGTTATCTCAGCCTGACCGGACGCATCAAGGAGATGTTCAAGGTCGGCGGCACAAACGCCTACCCTTCCGAGATAGAGCAGCACCTGGCGTCCCACCCGGGCATACAGATGTCAGTGATAGTGGCCGCTCCCGACGAACGGTTGGGTGAAGTCGGCATGGCCTATGTGGTGCCGAGCAAGGGCGCCACCCTCACCGAGGCCGATGTGGTGGCGCACTGCAAAGGCAAGATCGCCGACTACAAGGTGCCCCGGTACGTCAAGCTCGTCGACAGCCTCCCCCTCACCACCACCGGTAAAGTGCAGCGCGCGCAACTCATGCAGGGCGCGCGGGATCATGTCGCCACACTCACCGCTGCCAAGGGATGAATATCATGACCGACATGCGTCTTGAGGACCGTCAGAAAATCCAGAATCAGGCCATGGCCTATGCGCGCGGCGTGGACCGGCGCGACTGGGCGCTCGTGCGTTCGACCTATCACCCCGATGCCCATGACGACCACGGAGCCTACAAAGGCGGGGTCGACGGCTTCATCGACTGGCTGCAACGGCGCCATGCCCACATCGCTCATTCCATGCACTTCGTCACCAATTGCCTGATCGAATTTGCCGGTCCAGATCAGGCCCTTTGCGAGACTTACTATCTTGCGCAGCAAACCATGGGCCCCGAAGCCGGCGAATCCCGCCTGATGCTTATGGGAGATCGCAAGTTGGCGCCGGATGCCTCGATCCTGATGGAGATTGCGGGGCGGTATGTCGATCTTTTCGAGCGCCGTGACGGACAATGGGCCATTTCAAATCGCACCGTCGTCTTCGAGAAGGTCCGAGCGAGCGAAGACACCTCATTGCCGATTTCACCCGAGTGGGTCCCGCAGCGCCGCGATGCGGAAGACAGGTTGGGGCAGATGCGCCGCCAGCTCGGCCTTTCCTGACCGATCATGTCCCAGTTCCACAAAAGACAAACAAAAAGATGAAAATGCAGCTTCCCAAGACAAGACATATCGAAATCGTGTTCGACCCCCAGGGCATATTGCATGTGACGTTGGCGCGCGTGGAAATCCATAACGCCTTCAATCAGGTGATGATGGACGAAATCTCCTCGCTGATCCTGGCGTTGGCGGAGGAGCCCGACGTTCGCGTTGTGGTTTTCCGCGGCAAGGGCGGTGTCTTCAGCGCAGGGAGTGATCTGACCGAGATAGTCGCGTCCATGGAAAGCGCCGTCGGTGAGGGACATGATGCCGATGACCTTCTCTACCGGGTGACGCGGGGTACGGGCGATCTCCTGGAGCTTATCGATAAATGTCCCAAGCTTGTCATCTCGATCTTGGAAGGATCCGTGCTCGGAACGGGGCTTGGCATTGCAGCGGTGTCGGATGTGGTGCTGGCGGATCAGTCCGCCGTGCTGGCGCTGCCGGAGGTTACGCTCGGCTTCTCGCCCTCGCAGATTTCGCCTTTCGTCGCGCGCCGGATCGGGTTTTCGTCCGCTCGCATGCTGGCGCTGACGGCAGCCCGCATCAATGCCGTCGAGGCGTATCGCCTGGGATTTGCCGACTACCTCGCCGCGGACAGCGAGGAACTGGAGGAGTTGGTCAATAGGACTCTCAATTCCGTGCTGGCTTGCGAGCCCGTGGCGGTAGCTCACACCAAGGCGCTGATGGGCAAACTCGAGCTGCTGGATCTTGGTCCCTATCTTGATTCCGCTGCGCAAGTCGGGGTGAGCGATCTGTGCTCCGACACCGGCCGTCAAGGCTTGAACGCCTACATCACCCGCACGAACCCGCCATGGCGGCGCAGGATGGGAGCCTGAAATGTTCGAAGAATTGCTCGACGAGACCGGCAGATTCATGGTCGAAACCGCCGATCGCATACTCGAAAACCAGTGCACATCCGCGGTGCTTCACGCCGCCGACGGAGGATCCTGGCCGGAGGCTTTGTGGGCCGCGGTGACGCAGGCCGGCTTTGATCGCGCAACCTTGCCCGAGAATGAGGGCGGCGTCGGCCTTACGCTGGCCGAGGCGCTGCCGCTGGCTGCCATTGCTGCCCGTCATGCCGCGCCGGTGCCGCTGGCCGAGGCGCTTCTGGCCGGCCATCTCCTGAGCGGCGCCGGCATTGCTTCTCCGGTTGGGCTTACGACTGTCGCCGTCGGAACGGGCGCCGTCCTGCGACCTGGAAACGGAGGCTGGACACTGACCGGGACGCTGACGTCGGTTCCCTGGGGCGCGCGGGCCGACAATCTGGTCTTGGTGGCGCAGTCTCCGCAGGGCGAACAGCTTTGCCTGCTGTCGCGACAGGACTGGAAGGCGGAGGCCGTGCGCAACATGGCGAACGAGCCGCGCGATACCTTGGTCGTCAATGCCATGCTCGATCCCGCACGCGTAGCTCCATTTGATGGTGGCACTGAAACCCTGGCCCGGCTTGCTGCCCTTGCCCGGGCAGTTCAGATGGCCGGGGCGCTGACCCGAGTGCGGGACATGACCATAAACTATGCGCAGGAACGCGTGCAGTTCGGGCGTCCCCTGGGCAAGTTCCAGGCCATTCAGCAGACGATCGCCGTGCTTGCGTCTGATGCCGCAGCCGCTGAGGCGGCTGCAGTCGTCGGTCTGAAGAGTCCTGAAGATCCGCTTGCGGTCGCGGTGGCCAAGTCCCGCACGGGCGAAGCCGCGGGCAGGGCTGCCGGTATCGCCCACCAGGTTCATGGCGCCATGGGTTTCACCCATGAACATCCCTTGCACTACCTGACCCGCCGGCTTTGGTCCTGGCGCGATGAATGTGGCAACGAACGATACTGGAATACTCTTCTGGGCAATGCATTGCTGCTGCATGAACCGGAAAATCTCTGGCATGCGTTGACCGATATCGGAAATCAGGCCGCCTGATGGCCCAGACAAGGGTGACCATGATGAACGATCCGATCACGCAAGGCGCCGGTCCCGAAGCGCGCTATCGTGACTTTCTTTCCGAAGGCCGTTTCATGATCCAGCGGTCCGCCTCGACCGGGAAACACGTGTTTTACCCGCGCACGATGGCGCCCGGCACCGGCCAGACGGATCTCGAATGGGTGGAAGCATCGGGTCGCGGGACGGTCTATTCCTTCTCCACAGTAAGACGTTCTGCCTCCGAGGGAGGCGATCACAACATCGCCATCGTCGAACTGGCCGAGGGACCGCGGACCATGACCCGCGTCATCGGATGCGAACCGGATGAAGTGTTCATCGGCATGGAGGTTAGCGCCCGGATCGACGAGCAGGACGGCGAACCGATTGTCTTCTTCGTCGCCGCGCCAAACGGAGACAAGACATGAGTGGGTTGCGCGGCAAGACCGCTATCGTCGGAGTAGGGCTTGCGGGGCTGGGGTCGGCACCGGGCTGGTCGCCGATCGAGATCATGGCGGAAAGCGCGCGCCGGGCGCTCGATGACGCCGGCCTGGAGCTGGCGGATGTGGATGGCCTTTTTGTCTCCTCCTCGACCCAGGCCATGCCCACCATAACGGCGGCGGAATATCTCGGTATCAAGCCACGCTATTTTGGCGGCACCATGGTGGGCGGGGCGTCGTTCGAGGCCCATGTCCTGACCGCGGCGATGGCCTTGCACGCCGGCCTGTGCAATGTCGCGCTGATCGCCTATGGCAGCAATCAGCGGTCGGCGGCGGGCAAGCTTGTCGCGTCCGTCGAGGCGCAGGTGAATGAAGGCGTCTACGCGCCCCGCCAGCCGATTACCGCCTATGCGCTGGCGACCGCGCGGCACATGCATGACTACGGTACGACGCGGACCCAGCTTGCCGAGGTGGCCGTCGCGGCCCGGGCCTGGGCAGGGTTGAACCCGCGCGCCTTCAAGCGCGAGCCGCTGACCATCGACGAGGTGCTTCAGGCGCCGATGATTTCAGATCCTCTGTCCCGGCTGGATTGCTGTCTCGTGACCGATGGCGGCGGCGCGGTGGTCCTGATGCGCGCCGATGCGGCCCGGGATCGCCCCAAAAGTCCGGTCTATCTGCTTGGAGCGGGAGGGGCGCACTGGCACCGCCAGATTGCCATGATGCCCGATCTGACGGTCACTGCAGCCACCCAGTCGGGCGCTGCAGCCTATGCGATGGCGGGCCTTGGTCCCGACCGCATGGACATGGTCCAGCTTTACGACGCCTTCACCATCAACACGATCCTTTTTCTGGAGGATCTGGGCTTCTGCAAGAAGGGCGAAGGCGGGGCATTCGTGTCGGGTGGCGCCATCGCACCCGGGGGCGCCCTGGCCGTGAACACCAATGGCGGAGGCCTCTCCTGTGTGCATCCGGGCATGTACGGGATCTTCCCGATCATCGAAGCCGTCGAGCAGTTGCGAGGGGAGGCGGGGGACCGGCAGCTTGCCGATGCACAGACAGCGCTGGTCCACGGCAATGGCGGCACACTCTCCTGCCAGGCCACCTGCATCTTCGGCACCGAAGCCGCTCTGACCGCCTGACGCGATCCAATGGAAGGAAGTTTCATGTCTGACGCGACACCCCTGGACCCGGACCGCATGGTCGAAGGCAAATCCATTGTCGTCACCGGCGCGGGAGGCGGCATCGGCCGTGCCATCGCTCTCGCCCTTGCCCGTCAGGGGGCGCGCATCGTGGTGAACGATCTCGGCGCAAGCCTGCAAGGCAAGATCGAAAATGCCACCGCCGCCGACGATGTCGTGGCCGAAATCCGCGCCTTCGGCGGCGAGGCAGTGGCATCCACCGACAGCGTTTCAGGCTGGTCCAGCGCGGAGAAGATCGTCCAATGCGCGCTCGACAGCTTCGGTCGCATCGACGGCGTCATGAACAACGCCGGCATTCTTCGTGACCGCATGTTCCACAAGATGTCGGAGGATGAGTGGCGCCAGGTCATCGACGTTCACTTGAACGGCACTTTCTTCGTGAGCCGCGCCGCCGCGCCCCACATGCGCGCCCAGGGCTCAGGCGCCTTCGTGCACACCACGTCCAACGCGGGTCTGGTCGGCTCCATCGGTCAGGCGAACTACTCGGCGGCGAAGATGGCGATCGTGGGTCTGTCGCAGTCGATTGCGCTGGAGATGGGGCGTGCGGGGGTCCGGTCGAATTGCATTGCCCCCACGGCCTGGAGCCGGATGATCAGCTCGGTTCCCACGGACACGCCCGAACAGGCAGTCTGGGCCGACAAGCTGAAGAAAATGACGCCGGAGAAGATTGCGCCTCTGGCAGTGTACCTGCTGAGCGATGCGGCATCGGGCGTGAACGGCCAGATATTCGGAGTCCGCCGCAATGAGATACTTCTTTATGGCCAGATGCGGCCGGTCCGCTCGGTTCACACATCGGATGGCTGGACCCCTGCAAGCATAGCCGAAACCGCGGAACCGTCGTTCCGACAGGCTTTCACGCCGCTTGATACAGCGGTCACCTACTTCACGTGGGATCCCATCTGATGGCTTTCGACCGCGAAACCGTCCTGAACTGGCCGATCCCTGCGGCGCGACAGGTCTACACGCCACGCGACACGATGCTGTACGCCCTGGGAATCGGCATGGGGGACGACCCTTGCGACGAAGCGGAACTCAGCTTTGTGCAGGAGCGTGGGCTGCGGGCCTTTCCGGCCATGGCGGTTGTGCTCGCCCACCCCGGCTTCTGGATGCGCGAGGAGAAGGCCGGCATCGACTGGACCAAGGTGCTTCATGCCGAGCAGTCGGTCCGGCTGATGCGACCGCTGCCGGCCGCGGCGACCGTGGTCTCGACCTCGCGCGTGGTGGAAATTGTCGACAAGGGGGAAGGGCGCGGCGCACTGGTCCGCCAGGAACGCGAGGTCCGGCTGGAGGAAAACGGCGAGCTGCTCGCAGTGGTGGATATGCTGGCGTTCTGCCGTGGCGACGGTGGCTGCGGCGGTCCTGCAATCCGATCGCGAGAGTTGGAGAGCGTGCCGGATCGCGCCCCCGACATCGTCAGTCGGCTGGCCACGCTGCCGCAGTCTGCGCTGATCTACCGGCTTTCGGGCGACTACAATCCGCTGCATTCCGACCCGCTGGTCGCCCGGCGCGCCGGCTTCGAACGTCCAATCCTGCAGGGGCTCTGCACGCTGGGGATCGCACTGCGCTCCGCTCTGGGGCAGGCCCGGGCTTATGACACTGACCTTGTGCGCGAAATCGACGTGCGTTTCGTGGCGCCGGTGTATCCCGGCGAAACGATCCGCACGCAGATCTGGGACGAGGGGAGGACGCTCCGGTTTCGGGCGTATGCCGACGAACGCGACACACTGGTCTTGGACAAGGGACGCATAGTGCTCGGAGAAAAACCGGGACACTGAGAACCAAACAGAGGTGGAGGAGCCTATGCAGCAACAACAGAAAATTGCAGTCGTGATCGGCGGCGGCAACGGGATTGGCGCCGCAACCGTGAGGTTGATGGCGGCCAGAGGCTGGCGCGTCGTCGCAGCCGATATCGATCCCGATGCCGCCGGGGCCATTGCGGGGGAGGTTGAGGGCTGTGTGGGCCTTGCTCTCGACGTGACCGACACCGCGGGCGTCGCGGATGCCGCGGCCCGGATCGAGGAGGATCTTGGGCCGGTGACCGCATTGGTCGTTTCATCCGGCGCTTTCCAGGAAAGCCTTCCGCCCCATCGGATGACGGACGACGCGTGGTCGCGGGTCATGCAGGTCAACCTTGACGGAACCTGGCACGCGAACCGAATCTTCGGCAATCGCATGGCGGCACGCGGCATGGGCAGCATTGTGAACATCGCGTCGGTGACAGGCCTGTTCTCTTCGCCGCTGATTGCCTACGGAACGTCCAAGGCGGCCGTGATCGGATTGACCCGCAACCTGGCCGGGGAATGGGGGCGCTCCGGCGTGCGCGTGAACTCGGTCTCCCCCGGAGTGACGCTTGTCGAGCGCATCCTGAAACACCGCGAGGAGGGTACGCGGTATTACGGCGCGGACTTCGGCGCCCATGCCGCCATGGGCCGCTCCGTGGAGCCGGCCGAAGTGGCCGAGGCAATCGAATTCCTGGCCTCGGAACGATCCTCCGCCATCACGGGAATCGATGTGCCCGTTGACTGCGGCTGGTTGATCGCCGCGCCTTGGGAGATGTTTGGCGGGTGTCGCCCAGCCGTGAACGGGGAGGTGCAGACATGAATGGCGATATTATTCTGGAAACCCGGGGCCTGAAAAAGGCCTTCGGGGGGTTCACAGCCGTCAGTGATGTGAACTTGAAGGTGCGACGAAACGGATTTCATGGCCTGATCGGGCCGAACGGAGCCGGCAAATCGACCTTCTTCAATCTGATCACCCGGTTTCTCGAACCCACCGAGGGGACGATTGCCTACAACGGCCAGGATATCTCCCGTGTAAAAGCGGCGAAGCTGCCCGACCTGGGTATCCTGCGGTCTTTCCAGATATCAGCGGTTTTTCCCCGTTTGACGCTTCTGGAAAATGTACGGCTTGCCCTCCAGCACGGCAAGGGAGTGTCCTACCAGTTTTGGCGGAACGAGAACTCCCTGAACGACCTGAATGATCGCGCGGAGAGTCTACTGGCCGATGTGGGGCTGGGCGGCCGCAGCGCGGAGCAGGCCGGAACCTTGCCCTATGGGAGCAAGCGGGCATTGGAGCTTGCCACGACCCTTGCCTTCGAGCCTGAACTGATGCTGCTCGACGAGCCGATGGCGGGTCTGGGGACAGAAGATATCGGCCGGATTTCCGATCTTCTGGAAAAGGCGTCGCAGGGACGCACAATCCTTATGGTCGAGCACAATATGCACGTGGTCGCGAGGCTATGCGATCGCATTACAGTGCTCGCACGGGGAGAGGTGCTCGCCGAGGGAACCTATGCGGAAGTGTCCACGGATCCCCGTGTGATCGAATCCTATGTGGGGCGTACCGATGCAGCCTGATGCCGACGTCATTCTGGATGTGCGCGACCTGGAAGCCTATTACGGCGAAAGCAAAGCGCTGCATGGTGTAACCCTGGAGATCCGCCAGGGCGAACTGGTGACGTTGCTGGGGCGCAACGGCGCCGGCAAGTCGACCACACTGAAATGCATCATGGGCGCGATACCGCGGCGGTATGGCTCAATCCTGTTAAGGGGCGCCGAGGTCATCTCCGCGCCGTCGAACAAGATCGCGCGCATGGGGGTCGCCTGGTGTCCTGAGAACCGGGGCATTTTCTCGTCCCTCTCAGTCGAGGAGAACCTGTTGCTCCCGCCGATAATTGCCCCCGGGGGGCTCTCGGTCGAAGAGATCTACACGCTCTTCCCAAACCTTGCCGAGCGGCGTCGCAGCCAGGGAACCCGGCTGTCGGGAGGCGAGCAACAGATGCTGGCGATCGGGCGAATTCTGCGGACCGGCGCCCGTTTTCTGTTGATGGACGAGCCGACCGAAGGATTGGCGCCGGTGATCATTCAGAAAATCGGAGACGCGATCCGGCTTTTGAAGGAGCGCGGCTACACAATCCTTCTCGTCGAGCAGAACTTCCACTTCGCCTCAAGCGTCGCGGACCGTCACTACGTGATGGAGGACGGTCTGATCGCCGAACACATTCTGGCGGCCGATATCGGCGGTGCGACCGAAAGGTTGCACGAGTACCTCGCAGTCTGAAGCGGGAAAGGGAAAAGATGGACATGATCTTTGGAGTTCCGTTGCCGCTTCTTTTGGGCCAGCTTGTGCTTGGCCTGATCAATGGAGCGACTTATGCGATATTGAGTCTTGGGCTCGCTGTGATCTTCGGCATGCTCAAAGTCATCAATTTCGCCCATGGCGCACAGTATATGCTGGGCGCCTTCGTCGCCTGGATGATGGCAAGCTGGCTGGGCCTGGGCTTCTGGTACGCGCTGATCCTGGCGCCGCTGGTGGTCGGCGCCGGGGGGATTGTGCTGGAGCGGGTCTTCCTGCGCCACCTCTATGACAAGGACCATCTTTTCGGGCTGCTGTTCACTTTTGGCTTTGCCTTGGTGGCCGAGGGGTTGTTCCGCTACCACTTCGGATCAACCGGGCAGATCTATTCCAACCCCATTCCCGGCGGGATGCAGTTGGGGTTCATGTTTCTCCCCTATTATCGCATCTTCATCGTGGGGATAGCCTTGCTGATCTGCTTCGGCACATGGTTCGTG
Source organism: Hoeflea sp. BRH_c9 (assembly GCA_000961635.1). GTDB lineage: Bacteria > Pseudomonadota > Alphaproteobacteria > Rhizobiales > Rhizobiaceae > Hoeflea. The sequence goes on along the minus strand of LADQ01000020.1, from coordinate 26,761 downwards.
ATCGAGCGCACCAAGTTGGGCGCCTACCTTCGCGCCGCGACCGAGGATCCTGTTCTCGTCCGCGCCTTCGGCATCAACGTTCCCCTGCTGATTACGCTCACCTACGGGTTCGGCGTGGCGCTGGCAGCGCTTGCGGGCGTGATCGCGGCGCCCATCCAAAACGTCAGCCCTCTGATGGGATCCCATATCATCATCACCGTTTTTGCAGTTGTGGTGATCGGTGGGCTGAATTCGATCATGGGAGCGATCATCACAGGCTTCGCGCTGGGTTTGATCGAAGGACTGGCGAAGGTCTTCATTCCGGAGATGTCCAACACTGTCGTTTTCGTCATCATGGCCATCGTTCTGCTGCTGCGGCCGGCCGGGCTATTCGGGCAGGAGCAATAGGTCATGTTTAAAAATCCACGTTCAATCCTGATCGGACTCGTTCTTATCGCAATCGCCCTGGCGGCGCCGGCCTTCGTCTATCCGGTGTTGTTGATGAAAGTGCTGTGCTTTGCGCTCTTTGCCAGCGCCTTCAATCTGCTCCTGGGCTTTGCCGGCATTCTGTCCTTTGGACATGCCATGTTTTTCGGGTCTGCCGCCTATGTCTCGGCCCACACCATCAAGGTTCTGGGCTGGCCGACCGAGCTTGGCATATTGGCAGGGGGCGCCATCGCGGCGGTGCTGGGTCTCCTGGTCGGCCTGCTCTGTATCCGGCGCAAAGGCATCTATATGACTATGATTACCCTGGCCTTCGCGCAGATGCTGTTCTTCGTCTTCCTGAGCGCGCCCTTCACCGGTGGGGAGAACGGTCTGCAGCCTGTCCCGCGTCGCGCGATCCTTGGCATGATCGACATCTCCAACGACCGGGTGCTTTATTACGTCGTCCTGGCGATCTTCCTGGTGGGCTTTGGCCTGATCTACAGGGTGATCCACTCCCCTTTCGGTCAGGTCCTGAAGGCGATTCGTGACAATGAACCTCGGGCCATCAGCCTCGGCTACGATGTAGACAGGTTCAAGCTGATCGCATTTGTTCTCTCAGCCGGCCTGTCGGGCGTCGCCGGGGCAACCAAGGCGGTGATCTTCCAGCTGGCGAGCCTGACGGATGTTCATTGGGGCATGTCGGGCGAAGTGATCCTGATGACCCTGGTCGGCGGCATCGGTTCGATCTTCGGTCCGCTGTTGGGAGCAGCTTTCATCGTCGGGATGCAGAACCAGCTTGCGGGTCTGGGCGAATGGGTCCTGGTCGTGCAGGGCCTGATCTTCATGACGCTGGTCATGGTGCTGCGCACAGGGATCATGGGGCTGCTGTCCGATATGTCGCACAGGCTTTCGAAATTCCGAGAGCAGAAATGAGCCTGCCGCGTATCGCCATACTTGACGACTATCAGGGCCTCGCGCTGACGCTTGCCGACTGGACCGTTCTGGACGGTCGGGCGGAGATAGAGGTGTTTCGAGAGAATCTCGGCTCACTCGATCGTGCCGCATCTGCCCTGGCGGAGTTCGACGTGCTCTGCCTGATGCGGGAGCGCCAAGGCCTGCCAAGGGAACTGATCGAGCGGCTTCCCCGATTGAAATGCGTCGTCACCAGCGGCGTCTGGAACGCCGCGATCGACCTGGATGCCGCCAAACAACGGGGAATCGTGGTTCTCGGCACATCAAATGGCCGGGGACAGCGGGCCACGGCGGAGTTGACCTGGGGGTTGATCCAGGCGCTGGCGCGCAACATCCCGGGGCAGGATGCCGGCATGCGCGCCGGGGCCTGGGCAGGGTCTCCGGGACGAATGCTCGAGGGGGCGGCGCTGGGGCTCATGGGCTTTGGCGCGATCGCGGCCATGGTCGCGGACTATGCCCATGCCTTTGGGATGAAGGTCTATGCCGCGAGCAAAAGCAAAACGGCGAGCGACCTGCCTGCGCATGTCTCATTGGTCGGTGAGACCACTCTGCTCGAGGTTGCCGATGTCCTCTCGCTGCATGTCCGTCTGACGGCGGAAACCCGCGGTCTGATAGGGGAAAGCCAACTGAAGCTGATGAAGCGGGACGCCCTGCTCGTCAACACCGCGCGGGGGGCGCTGGTCGATCAGTCCGCTCTCATAAGGGCGCTACAGAATGGGGACATCGGCGGCGCGGCCCTCGATGTCTTCGACCAGGAACCGCTGCCGCCCCACCATCCTTTGCGTCAACTGGGGGCGAACCTGATCCTATCTCCGCACATGGGCTACGTGACTCGCGAAACCATGACCGATTTCCATCTCCAGACGCGGGATGCCGTGACCGCTTGGTTGAATGCAGAGGAACCTTCAAGCCTGATTTTCAAGCTTGTGTAGCCCCATGGGGGCCCTTGACGGATCTCCGCGCACAATAAATACTACTGAGTATCATTTAGGATTTGAGCATGACGATCCAGACCCAGACCCAGAGCCGACCTTCCGAACCGCGAGCCGACGAAACGCTTCGTGCGGAGGTTCGTGCTTTTCTGCGCGACGAGATGAGCGACCGCAGTCCGGCGGAGCGAGCCGAATCGTGGAACGGTTTTGATCCGGACTTCAGCCGCAAGCTGGGCGCGCGGGGCTGGATCGGGATGGCGTTGCCGGCGAAGTATGGTGGCGGCGAATACAGTATGGCGGAACGCTATGTGGTGCTCGAGGAGCTGCTGGCTGCCGGCGCTCCGGTCATGGCCCATTGGATAGCCGACAGGCAGAGCGGTGCGTTGCTGCTGCGCTACGGGACCGAGGATCAACGCCGCAACATCCTGCCCCGGATTGCGGCGGGCGAGTGCTATTTCTGCATCGGGATGAGCGAACCCGACGCGGGTTCGGACCTCGCAGCGGTGCGCTGCCGGGCGCGAAAGGTGGAGGGAGGCTATGTCATCAATGGCACCAAACTCTGGACATCGAACGCCCACCGTTCCCACTACATGATCCTTTTCTGCCGGACGGACAGCGCCAATGCCGACAATCGGCACGGCGGCATGAGCCAGTTCCTCATTGAGATGAGCACTTCAGGCCTGAGCGTCCGTCCGGTCATGTCGCTGGCGGGAGAACATCATTTCAATGAAGTCACCTTCACCGACGTGTTCGTGAGTGACGACGCCCTCTTGGGCAAAGAGGGCGATGGTTGGGCGCAGGTTACGAGCGAACTGACGCTGGAGCGGAGCGGGCCTGAGAGGTTCCTCTCTTCCTTCCAGGCCGTTGTTGAACTGGCGCGCGGCCTGCGCGGGGCGCCTGACAGCGCAGGCACAGCGGCGCTCGGACGAATTGCAGCCCATCTGGTCACGCTGCGCACCATGTCGATGGGTGTCTCGCATCTGATCGATCATGGCGCGGATCCGGCTATTCAGGCTGCCTTGGTCAAGGATCTGGGGGCGGTCCTGGAGCAGGAGATACCAGATGTCGTGCGTTTGATCCTCGGCGTCGAGGCGCGACAAGGCGATCCGGCGCTGGCTGGTTGCCTTGCCACCACAATATTGGCAGCCCCCTCTTTCTCGTTGCGCGGAGGCACCCGTGAAATCCTGCGAGGCATCATTGCCCGTGGTCTCGGGCTGCGTTGACAAGCATGGCGTGGCGCCACCATCGGAGGACATCATGACCCAACCTGTTTTGCTCGAACGTGACGGCTTTGTCGCGACGATCACCATAAATCGCCCTGAAACCCGAAACGCCATCTCGGATGACGATGTCATCGATGCCCTGGTCGCCGCCGTTCAGGAGGTCGATTCCGATCCCGGGCTGCGGGTGGCCATCGTCACGGGGACGGGTTCCAGCTTTTCGTCGGGCGGCAACCTCAAGAAAATGATCGAAGACGGCATGTCGCACATGCCGCCTCCCCAGACCCGCCAGTCCTACAAGCGCGGAATTCAGCGAATACCGCTGGCCTTCGAAGCTGTCGAGATTCCCCTGATTGCCGCAGTCAACGGTCCGGCCATCGGTGCGGGATGTGATCTGGCCTGCATGTGCGATATCCGAATCGCCGGAGAAAGTGCCCGTTTTGCCGAGAGCTTTGTAAAGGTCGGCATCGTGCCGGGCGACGGGGGCGCATTCCTGTTGCAGCGTGTCGTCGGATACGCCCGCGCCGCCGAGATGGCGCTGACGGGCGATCAACTCAACGCATCCGAGGCGCTGGCCTTCGGCCTGGTGTCCAGGGTGGTCCCCGATGCCAAGCTGCTGGCAACCGCGAGAGACATAGCCGACAGGATTGCAGCCAATCCGCCCATCGCCGTGCGGATGACCAAGCGTCTATTGCGTGAGGCACAGCACAGCCGTTTGGAGAGTGTTCTGGACTATTCGGCCGCCTTGCAGGCCATCGCGCATACGACCCACGACCATGCCGAAGCCGTGGTAGCCTTTGCCGCCCGCCGCGCGCCTCGGTTCAGCGGCACATGACATACCCTTCGAAAGTTGCTCAGATGTCCCAAGACCCCTTAACCATTCGCAGTCATCTCGATGAGGCAGACATCGTTCCGCTGGCCATGGCACTGGTGCAAATCACCGGAGATCTTTCGCTTCTGGATGAAATTGCCCCGCATATTTCGGGACCCTGGGATTATTCCCAGCAGATACCCGCCGAACTGGTCTCCAGCATTCGCAATCGTTTGGCGGCCGAGCTTGCCCGTAGCGACCGCCCCCCTGCGGCCCTGGCGGACCTGGATCCGGAGTTGCTCCAGAAAATGCTGGGCGTGGCGGTTGGCGGCGGGGTAAGCGCCGAATATGTTCCCTTGCTGACCGAGCAGGTGGGCTTTTCGAACTCGGAGACCTGGGCGAAGCCCGGAAGTCCACCCGCCAAAGCGGGAATGAGCGCCATCGTCATAGGGTCTGGCGTCTCTGGGGTCTGCGCCGCCGTCCGGCTGAGGGAAGCGGGCGTGTCCTGCACGATTTTCGAGAAGAATGCCGATGTTGGCGGCACCTGGTTCGAAAACCGTTATCCTGGCTGCGCGGTGGATACGCCCAACCATTTCTATCAGTTCTCCTTTGCGCCGAACAATGACTGGCCGCAGTATTTCTCTCGCCGGGACGAAATCCGGAAATACATCGCCAAGGTGGCCGACTGGTTCGGCATCCGTCCCATGATCCGGTTCGGATCCGAGGTGGTCTCGGCGCGGTTCGACGCGACCCGCGACCTGTGGGTCGTAACGGTCAACGGGCCAGAGGGCGAAACCGTCCATGAAGCGCGGATCCTCGTTACCGCCGTTGGCCAGCTGAACCGTCCGGCAATCCCACGCATTCCCGGGATGGAAAACTTTGCCGGGCAGGTGGTGCATACGGCGGACTGGAACGAGACAACCGACCCCCGCGGCAAGCGGGTGGGTCTCATCGGAACGGGCGCCAGTGCGGTTCAGGTCGGTCCCGGAATGGTTGACGATGTGGCTTCGCTCCACGTTTTCCAACGCTCGGGTGGCTGGGTGGTGCGCAGCCCCAATGCCCTGCGCAAGGTTAGCGAGGGCAAGAACTGGGCGCTGAACTCGGTTCCCTTCTATGCCGGATGGTATCGCTTTCAACTGTTCTGGGGATTCGGCGATGGCCTCTACGAAGCGCTTCGCATAGATCCGGAATGGCACGGCGGCAGCGAGTCGATCAACGCGTTGAATGCCCGGCTGCGGGCGGCCATGTTGCGCTATTTCGAGCGTCGTCTTGAAGGACATCCGGACCTTCTTGCAAAGGTGGTGCCCGACTATCCCCCGTTCGGCAAGCGGGTGCTTGCGGATGCTGGCTGGTTCGACATGCTTTTGCGTGATCATGTCGAACTGGTGACCGAGCCGGTGGCGGAAGTCCTGCCCAACGGCATCCGCCTTGCCGACGGGAGCGTGGTCGAGCTGGATATGCTGGTGCTGGCAACCGGTTTTCAGGCCTCCAAGATGCTTTGGCCCATGGAAATCGTCGGCGCCACCGGCCAGACCATTCGCGAGACCTGGGGCGAAGACGATCCCCGCGCCTACCTTGGAACCACGGTCGAGGGATTCCCGAACCTCTTCGTGATGTACGGTCCCAATACCGGCCTTGGGCATGGGGGCAGCGTGACCTTTCTCGCCGAGTGTCAGATGAACTACATCATCGGCTGCGTCGACATGATGCACGCAGCCGGTGCAACCCGGATCGACCTCCGCGAGGGAGTGCAGGGCAGTTACAACGCCAGGATGGACGAGGAACTGAAGAGCTTCGTCTGGAGTCACCCCAGCGTGCGGTCATGGTACCGAAACGCCACTGGACGCATCACAATCAACCAGCCGTGGCGTCTCGTCGACTATTGGGAAATGACCCGCAGGCCGGATCCTGCGGACTACAGCTTGGGAAAGGCGGCGGGATGACCGGCGATCCCAAACCGCTGACTGTCGTTACCGGCGCCGGCGGAGGCATAGGCCGCGCTATCGCCATCCGGCTGTCCAGCGACGGGTACAAGGTCCTTGTGTCCGACCTTGACGAGAGCTCCGCGCGCGAAACACGGGAGATGATCGAAGGGGCAGGCGGCGAAGCGAGGGTCTGCATCGGCGACCTTACCAGGACCAGCGATCTTGCGGCGCTGACGGAAGACGGCGCCGGCGCAGAGGTGTTGGTCAACAATGCGGGTGTCTTCTATCCGAAGACATTCGAGGACCTGGGAGAAGAGGACTTCAACCGCGTCCTGAACATCAATGTGATTGCGCTGTTCCGTTTGTGTCAGGCATTTGCCACCCGCATGCCAAGGGGTGGACGCATCGTCAACATCGGCTCCCGCGCCATGTTGGGCGCTCGCGGTTATGCGCATTACGTCGCCTCGAAATCTGCGGTTGCCGGCCTGACCAAGGCATTGGCACTTGAACTTGCGCCGCACGGTCTCCTGGTCAACGCGGTTGCTCCGGGCGTTATCGACACGGCGATGACCGCCTTTCTGGATGCCGAAGCCCGGGCCGGCATCACCGCAAGGCTGCCTGTAGGGCGCATCGGCAGGCCGGAGGATGTGGCGTCTGCAGTCTCCTTCCTTGCCTCCGGTCAGGTGGGATTCGTTACCGGCCAGGTCCTGTTCGTCGATGGCGGGGCTTCAGTCGCCGGCCTGACGTCGATCTGACGGGGTTCAGGCGATGACGCGCGGTTCGGCCGGCGCCGGCGAGACGATGCCGTTCAGCAGATAGTCGACCAACGTATCGGCCAAAGCCTTCCGGGTTTCGGGCGTGTCCTGCGGGCGGGGGCGATACCAGACGGTCATCCAGTTGAGGGCGCCAAGCATCGGCTTGACAATCAGGCGCGGGTTGCAGGGCCGTAAAAGGCCTTGCTCGATGCCGTCTTCGATGATCTTGACCAGGATCGTTTCGCCCCGGTCGCGCAGATCGATGATTTCTCGAAGGACGACACGCTGCTCCGGGGTCGTGCTCCGCGACATATGCATATCCACGCCTTCCACGGCGACCTTTGCGTAAGGAAGCCGTTCCATCACCTGCATGGCCAGCGTCATGAGAACACCGCGCAGCTTGTCAAGTGGCGTCCCGGGCCCCTTGGCCACCGCTTCCACCGCCTCGATATAAGTCGTCATGGTTTCGCGGTGCACATCCAGGAACAGACTCGTCTTGCTCTTGAAGTGATAGTAGATCTTGCCCTTTGTCGAGCCAAGGACATCCGCGACCATGTCGATCGACGTGCCGGCAAAGCCGTATTCCATAAAGGCGACGGCGGCCGCGTCGAGGATTTCCGTACGGCCGTCGGACTTGGACCTGCCGGAGGCTTTCATGTGCAAATTCTCCACTTTAAAGAGCTTGAGGAATGGGTGATCGGATCTGCTCCTCCATAACCTACGCCCGGGTATCATGCTATAGTTCGACTTATCGTAATGCAGGAAATCCATTGGGAAACAGCAAAGACTGGGCAATGTCCGGGTATGATCGGTTGCCGGCCGTCTTCTGAAATTCGATCGCGGGTGGATATCAAGGGCCTCTCTTCCGGCGGCGAACTTACCGAAAGGACAGTTGACTTGAAACTCCACATTCCTCCGGTTATCGGGAGAGTCTTCGACCCCGATTGTTGAGCCCTCTCAGTCCTAACGGATGTTCAGCTTCCGAAGCTATATTTCAGTTCTATCTGGCATGCTTGGCGCAAACGGTCACATTTATCTGATTTTGGGCGCGATTAAGCGCAAACTTGATGTCATGTAGGATCGATGCATGCTTGCTATGGGTCGAGATTATGGGGGTTCAGAGTCCAATAACGGTCATGATACTCGTCCCTTACGCCGCCAGTAGGCGCATACAATACTTTGTTTTCATACGTCTGCAAAACCCGGAATTTCTCTTTCAATTTCTCATCATAATTATAGATGCTCTGACTGACACTTTCACGCCCTTCGTTTTTGTGCGTTACCGTCTCGACCGACTTTCCGTCGACGAAACCCAGGGTCGTCCAATCATCCATGTGTGTGGTGAATGCCCTGCGGTGATCATGAGTACCCCTGAAAGTGGTCGGCAATGGCCCACCTTTTTTGCGCGCTTCAATGATGGCATTTTTGATGGCTGAATAGCTGAGATGACCGTGCGAGCGGTCAGTGGATTTTCCCTTGTCTGGACGAAGCGGCGGGAAAAGGTGGACGTTCTCGTCGACGATTAGTTCTTCATCCGTCAGCATCTCATGGACGGTGTAGCTGGCGACGTCAGGCAGGGGCAGCAAACGATAAGCCCCTTGCTTGTCAGGGCCGAGCGCCCAAACATAGCGCCACGGTCGCCCGAGCGTTCTCACGAATTCACTCTTGTGTGCGCTCACGACTGTCTCGATGCGCTGACCGGTCAGAAGCTGCAAGCGAATCGCGTTGACGATGCTGGGATGGCATTCGTAGTTCGTCGTGAGCCACTTGAATGCGAAATTGTGCAGCTCCAACGGGCTGGCAAGGATGGGCGTGAAGGTGGCTTTAGCTCGGGTATCTGCAGCGTCCTTCTTCGGCCGCTTAGGTACAGGCACCATCATGGAAACGTTCATCACCAACTGCGAATTTTTATAGACTTCTGGAGAAGTCGCCCATTTAAAGCAACTCCGGATCGTGGCATGGGTCAGCCTCATCTGATTCCAGTGTGAGCCTTTTCCTTTTGCTTTCCCGCGGTCTTGGATCGACAAAAGCACGGCGGAGATATCGCTTGGGGTGATGGACTTGATCGGCATGCCGCACAGGTTTTTGAAATCTCCAGCGATGACGCCTTCCTCGTACGCCCCGATTGCCTTGCGGTATCCGTCATAGGTCGCTTTGCTGAGTGTGTCCTTGGCGTACTCGAGATACCGATCCCGCATCGTCTCCCACGTCCACTCGCCAGCCGCGACGCCTGCACGCTCGACGGACTTCTGGATGTCCACTCCGCCCGACTCGATGAATGCCTTCACGAGGATTTTGGGATCGCGATCCTCGGCCACTTCAATCTTCAAGCGCTTCACAAGAGTACGGAGCTTTGCCAGTTCATCCACTTCGATTGTGCCGAGGCGGCAGAGGCTCAGCTTACCATCCCGCTTTGCCCATAACCAATGGCATGCGCCATCGCGCACACGGAGCATGAGACCAGGGGTGTCCTGGTCGCGATACTCAGTGGTCTCGCGTCGTTTGGCTGCACCCCTAGCCGCTTTGATTGTGTGTCCGTCGATAGTGAGCTTGACCATCCGCTGATCCCTTGAATTCGAATAGGGTCACAATAGGGTCACATGCCGGAATAGCAACCAACGATCTGCCGAATCCCGGAATGAACCGCTTTTTCTTGAGAATTCTAAGAAAATGTTTAATTTCAATGTGTTGATAATCGGTTACGGTGCCGAATTTATACATGTGGTAACCGAGAAATACCCCGATAAGGACAGAGCAGCTGACTCTTAATCAGCGGGTCCACGGTTCGAGCCCGTGCGCGCCCACCATCTTTTTTCAATGAAATCAAGGGCATTTTGGTTGCCCCGGTTTTGATTCTGAGGGTGACCCTGCAAATGGGGTCACCTCGGGCTCTCAGGTCAATGGCTTGGGCGAGCCAGGGTCACGCCACTACCTGCGGCGAACCGAATTTCCACCCGCGAGAATGCCGTTGATCAACTTGGCTTGCCGATCATGCGAATTTGAAGCTGGTCATGTCACGCGCGGGCGCCGGTTTAGCCGGAGCAGTTGGGACGGCTGAGAATGAAGGCGGCCGCGCCCAACATGCAGACGCCCTGAATGATCAGCACCAGCGAGGCGATACCCATTGCGATGCTCGCACTGAAGGTGGCGAGCATCATCACGATCGCCATCGCCTTGTTGCGTGGGGCAATGGCGCCGCTTGTCCGCCATTCGGCGATGATCGGACCGAATGTACGATTGTTTTCCAGCCAGTTCTGCAACCTTCGTGAGCTTCTGCCAAACGCGAATGCGGCAAGGATGATGAATGGCGTTGTCGGCAAAAGCGGAAGCGCAACGCCGATGGCGCCCAACGCGAGAGTTATCCATCCAAGGCTGAACCACGCGCAGCGCCTGGCAATTAGCCCAGTTCTCCACCGAATCACGGCAAACCTAAACATATCGGCCCTCAACCGGCATTTCAGTTACCGGTTGCGCCAACCCATACGCCTTCTTAATCTTGATGAAAAGGATCAACAAATCGTGCGGAATGGGCCGAATGCGCATTGCAGAATTCCGGGTGCTACCCGGCCAGGTCCCCGGCGGCTCCGGTCATCGATTTGGTCACTGGTCTGTCTTTCAGGTTGAGAAGTCGTCAATCAGCGGACTGGGCTTCGCGAACTTCTCGAGATCGGCCTGATCACCAATCGTGATGCGGGTGCCGGACACAGTGACGCCGTAGGGTTGAAGACCCTTGAAAGCCCGGCTGAGGTTTTCAGGTGTCATGCCAAGCACCGACGCAAGCCGGCGCTTTTCGAATTCGAGGTCGAACACAGTCCCGCCACCCGCGCGTCTCTGTTGCCGCAGAAGGTAGTTCGCGAGCCGTTCGAGCGAGGTTCTGAGTTTGAGATCCTTCTGTGTCTTGACGACAGCCCGATAGCATTGCGCGAGCTCTGTCACGATTGAACGGGCAAAGTTTCCATCGATGTCGAAGATGGCGCGCACATCCTGACTTGGAACAAGCACAATCCGGCTTTTCTCCAGCGTTCTGGCCGACATCAGATAGGGCGCGTTATTGATTGTTGCGGCAAGAATGAAGGTTGAAACGGGCCGCACCGTCGCCATGCTGGTATCCCGGCCGTTCCATTGCGAAAACAGATCAATTGAACCGGAAAGGACGACGTGCAGGAAATCGCTCGGCTCGCCCTCGGTGATCAATTCGATCTGCGGGGGGAAATTCTGCACATAGGCTCCGCGCATGAGTGACTGAAAATGCTCATCCGCCATGTTCGAAAATAGATGAAGCTTCCGGATGTCTTGGTATGCTGACTCGGGCATGCTTGGGCGCCCTCCCACCGTGCGGCCCGATGATCAACATTTTGCTTGATATTTGTCAAGAGCTCGCTTGATCTGTACGGACGGCGGCTTGATCGTGCACAGCCATCGGGACAGCATAATTATGCAAGCCGTTTATTTTGCAACGGTTTTCCCTGTTTTGTGATTTAGATCAAACAATTGAATCGCTCCGACCGCAAGTTTGGCACCGAGATCCGCTTGGGATTAACAACGCCATACTTCCGGGAGACACTTTCATGCAGATGGTAGCCACGGCCTCACGCGCAGATCAGACGCGCGCCTTGAGCCTGAGTACAGTCGCCTTCACCGCCTGTTTCGCGGTCTGGACGATTTTTTCCATCATCGGAGTCGCCATCAAGGGTGAGCTCGGCCTGAATGACACCCAGTTCGGCCTGCTTGTGGCGACGCCGATTCTGACCGGATCCGTCACCCGCCTGTTTCTGGGTGTCTGGACCGAGAAATACGGCGGGCGCCTGGTCTTTTCCGGCCAGATGATCCTGACTGCGATGGCTACCTGGGCGCTGACGCTGGCGGACACCTATGTCATGTATCTGATCGCGGCGCTCGGCATCGGGCTGGCGGGCGGGTCCTTCATCATCGGTGTGGCCTATGTCAGCCGCTGGTATGATGCAGGCCGTCAGGGCACGGCCCTTGGCATCTTCGGGGCCGGAAACGTCGGCGCAGCGGTCACCAAGTTCGTTGCCCCTTTCGTCATGGTTGCCTATGGGTGGCATGGTGTTGCCTATGTCTGGGCGGCCGGGCTGGCCATCATCGGCGTTCTCTTCTTCTTCTTGGCCAAGGACGATCCAGAGCTTGTCGAGCGGCGCAGGACAGGTGCAAAGGCTCCCTCGTTTGCACAACAGTTCGCTCCCCTGAAGAATGTGCAGGTCTGGCGTTTCTCGCTCTATTATTTCTTCGTCTTCGGCGCATTCGTGGCGCTCGCGCTGTGGCTGCCACACTACCTGATAGACGTCTACAAAGTGGACGTTCGCACGGCAGGCATGGCCGCGGCGTCGTTCAGCCTCTCCGCCTCGCTCTTCCGCGCTTATGGCGGGCACCTTTCCGATAAATTCGGCGCGCGGTCGATCATGTACTGGACGTTCGGTTTCAGTCTGGTGTTTCTGTTCATGCTGTCCTACCCGCCAACCTCCTACGTCATCGAGGGCAAGAACGGTCCCATCGCCTTCACCACGAGCTTGGGCTTATGGCCCTTCGTGACGGTGTTGTTCGCACTTGGCTTTTTCATGAGCCTCGGCAAGGCTGCGGTGTTCAAGCACATTCCCGTCTACTACCCGAAACATGTCGGCGCGGTCGGCGGTCTGGTCGGCATGATCGGGGGTCTGGGTGGCTTCGTCCTGCCCATCGCTTTCGGGGCGCTGCTCGATCTCACGGGCATCTATACGTCCTGCTTCGCGCTTCTCTTCCTGCTGGTCGCTATCTCGCTGGCCTGGATGCACCTGTCGATCCGCGCCATGGAGCGCAAATCACAGGGCGTAGCGCTCGACAGACTGCCAGCCCTGCCGGAGATGGAAGAGATCCACATACCTGGCAAGACCGACATGCCGCGCGTGCTTGAAGATTGGCGGCCCGAGGACTCGCAGTTTTGGGCCGAGAAGGGGCGCCGGATCGCACGCCGGAACCTTTGGATCTCGATCCCGGCGCTGCTCCTGGCCTTCTCGGTCTGGATGGTGTGGTCGATGGTCGTGGCGCGCTTGCCCGCGATCGGCTTCGATTTCACGTCGAGCCAGCTGTTCTGGCTGGCGGCACTGCCGGGGCTTTCGGGGGCGACCCTGCGCATCTTCTACAGCTTCATGGTGCCGATCTTCGGCGGGCGGCTGTGGACCACGCTCTCGACCGCATCGCTGCTGCTGCCCGCACTGGGCATCGGCTACGCTGTGCAGAACCCCGAAACCCCTTACCTGATCTTCCTCGTGCTTGCGCTTCTGTGCGGTTTCGGCGGCGGCAACTTCGCCTCGTCCATGGCCAATATCGGATACTTCTTCCCGAAGGCCGAAAAGGGCAATGCGCTGGCGTTGAACGCAGGCCTGGGCAATCTCGGCGTCAGCGTGATGCAGTTTCTGGTGCCGCTGGTGATCACGATCGGCGTGTTCGGCGCGATGGGTGGAGCGCCGCAGGAGCTCACGGATGGCGGCCAGCTCTGGATGCAGAACGCAGGGTTTGTGTGGGTGCCGTTCATCCTTCTCGCCACTATCGCGGCCTGGCTGGGAATGAACGACATAGCCGATGCGCGCGCAAGTTTCGCCGACCAGGCGGTGATTTTCGGACGCAAGCACAATTGGCTGATGTGCATCCTCTACACTGGCACCTTCGGCAGCTTCATCGGCTATTCCGCCGGCTTTCCGCTTCTGACGAAACTGGCCTTTCCCGAGGTGAACGCGCTGAATTACGTGTTTCTGGGGCCGCTGGTGGGGGCGCTGAGCCGTGCCGCGACCGGCTGGATCAGCGACCGGTTCGGCGGCGGGCGGGTGACCTTCTGGACCTTTGCCGCGATGATCGCGGCGACGTTCGGCGTGATCCTCTTCCTTGGCCTGGGGTCCTTCATCGGCTTCTTCGCCTGCTTCATGGCGCTGTTCTTCCTGACCGGGGTCGGCAATGCGTCGACCTTCCAGATGATCCCGGTGATCATGGCCAACGAAGTGCCGCGCCTGATGCCCCATCTTTCCGCGGACGAACGCAAGCGGCAGATCGGTATGGAGTCGGGAGCGATTGTCGCCTTCACCTCGGCTATCGCAGCCTATGGCGCCTTCTTCATCCCGAAGGCTTACGGCACCTCGATCGCGATGACCGGATCCGCCGTGGGCGCTCTCTGGGGCTTCCTGGCCTTCTACGTGCTGTGCCTTGGCATCACGTGGGTCGTCTACACGCGCCGCGGCGGGCTGCTTTACGACGTTGAACAAGGTCGTGCAGCACGGCCTTCCGCAGCCCAGCCAGCACAATGACACGAATGTATTTCCGGGCGGCGGCAGCCGTTGCTCCGAACCAGAAAACCGAAAGGACAGCACTATGAGCCATCTGCTCGATAGATTGAACTTCTTCCAAAGCACCGCGCTTGAGCAGTTCTCGGACGGTTGGGGTCAGACCACCCGCGAGAACCGGGATTGGGAAGACACCTACCGCAACCGGTGGCGGCACGACAAGATCGTGCGCTCGACCCATGGGGTGAACTGCACCGGGTCCTGTTCGTGGAAGATCTATGTCAAATCCGGCATCGTCACCTGGGAAACCCAACAGACCGATTATCCGCGCACCCGTCCGGGACTGCCCAACCATGAGCCACGCGGCTGCGCCCGCGGCGCCTCCTACAGCTGGTATCTCTATTCCGCCAATCGCGTTAAGAACCCGCTGATCAGGGGCAGCCTGATGCGCGCCTGGCGCAAGATGCGCGAGACGATGACGCCGGTCGCGGCCTGGGCGGCGATCCAGAACGATCCGGTGTTGCGCGGATCTTACACCAAGACGCGCGGCAAGGGCGGTTTTGTCCGTGCATCATGGGATGAAGCAACCGAAATCATCGCCGCCGCCAATGCCCACACCGCCAAGGTTTGGGGGCCAGACCGGGTATTCGGGTTTTCTCCAATTCCGGCCATGTCGATGGTCAGCTATGCCGCAGGCTCGCGATATCTGAGCCTGTTGGGCGGCACCTGCATGTCATTTTATGACTGGTATTGTGACCTTCCACCCGCATCGCCGCAGACATGGGGCGAACAGACTGACGTGCCGGAAAGCGCCGATTGGTACAATGCCGGCTTCCTGATGCTCTGGGGCTCGAACGTGCCGCAGACGCGAACCCCTGACGCGCATTTCTACACCGAGGTGCGCTATCGCGGCACAAAGTCGGCCGTGGTCAGCCCGGACTATTCCGAGGCCGCGAAGTTTGGCGACATCTGGCTAAACCCGCAGGCCGGCACAGATGCCGCCCTGGCGATGGCAATGGGTCACGTCATCCTGCGTGAATTCCACCTCGACCGGCAGGCCGAGTATTTCGAGGAGTACGCGCGCAAATACACCGACATGCCGATGCTGGTCCGGCTGGACAAAAAGGACGGGCATCTTGTCCCGGGCCGGATGCTTCGCGCAGAGGATTTCGACGGCAAGCTGGGCGAGACCAACAACCCCGACTGGAAGACGGTTGCCTATGACGAGACCACCGGGCAGATCGTGGCGCCCAACGGATCCATTGGTTTCCGCTGGGGCGAAGAAGGCAAGTGGAACCTGGAGGAACGCGCCAAGGGCACGGATGTGCAGTTGCGCCTCAGTCAGATTCTTGACGGAGATCATGATGAGGTCGTTGGGGTCGATTTCCCCTATTTCGGCGGTGTGGCCACTGGCGACTTCGTCAAATGCGATCACCCCGACGTGCTGACACGGAACATCCCGGCGCGGCGCGTAACCCTGGCCAACGGGCAGGAGGTGCTGGTCGCGACGGTGTTCGACTTGTTCTGCGCCAATTACGGCCTCGATCGCGGCCTTGGGGGCAAATGGGTATCCAGTAATTTTGACGAAGACAGTCCCTATACCCCGGCGTGGGCGGAAAAGATCACCGGTGTGGAGCGCGAAAAGATCATTGCCGTCGCCCGGCAGTTCGCATCCAACGCCGAAAAGACCCGAGGCAAGTCCATGGTCATCCTCGGCGCCGGTCTCAATCACTGGTATCACATGGACATGGCGTATCGCGGCATCATCAACATGCTGGTGATGTGCGGTTGCATCGGTCAGGAAGGGGGCGGCTGGTCGCATTACGTTGGCCAGGAAAAACTGCGGCCACAGACCGGCTGGCAGCCTCTGGCCTTTGCGCTGGACTGGAGCCGTCCGCCCCGGCACATGAACTCCACGAGCGCGTGGTATGCACACACCGACCAGTGGCGCTACGAGACGCTGAGCGCCGGCGAGATCCTGTCGCCCACCGCCCCCGAAGGCGACTGGGACATCAGCCTGATCGACTACAACATCCGCGCCGAGCGGATGGGCTGGCTGCCATCCGCGCCACAGCTGAAAACCAACCCGCTTGAGGTGGCGAAGGCGGCAAAGGCGGCGGGCAGGGAGATCAAGGATTACGTCGCCGAGCAGCTGAAATCCGGCAATCTGCAAATGTCCTGCGAAGACCCGGATGCGCCGGAGAACTGGCCGCGCAACCTGTTTGTCTGGCGGTCCAACCTGCTGGGGTCCAGCGGCAAGGGACATGAGTATTTCCTCAAGCACCTGCTGGGCACCGACCACGGCGTGATGGGCAGGGACCTGGGCGAAGAAGGCGGCGTCATGCCGAAGGAGGCGGTCTGGCATGACGAGGCGCCGAAAGGCAAACTGGACTTGCTGGTGACCATCGACTTCCGCATGTCCACAACCTGCGTCTATTCCGACATCGTGCTGCCGACGGCCAGCTGGTACGAAAAAGACGACCTGAACACCTCTGACATGCATCCGTTCATTCACCCGCTGCAGGCGGCTGTGGATCCGGCATACGAGAGCAAGTCCGACTGGGAGATTTTCAAGTCGATCGCCTTGAAATTCTCGGAAGTGGCGCCCGAAGTGCTTGGGGTCGAGACCGACATCGTCCAGCTTCCGCTGTTGCACGACACGCCAGGCGAACTGGCGCAAGCCCATGTGAAGGACTGGAAGAAGGGCGAATGCGACTTGATCCCTGGCAAAACCGCGCCGAACTACATCGCGGTTGAGCGTGATTACCCCAATCTCTACAAGAAGTTCACCTCCGTCGGGCCGCTGCTTGAAAAACTGGGCAATGGCGGCAAGGGGATCAACTGGGATACCAAGGTCGAGGTGGGTCATCTGCGCGATCTCAACGGTGTCGTGCTGGACGAGGGTGTCTCGAAGGGGCATGCGAAGCTCGATACCGCCATCGATGCGGCCGAGATGATCCTGATGCTCGCGCCTGAAACCAATGGCGAAGTGGCCGTCAAGGCGTGGGAAGAGCTGGAAAAGCCCACCGGCCGTCACCACGCGCATCTGGCCGAAGGCGCGCATCACACCAAGATCCGCTTCCGCGACATCGCGGCCCAGCCGCGCAAGATCATCTCGTCGCCGACCTGGTCCGGCATCGAGAGCGAAGATGTCTGCTACAATGCCGGCTACACCAATGTGCACGAATTGATCCCGTGGCGCACTCTGACGGGGCGGCAGCAGCTCTATCAGGATCACCTGTGGATGCGCGCCTTTGGTGAAGGCTTTGTCAGCTATCGTCCGCCGGTGGACCTGAAGACCATCACCAAGGCTGTCAACAGCGACGCGGCCGAGGGTAGCCCGCATGTGGTGCTAAACTTCATCACGCCACACCAGAAATGGGGCATCCACTCGACCTACACCGACAATCTGCTGATGCTGACGCTCAACAGGGGCGGCCCGGTCGTCTGGATGTCCGAAGTGGACGCACAGAAAGCCGGCCTGGTCGATAACGATTGGGTCGAGGCCTACAACATCAACGGCGCGCTGACCGCGCGGGTGGTGGTGAGCCAGCGGATCAAGCAAGGCACGCTGTTCATGTACCACGCGCAGGAAAAGATCGTGAACACGCCCGGATCGGAAAAGACCGGCAACCGCGGTGGCATCCATAATTCCGTCACCCGCACCACGCTCAAGCCCACGCACATGATCGGCGGCTATGCGCAGCTCTCCTACGGCTTCAACTACTACGGCACTGTGGGCAGCAACCGCGACGAGTTCGTCATCGTGCGCAAGATGAAAAACATCGACTGGCTGGATCAGCCTGCAACCGTAAAAGTGGAGGCCGCAGAATGAGAGTTCGCGCGCAAATCGGCAAGGTTCTGAACCTCGACAAATGCATCGGGTGTCACACATGTTCGGTCACCTGCAAGAATGTTTGGACGAGCCGCGAGGGCGTGGAATACGCCTGGTTCAACAATGTCGAAACCAAACCGGGCACCGGCTATCCGACGGACTGGGAAAATCAGGCGCGCTGGAATGGCGGCTGGCACCGGTCGAAATCCGGCAAGCTGCACCCCAAACAGGGGAGCAAATGGCGGATTCTCGCAAACATATTCGCCAACCCCAACATGCCGGAGATCGACGACTATTATGAGCCGTTCGATTTCGACTATGACCACCTGAAATCCGCGCCCGACATGAACGCCTTTCCCACCGCACGCCCGCGGTCGAAGATCACCGGCGAGCGGATGGAGAAGATCGAGAAGGGTCCGAACTGGGAGGAAATCCTGGGCGGTGAATTCGCGAAGCGGTCGCAGGACTACAATTTCGAGAACATCCAGAAGCAGATCTATGGAGAGTATGAAAATACCTTCATGATGTATCTGCCGCGCCTGTGCGAGCATTGCCTCAATCCCACCTGCACCGCCTCGTGTCCCTCGGGCGCGATCTACAAGCGTGAGGAGGATGGGATCGTCCTGATCGACCAGGAAAAATGCCGGGGCTGGCGGATGTGCATCTCGGGCTGCCCGTACAAAAAGGTCTATTACAACTGGGACACAGGCAAATCGGAAAAATGCACCTTCTGCTATCCGCGGATTGAATCCGGCCAGCCGACAGTCTGCTCCGAAACCTGCGTGGGCCGCATCCGCTATCTGGGTGTGATCCTTTATGATGCCGACAAGATCGAAGCGGCGGCCAGTTCCGAGCGCGAGACCGATCTTTACGGTGCACAGCTTGACGTGTTCCTCGACCCCAATGACCCCGAGGTGATCGCCGCGGCCCGCCGCGACGGTGTGCCTGAGGATTGGATCGAGTCCGCAAAGGTCAGCCCGATCTGGAAAATGGCGATGGACTGGAAGGTCGCGTTCCCGCTGCATCCTGAATATCGCACGTTGCCAATGGTCTGGTACATCCCGCCGCTGTCGCCGATCCAGAACGCGGCGCAAGCCGGACAGATCGCGATGAGCGACCAGATGCCCGACGTTCGGAGCTTGCGCATTCCGGTACAGTACCTGGCCAACATGCTGACGGCGGGCGACGAGGAACCAATCGTTCATGCGTTGGAACGCATGTCCGCGATGCGGCTCTACATGCGGGCGTTGAGCGTTGACGGCGTGCGTGACGAAGCCATCGCTGCGCGCGTCGGCATGTCAGGCCGGATGATCGAGGACATGTACAAGATCATGGCGATCGCCGATTACGAGGATCGTTTCGCGATCCCGACGGCGCACCGCGAACAGAACGAGGAAGGTGCGGATATTCGCGGCGGCTGCGGCTTTACCGATGGCAACGGATGTTCCAGCGGCGAAACCGGGAAGACCACCATGTTCGGCGGCAAGAAGAAATCCTTTGCCCTTCCGACGGAGTCATTCTGATGATGGATCGCACATTCAAGGCACTCTCGCTTCTGCTGAGCTATCCGTCGACGGAGTTGCAGGCGGCGATGCCGGAAGTCAGAGCCGCATTGACCGCTGACGCCCGTATCCCAGCGACAACGCAGCGGGGACTGGCCAAACTGGCCGACTGGCTGGCGGCCGGCGATATCTATGACGTGCAAGAGGCTTACGTCATGCTGTTCGACCGGTCGCGCACTCTGTCCCTGAACCTGTTCGAACATGTCCATGGCGAAAGCCGCGACAGGGGCGGGGCGATGGTCAGCCTTCTGGAAACCTACCGCGATGCAGGGTTTGACCCCGTTACCAGCGAATTGCCCGACCATCTGCCGGTGTTGCTGGAATTCCTGTCCACACGCCCCTTTGCGGAGGCGCAGGAGATCCTGGCGGATGCGGCGCATATCTTTGATGCGATCCGCACCCGCTTGGGCCGGCGCGAAAGCCATTATGGACCGGTATTCGCGGCCCTGATGCATCTGTCCGGGACGACAGTGGATACGGCCGCCGTTGCGGAGATGCTGCAGCAGCCCGACGATGACCCCACCGATCTCGAAGCGCTGGATGCGGTCTGGGAAGAGACCGAAGTAACCTTCGGCCCCGATCCCAATGCCGGCTGCCCACAGGTCCGCGACATGCTGGCAGGCATGGACACCCTCACACCCCTGAACAGGAGCGCATGACATGTTCGGCAGTTTCGATCTCAACTTCATCATCTTCGGGGTGATGCCCTATGTCGCGCTGACCGTTTTTCTGCTGGGATCCATCGCGCGCTATGAACGCGATCCCTTCACCTGGAAAAGCTCGTCCAGCCAGCTCTTGCGCCGCAAGCAACTGATCTGGGGGTCGATCCTGTTCCATGTTGGCATCCTGACGGTGTTCTTTGGCCACCTTGTCGGGCTGTTCACGCCCGTCTGGGTGCTGGATGCCCTTGGGGTCCCCTACGGGATGAAGCAGTGGATGGCGGTCCTGATCGGCGGTCCGGCCGGATTGGCCGCGCTGATCGGCGGCACCATGCTGTTGCACCGCAGGCTGGTCGATCCCCGGATCCGGGTCAACTCGACCACCCTCGATATCCTGATCATGATCCTGATCTGGTTGCAGCTTGCCATCGGGCTGCTGACCATCACGCAATCGCTTCAGCACATGGACGGCGCCGAGATGATCCGGTTCATGGAATGGTCGCAAAGCGTGGTGACCTGGAACGTGAACGCCTGGGTGACAGTGGTTGACGTGCACTGGCTGTTCAAGCTGCACATCTTCCTTGGGCTGATCATCACCATGCTGTTTCCGTTCACCCGGCTGGTGCATATCTGGTCCGGTTTTGCCGCGCCCTTCCGCTACCTGCTGACGCGGTCGGGCTATCAGATCGTGCGTTCGCGCCGTCGCCGCCCGCTCGAAGAACGGCGCCGCGCCTTTGACAAGTTGCGGGCCAAGCGTGGCCCCTCTATCACAACACCTGCGGAGTGAGAGAGATGAGCTCCAGTCCTAGAACCGTTATCTCGGCCAACGGCCAGCCCATCGCCGGTATCGAGACCGCTCCCAAGGCAATCGAAACCGAATTGGTGGTAAACGGCGAACGCATCGATACGCGAAGGATCGCGGAAGAAACCCAAAATCATGTATCGCCCAAGAACAAGCCGGGGATAGCATGGCGAAAGGCCGCGCAGGCGCTCGCGATCCGCACCCTCCTTCTGCAAGAGGCGAGGGCCCGTGGACTTGAGGCAAATCCCGAGGAACTTGCCCCCGGTCGCGTGGAGACAGAAGAGGAAGCCCTGATCCGCACCCTTCTGGACGAGGCGTTGAGCATCGATCCGGTGACTGAGGAGGCAATCCGAGCGGAATGGGCAAAAGACCCTGCACGCTTCCGGTCAGCACCGCTCTGGGACGTGTCTCATATCCTGTGCGCCTGTGATCCGCGAGACGATACGGCGCGGGTCATGGCTGAGGCCCGCGCAAAAGCTGTGCTTGAAAAACTGGATGGCGATGCAAAGAGTTTTGCCCTGGCG
This sequence comes from Hoeflea sp. BRH_c9, assembly GCA_000961635.1. Lineage (GTDB taxonomy): Bacteria > Pseudomonadota > Alphaproteobacteria > Rhizobiales > Rhizobiaceae > Hoeflea. Next base: position 5,091 of record LADQ01000020.1, on the reverse strand, counting down.
GCCCGCGAAAGCGACTGCGGATCAAAGGCGTCGGCGGGTCATCTGGGGCAACTTGGGCCGGGCGACACGGTTCCGGAGTTCGAGAAGGTCCTTCGCGCGCTTCCCGAAGGCGGAATGACGCCCGCGCCGGTTTTGTCGCGGCATGGCTGGCACATCATTCGGCTGAACGCCACAGCGGAGGGGCAGGTGCTTCCGTTTGAGACTGTCCGACCCAAGATCGCCCAGGCGCTGGAGAAAGCGGCTTGGGCTCGTGCATCGCGGGAGTTCGTCGAGACGCTGGCAAATGGAGCCAAGATCACGGGCGCAAGCCTTCTGCCAATCTGAAGCGCACGGAAGGGCGAGTCATGAAACACTCAGAGCCAGTTCGACGCGGCGATGGTCTTTCCCCGACAGATCCGGTCCTGCTTGCCGCCCCTCTCGAGTTCATCAGCGAGGATCACCTGCGCGAACGGCAGATCTGCGGGGTAATCGAGGGGCTCGCGACTTCCGCGTCTTTTGACCGACAAGCCGCACTGACCGTGCTGCGGTTTCTGAACGAGGAGTTGAACGTTCACGTGCGCGACGAAACCGAAGATCTGTTTCCCCTGCTTGCCCAACGTTGCCGGCCGGAGGATGTAATCGAACGGGTAATCAGCCGGATCCGTACCGACCAGGACGAGGCCACACGTCTTTTGCCCATGGTCCGGGCGATTCTTGTGCGCGGTCTCGACACTGGCTGTGATCCGTCACCTCAGGACAGCAAAATGCTGATGAGTTTCGCGGCTCGGGTGCGCCGCCAGCTTGTGGCCGAGAACGCGATCCTGCTGCCGATTGCACGCGCTCGCCTGACGCGAGTCGATCTCAAAACGTTGTCGCAGCGCATGCGGGCACGACGCGGTCTGCCGCCTTTTTCGGAGGCTTCAATTGCTTAAAGATCTGTTGGCGCGCAATCTTGAGTGGTCGGCTCAACGCCAGGCCGAAGAGCCCGACTATTTTGCCCGGCTTGCCACGCAACAGGCCCCGGAGTTTTTCTGGATTGGTTGTTCGGACAGCCGTGTTCCCGCGAATGTGGTCGCCGGTCTCGATCCGGGTGAGGTGTTTGTCCATCGAAACGTAGCCAATGTCGTCCATTCCTCTGACATGAACCTGTTGTCCGCGCTCGAATTCGCGGTCGAGTCGCTGAAGGTGCGTGAGATCATCGTCTGCGGCCATTACGGCTGTGGCGGGGTCAAGGCTGCGACCGAGGATCTGCCACACGGTCTTGCCGATCATTGGTTGGAACCCATACGGCGCCTGGCCCGCGGCTTTGCCGTCGATCTGGCGCGGGAACCTGATATGGAAGCGCGACGTGACCGTCTGTCTGAATTGAATGCTGTTGAGAGTGTCCGGCGCGTTTGCGAGACGCCGATCCTGCAAAAGGCATGGCGAAACGGTGCGAATATTCGGGTGCATGGGCTGGTTTACGGTCTGAAGGACGGCCGTTTGCGCGACCTCGATTGCAGTATCGGACCCGGCCATTTCCTCAAGGAGGCAGCACAATGACGATCCATCAAGCCATCGCGTCGCCAGGATGCGGATGTGACGAGCAGGGCGCCCCCAGTGGGTTGATCAGCATCGACAATGCCCTGTCCCGGATTGCGGCGCTGGTGGCTCCGGTAGGCGGAACCGAGCCGATCGACCTCGGTCGTGCGGTGGGCCGGATCCTGGCACAGCCGGTCCGGTCACGGACCATGGCCCCACCCTTCGATAACGCCGCGATGGACGGTTATGCGGTCGGGGTCTTGACGGGCGACGGACCCTGGACGCTGCCCGTCGTTGCGCGCATTCCTGCAGGGCAGGGCGGGGCACAACCGCTTGCCGGAAAAGCAGCGGCTCGCATCTTTACCGGCGCTCCGGTACCCGATGGGACGGATGCTGTCGTGATGCAGGAAGACATTACTCGTGAGGGTGATCGTATCCACCTCCAGCGACGCCCGACATCCGGGCAGAATATCAGACGGGCTGGCAGCGAAATGGCCGAAGGCGCGATATTGCTGGAGAGCGGCTGCCGTCTTGGTCCGAGGCAGATCGCCGCGTGTGCTGCTGCCGGTGTCGGCGTCGTCCATGTGCGCCGGCGGCTTCGCGTGGCATTGATTGTAACAGGCAATGAAATCCGGCGGGCGGGGGCCTCCTTGGCAGCCGCGGAGGTTTGGGACGTCAATACGCCCATGATGACCGCTGCGCTGGGCGGAAGTGGTCTATGCCTTGTAGCTACGGCCCAGGGTGCAGATTGCAGTGAGGGCCTGGCCCGGCAACTTGAAGATATGGCAGGGCGTGCCGACCTCGTCATCACCACCGGCGGGATGTCAGTGGGCGAAGAGGATCACGTGAAGGCGGCGCTTGCTGCCCTAAGCGCGGAACTCGTCTTCAGCGGAGTCGCCATCAAGCCCGGCAAGCCGGTATCCTTCGGGCGTATCGGGTCCACGTTCTGGCTTGGCCTGCCCGGTAATCCACTGGCGGCGTTTGTCACATGGCAGGTCTTCGGCACGGCGCTCGTCCGGGGGCTCACCGGTGAAGCGGGAAACGGCGCAGCAAGACGCCTTGTCATCACAGCAGAGGCCATTTCCCGCAAGCCGGGTTGCTGCGAGTTGCGACCCGCAACCCTGGCCGGGTTCGCCGCCCATGGCCGCGAGGTCGTCACCTTCCAAGACGCCACCCATTCAGGACGTGTCGCCCGCTTGCCGGAAACGGACGGCTTGATCTTCCTTCCCGCAGAAACAGATGAGCTGCCCGCCGGCTCGCTCGTCGAATTCCAGCCATTCTGCCAGACCTAAGAAGTGGATAAGTGATGTTTGCCTACACAATGGCGCCAGGACGAGGCGATACTGACCTGATCCTGGAAGGGTTGTCCCATGACCTTGCCGCACGAGGGTTGCGCTGTCTGGGGGTCGTCCAGATTAACAGTGAGCGAGCCGACTCGGGTCCCTGCGACATGGATGTGCGGGTTCTTCCCGAAGGCCCCGTCCTGCGCATCAGCCAGGACCTGGGTCCATCCGCACGTGGTTGCCGCCTCGACCCCGCCGCGCTGGAGATGGCTGTGGGGCTGGTCTCTGCGCGTCTCGCATCAGGTGCGGACCTGCTCATCATCAACAAGTTCGGAAAGCATGAGGCAGAAGGGCGAGGGTTTCGCGACGTGATCGCCGAAGCGGTGGCCATGGACGTACCAGTCCTTGTTGGCCTCAATGCCATGAACCGGAAGGCGTTCGAGACCTTCGCGGGCGGGATCGCCGTTCAGTTGCCGCCCGAGCGCGCGGCCCTCGCGTCCTGGGTGGATGGGGTGGCCTGCGCCCGGATCGAATCCGTCTGACCCGCAATGGACGCAAAATGCCAATGCGGCGGACCAGCTTCCTCCGCGACAATGAAGGACATGCATCATCTTGTCGCGGAGCGACAATCAAAACTCGACGAGGCTATAGCCAGAGACTATCAAACTGATCGTGGCGCTAAAGCTTTCTGCGCTAACGAAAACTGGCCTTCAGAGGAGCGATGATAGGCCCATTGATCGGCGTCTTTCTGGTTCAGTGCGAAAGCCGGGACAAGGGGCCAGGAGGAACTGATGTTCAGGAACGCACTTGCCGCCGACAAGGTTGAACCCGATATGACTGCTGTGGCCGCGGCTGTTGGCTTCGGAATCGCGGCAGCAAGTTCTTGCTTAACCGTCGCTGCGTTTGCTGCAAGAATTTGGCGTCGATGCGGAACTTGGAGGTAAGGAATGTACCCCGATTACTCAAGGTCAGAGCGAGTTGCTGACGGCAGTATGCACGCAATCGGCGTCGTTGGTGCGGTATCCGGGGCCATTCTGTTGCTCATCTGGTCCGCCCAGGTCGCCTCGCCTTGGGAAATCACCGCAATTACAATCTATGCGATCACATTGATTGCCACTTTCGCAGCCTCGGCGTTTTATCACATGACGCCGTGGGAGAGTATCCGGCCCGTCTTGCGCCGGATCGATCATGCGGCGATCTATTTGAAGATTGCCGGCACCTATACGCCGTTGGTCGTCATGATCGGCAGCGGTTTGGCCTATCTTGTCCTTGGCGTTGTCTGGGCCCTGGCGATCATCGGCATGACGCTCAAGCTGGTGTTTTGGAACACGCCCGGCCGTTTCGGCCCCGCCCTTTACCTGGTCATGGGCTGGATGAGCATCGTCCTGGTCTGGTCGTCATGGTCGGAGTTGCCATTTGGTTTCATTATCGCCGGCGGGTTGCTCTATACCGTTGGCGTGGTTTTCCATGCGGCCAAGAGGATGAAGTTCGCCAATGCAATCTGGCATGGTTTTGTCATCGCCGCCTCTGCCTGTTTCTTTGCAGCCATCGCGTTTTTGGTCACACAACAAGGTTCGTTGTAACGGTCTCTCCTATCCGGATGAGCGTGCCGGATATCTTAAGCCTGCTGCACAATGCCTCAGGTCTGAATCCCTTTAAGGCATCATCCAGCGCTTCAATGTGCTATCATATCCTTTGTGCGTTTGATTTAACGCGCGGTTGCCCTGACGCTTGCGTCCGCATCAACTCCGTCCGGAATTCTGACTTTGGGGCATAGGCGATGACTACGCCGGGCTGAAACAGGATTGCAGAGAGAGAGCGGCCCGTGCCGGTCTTTCGGCACGACGAAACCCATCTGGGGCTGCCGAGTCAATCAGCCGCTTCTCACAGCATGAATTGACCCCGCTAATGTATCAGATCAACCTTAAATCGCACATGTTCGACGCGCTCTTTGCCGGCTGGACCGTTTGGTTCGCCTTGGGGGTGCTGGTCTTCTGGTTGGTTGGCACGCCCAGGAAGGCCATCAGGGCCACAACCCGCCTGTGGGTGCGGGGGGTGTTGTTCGGGCTGAAGCATGTCGTCAGGCTGGATTATGTCGAGACCGGTCGTGACCGGATTCCGGCGGAACCCTGTCTCATCGTCTGCAATCATCAATCCACCTGGGAAACGCTGGCGTTTTTGGTTCTCTTCCCCGACGTCGCGATTGTCGCGAAGCAGGAACTGCTGCGGATTCCGATCATCAGCTGGTACCTGCGAAAATCACCGATGATCATCATCGATCGGGAGACCGGGTCCAAGGCTCTGAAGA